>DATAUH010000275.1:0-14189 GCA_036268375.1 Bryobacteraceae bacterium | reverse complement strand
ACGCGGCGTCGCTGCATCAGGGTTTCCCCCATTGTGCAAGATTCCCCACTGCTGCCTCCCGTAGGAGTCTGGCCCGTGTTTCAGTGCCAGTGTGGCCGTGTGCCCTCTCAGGCCGGCTACCGATCTTTGCCTTGGTAGGCTATTACCCTACCAACTAGCTAATCGGCCGCGGGCTCCTCCTTCGGCGCATTGCTGCTTTTCCTTCTCAGGATTATGCGGTATTAGCTCCGGTTTCCCAGAGTTATTCCCCACCAAAGGGTAGATTACCCACGTGTTACTCACCCGTACGCCACTTTACTCATGGATTGCTCCACTTTCTCGTTCGACTTGCATGTGTTAGGCGCGCCGCCAGCGTTGATTCTGAGCCGGGATCAAACTCTCATTTGAAGTTTTGAGTTTGCAAAAATCGCCCCGGTTGACTCAGAGAACTGACGAGTTCTTCTTTACTGCATCCAACCAGATTGTCAAAGATCTGTACGCTCGACACCGGAATGATCGACAAACCGGATCGAGACGCAGGCCTCGAAACTTGCTAATCACAAGAGCTTATTACATCTCGTGATTAATAAACTTGAGAAACTTGATTTAAAGAACCAAACAGGAAGGCCGTATTCCGCCCCGCCGGTGGCCCGGCCAGGTTTTGTTACCGTTCCTTACAGAGGATCGCTTATCTTTGTACCACAGTCGCCCAAACACCGCAACCGCTTTTCGCGCCGCAGGTGTCTTTCGCTTACTTCCTGCTTTCGATCCTCAACTGGCGACTTCTTGAGAATAACAGAGCCTTTACACTCGACGCAAGCCCCCACGGTAAATAAATTTGATTTAGGCCGTTTTACACTCCCCCGGCGTACAATAAACCTATGAGAAGTCTGGCTTTAGCAGCGATTTTAGCCATTTTGGGGGGGCCGGCGCGCTGCCAAATGTCCACGTCTCAGATCCTGACGCGTATTAACGAGGAGGCGGCAGTATTTCAGGAGAACCTCCCGAAGACGGTAGCCCAGGAGACGTTAACGCAACAGGCTGCGCTGCCTCCCTCACGCATTGTCACTTTTGGAAACAAGGGAAACGTAACACCGCCGAAACCCCGTTTGGTTTCCCACGAGGTGGTTTCCGAGTACAGCGTTGGCCATCTTAAGAATTCCGACTCACAGAACCTGTTCGAGTTTCGCAAAGTGGAATCGGTCGACGGCAAGGAGGTTCGATCGCGGGAAGCGGCGCGGCGCGAGCTGACGCTCGGTATTCGCTCGCAAGACGATAGTATGCGCAAGCGAATGCTACAGGAATACGCGAAGTATGGGCTTGTGGACGTGGCAAGCGACTATGGCCTGATCCTTCTGGCATTCACTAAGCGCGGGATGGAAGGAATGGAGATCAAGCCGGCGGGCGAGGCGCGCATAGGCGCGGACGCGGCAATGGTTCTGAACTGGAAGCAGAGCTCGACGGATGCGGGCGAACTCGAATTCCGGGGCCGCCAAGCCGTGAGACAAGCGCTTTCGGGAACGCTTTGGGTGCGCGCCTCGGACGGGCTGCCCTTGCGCATACAGGCTTGGGCGGAGTATGTACAGTCGAAGCGCAAAATTCGCGACGAAGCCAGCGTAGACTACACGATGACGAGCCACGGGTTTCTGGCGCCGGCCGCGGTGGTGCACCGGCACGTCATCGACGGCATGGTCATCACGGAAAACGTCTATCGTTACGGAGTTTTCCGGCTATTTTCGTCGGATTCGGAGCTGAAATTCACCGAAGTGCCCGATACGCCTCCGCCTGCTACGCCTCCCCCGACGGTTCCCATCAAAAAGTAGCGACGAACCCGATCGCCGCGCGCATATGAAACACATCGTCTACCTGCACGGCTTCGCGTCGAGCCCGGACTCCAGTAAGGCGCGCTATTTTCAGCACCGGTTGGAAGCCGCAGGGCACACCGTATCCGTTCCCGACCTGGAAGAGGGCAATTTTGATGGGCTGACAATCTCGCGGCAGCTCGAAGTGACGCGCCACGCCGCCGGCGAGGGCAAGATTTCACTCATCGGCTCGAGCATGGGCGGATATCTGGCGGCTTTGTACGCCGCCCGGCACGCCGAAGTGGAGCGCGTCGTTTTACTGGCTCCGGCTTTCGCTTTTGCGCGCCGGTGGCCGCTGCGTTTGGGCCCGGAGGTGACGGAAAAGTGGCAAAAAAGCGGGAGGCTCGAGGTTTTTCATTACGGCGAGGGTCGCAATCGGGCAATCGGCTACCAACTGCTCGAGGACGGGCTGCTCTACGAAGACTTTCCCGCGGTCAAACAGCCTTGCCTGATCTTCCATGGAGCGCTCGACGATGTAGTGCCGGCAAGTTTTTCGCAGGAATTCGCGGCCGGCCGCACCAATGTCGAGCTGCACGTGCTGGATGCGGGTCATGACCTGCTGAACGTACTGCAAGTGATGGGCGACCGGACAGAGGCGTTCCTTCAGTAGGCGCAGTTTGACTCGGGCTTAGGAATATACGCCGGTGATCCGCCTTTCACGGAAGGGGCGCATCTGGTGAAATGAAGTGAGCTATGGAAGTAATCGCCGAAAGACTGACGGACGCGAAGTACGAAGTTGCGGCGCGCGGACACCGCCTGATTTGCGACCAGCCCCTGACCAACGGGGGCGACGATGCCGGGATGACGCCGCCGGAGCTCTTGATGGCAGCGCTCGCCACGTGCTCGGCTTATTATGCCGCGCAGTATTTGCGTATGCATAACTTGCCGGCCGATCAGTTGAAGGTCCGGGTAGCGGCGCAGAAGACGAAGCCTCCAGCGCGCCTGAGCGCATATCAAGTCGAAGTGATTGCTCCGGGTCTCGACAGTAGTCATGCGGAGGGCATCCTGCGCGCGGCCAGATCCTGTTTGATCCACAATTCGCTGGTTTACACGCCGTCGATTGAGTTGTCTCTGAATTCATCTGACTGAGTAACAACCTGATGAGCCGGAGTTAGCGCGCATAGTAGCCGGTCTTGGCGCGAATGACATAACCGGGCGCCTTCGCACGCACCAGAACTTTGTGAAAGCTACCGTCCGCGACCGGATTGCTGGAGTGATAAGCCAGGCGGTAGGACGAGTGCAGTTCTTCGCCGATTTTGGCGAAGCTTTCGGCGAGGTTTTTGCCTCGAGCGTCGAAGTCGAGGCCGCCAGTCTCTTTGGCGATGCGGGCCATGACCTCCTTGCCGTATCGATTGCGGGCGATGGGGCCGCCTTTGAGCTTTTCGGTATAGCGAATCGGATAAAGCGTTACGTCGTTGGTTTGGGCAGCTTCGATCGCCTCCAGCATGTGATGACCGCTGGAGTTGTCCTCACCGTCGCTGAAGACGATCAGGGCTTTGCGGGAGCCGTCGGATTTGGCGAGGCGCTGGTCGATGGAATAGAAGATGGCGTCGTAGAAGGCCGTGCCCAAAGTGCGCCGCTCCTGGGAAGCGAATTCAAAGAGTCCGCCGCCTCCCTCTTTTTCGAAGCGGTGCAGCGCGGAGATCACGTCTTCGGATTGAGCGGTGAAGTCCTGCGCCACTCGAACATGATTTCCAAAACAGACAAGGAAGACCCGATCACGCGAAGCCAGAACATCTTTGAGAAAGGTGGCGAGATCTTTGTGGTGAGGCTTGACGAAATTGTCCTGACTGCCGCTAAAATCGACGGCCAAACCGAGGTCCAAAGGAACATCGGCGCTATGAGCAAAGAAGGAGATCTTTTGGGGCACGCCGTCTTCGAGAATCTCGAAATCGTCCTGGGCAAGAGTGGACACCAGGCGGCCGGATGAATCGCGAACGGAAAATCCGACGGTGACGAGGTGAACCTCGGCGCGAAAGGCGGGTTCCTGAGCGGGCGCCGGAGCAAGCGCCAGAGAAGTGGACAAAACAGCCAGGATTACTGCGCGCATTTCAGATATTACGCGCCAGCCGGTACGAAAGACTCAGTAAAAGTATAGGGCGTAGAACTTTATTTCAATTTGAGCACTTTGATGCCCGGAGCCGGCTTGCCGGAGCCGACGTAACCGATCGCGCCGGGAGTGGCGACAATGTAGGCAATTGCGGCGTCCTCATCGGCGAAGCTTCGCGGCCGGAGACCCTTGCCTGTGAAGACCTGCAGCCGCCAGACTGATTCCAGGCCGCTCTGGGTCTTTCCGATGGTCTTCAGAAAGAGCTCATGGACCGGTCCCTTCTGCAGGAAGACGGCATTCACGCGCGCTCCGGCGAGCGAATTGACGTCCCCTAAGAAGATTTCGCGCAATTCGCCAAGCGAAACTTCGTTCACCCTCACTTTGGGATTGACAACGAACATGATTTCGCTGGCAGACGCGGTTTGCGGCGCACCAAGCAGCGCAGCAAGGGCGATCGCTACCCAAAGGGTGCAGAGCGATCGCTTTCTGCCAATCGTTCGAGCGATGCTACGAATGTCCATGCGTTAGAAAGTAAATCCTACGCGGAGGATGGCCAAGCGGGTGACTTTCTGCAGCCCGTTGGGGTTGGATGCGGGGAAAAACGCTCCCAGTTCGCCATCGATATAGTGGCCTTCGCCCTTGACGTAGACATACCGATTTACGTCATAACGCGCGTTCGCCACAAAGTCGTTGCTGTAGAAAGCGGGGTTGCTGGGCTGGTAATAGCTCCAGCTGAAAACGTCGTCTCCATTGACGCCCACGATACGGGAAAAGTAGGATCCAAGCGTCAGTTTTTCACGCAAGCGGTAGCTGCCCATCACATACCACGCGTTCCGGGGCATCGTCTCCTGAACCGCGGAAGACCAAAGAGCCGTATGCCGGCCTTCAGCCGACAGGTCCAGTCTGCCTCTTTGATACTCCACCGAGTAGACCTCCGCCCCGATGACAGAGTCGAGGGAAAAGTAAGTGTACTGCGGATAAGTGGGGAAGTACGCTTTGTCTGTGTAGGTGCGCGTATGGTCGTAGGAGACGGCCGTTGTCAAACCACGCAGCGGCGTGTCCCAACGCAGTTTGCCCCCGTAATTCGGCCCTCTCATCTTGCCTTCGTTGATTTGATACAACTCCCAGCAATCCAGGGGCGACCCATCGCTCGAATCGACCTTGCGTTCGCCACCGTACAACTGGTAGGAAATGCGGCCAAGCTTCGGCAACGGCCCGGCCCCATAAATTTCGCCGCCTATAACCGGCAGATTGAAGCTGCGGTACTCGGCCTCGTAGATGCCTTGTGGAAGAAGGGCCCAGTTGTAGAGCGTATCCGTGCCTTCCAGTTCGCTGAAAAGTCCGGATGCTGCTTTCAACTTACCCGCACGGAAACCGAGCCATTCGTTGACTTTATAGTCCGCGTACGCCCAATCGACCTGCAGGTTTCCGCGGCCGATCTGCCCCATGACGTACGAGTGAATCTGCGCGCCAACATGGAAATTATCATTGATGGGAATACTCAGGTTCAGGGCACCCTCGGACCAGCGTGCGCTGCCCGAATTGGTGTTCATGGTGAGGTAATTGTTCCCGGAACCGTAGACGAAGCCTTGCGCAAAGGCGCCGTGAAACTGGAAGCGGTTCAGAAGTCCGTGAAAGGCATCCGGAACACCGCCGGAGTCATCATCGGCAACGACGGGCGGAGCTTCCGCAACCGCGCTGCTCGCCACAGATGCACCATCCTGCGCCTGAGCCGCGGCGATTCCCATGGCAAACAGGCATACTCCCAAAGACGTTCGATTCACTCAATCTCCTCTGTACAACGGCGGGACTACACATTACCGTTCACTTGGAGAGATCGGCGGATCCGCACAGATCTTTAAGAGAATGAACCGAAACTCCCAGTTCGCGAGACTGGGCTAAGAGGTTTGGGGGAATGACGGTACTGGAAGGGCTGGCTTTCTGCTTTCAGCGATCCGCTGTCGGCTATCAGCTCGGCTAGGACGCGATGGGGTTGAGTAGCTGCTGAATGGCGGCATCGACGCGGGGACAGGCGGTTCGATTTTGGGCTGGCGGCTCTCAGCCAGCGATCAGCAACGTCAAGAGCTGACGCCGATCGCTGGCGGCTGAAAAAGTCTGACTGCTGGGCACGAGGCTAGACGGCCATGGCGCGCCGCGGCTCGAAGGTGTAACCGAAACCGCGCACGGAATGAATCAGGACCGGGCTTGCGGGATCGGTTTCGATCTTCTGGCGCAAACGTAGGACGTATACATCGACGGCGCGGTCGGTGATGGCGCGGTCCTGGCCCCAAACGGAGTTCAGCAACTGTTCGCGGCTGAAGACGACGCCGGGACGGCTCATCAGGAATTCGAGCAGGCGGAATTCGGTGGCGGTCAGGGCGAGCGGCGAACCGTGCAGACGCACCTGGCGGCTGGTGGTGTCGAGCTCAAGGCCGCCGACCTCCAGCACGCGCGCGGGCGCATTCTGATTGCGGAATTGCAGTTTGATGCGCGCGATCAGTTCGCGAACGAAGAACGGCTTCACCACGTAATCGTTAGCGCCAAGTTCGAGACCGACAATACGGTCGGTTTCCGAGGCGCGAGCGGTCAGAAAGATGATCGGAATGGCGGCCAAATCGGGATCTTTACGAATGCCCTTGCAGATATCGAGGCCGTCGGAGTCGGGCAGCATGATGTCGAGAAGGATGAGGTCAGGGCGTACCTGCCGGCACAGATCGACGGCGCCTTTTCCGGTTTGCAATCCGGTGAGGGCAAAACCCTCTTTTTCCAGGTTGTACTTCAGTAGTGAGAAGAGATCCGCATCATCTTCGATCACCAGAATCTTCTTCATGACAGTAACGGTAACAGCGGGCTGATTACGATACGGTTAATAAGCAGTGAATTTGGGTTTAAGCGGAGGCCTCTTCGAAGCGGTAGCCGAAGCCGCGGACGGTGGTGAGGAACTTCGGACTTTCCGCCTGCTCTTCGATCTGTTCGCGTAACCGGCGAACATGTACGTCGACCGTGCGCGGCGTCACGTAACGCTGTTCGCCCCAGACCGCCTCGAGCAACTGTTCGCGACTGTAGGCGCGGCCAGGGTGCGTAAGGAAGAATTCGAGCAGGTTGAACTCGGTGGAGGTGAGCGTGAGCTCTTTGGAGTTCAGAAAAACCCGTCGCGCGCCGCGATCGAGCTCGAACGGACCGATGCGGGTAGTTCCGGGCTCTGCGTCCATCTCCTCGCGCCGCAAATGAGCCTTCACGCGCGCGATCAGTTCGCGCGGGCTAAACGGCTTGGTCATGTAGTCGTCGCCGCCGATTTCGAGACCAAGCACGCGATCGACTTCTTCGGAACGCGCGGTCAGAAAGAGCACCGGTACGCGGCCGAGGGTGCTCGACTGGCGTATGGAACGGCAGACTTCGAAACCATCGACGTCGGGGAGCATGACGTCGAGCAGCACCAGGTCCGGCTTGAGCTGTTCCAAGGCCTTCAAGACGCCCTTCGAACCGTTGAAGAGATGCGGCTCATAGCCGTGGCGGCGCAGGTTGTAATCGATCAGCGCGGCCAGTTCCGCTTCATCTTCTACGACTGCGATTCGTTTGGGCATGGAATGGTGATGCGCAAGCGCCGCGCAGGGCGTCGCCTAAAGTATTGTAGCGTTCCGGCGCCGGTCATTCAGCCGGATTGCCCATAGCAGCGCGGCCGCAAACGCGATCGCAACACCAATGATGGTGAACGCGTTGTGTTGCAGGAAAGCCTGAGCGTTTTCGCCCAATTTGACGCCGAGGTAGGCTTCCCCGAAGAAGCGAATGAGGCGGGCGAGGACGACGACGGCGAGGAATTTGGCGAAGCTGGTGCGCAGGACGCCGGCAGAGATGACGAAGATTTTGAGCGGCAGCGGAATGGGGAAGAGCGCAGGGATGAAAACGGTGACAAGACCGTAACGATTGAACCAGCGGCGGAAGCGCTGCTTGTCTGGCTCGGTTGTTTCCTTGACCCAACGGCGGCCGCCGCCACGCGCCGCGGCGAAGAGCCCGATGTTGCCGATTAGCGAGCCAGCAGTTGCAAGACCTGCGGTGAGATACGCGCGATCCGGGGTTTTCCAGGCAACGGCGACGAGCAACGCGTCGATGGCCGCCGGCAGTGGGATACCCAGGGAATCGAGGAGAGAAAGCAGGAAGACGCCAAGAGGTCCGTAGGCGATGAGGGCGTCGGCGATCTTGTGGAGCAACGTTTATGCTATCACCGACTCCGCGGCTGACCGGTAGATGAAGCGGGCTTCGCCAGCGCAGCCTGGCTATTGTTTGGCCGCTGCTTCGCGGGATCGTTCGACCGCACCGAGCGATGATGTTACACCGCGCTCAGTCGTCCCGCGGCGTTCCTCGCTATAATTTTTTTATGCTGACGCCAACTGAGAAAATCTGGCACAATGGCCGCTTCATTCCGTGGAATGAAGCCCAAGTTCATGTGCTTTCGCACGTTGTGAGCTACGGAAGCTCCGTGTTTGAAGGCATACGCTGCTATGCGACTCCGGACGGACCTTCCGTGTTCCGCCTTCGCGAACATGTGCGACGCCTGTACGATTCATCCAAGATTTATCGCATGGAGGAGCTAGGCCATTCGCAAACCGAACTTGCCGACGCCATGCTGGAAGTGGTGCGCGTGAACCGTATGGATTCCTGCTACATCAAGCCGATTGTGATGCGCGGATACGGCGATGTGGGCGTTAACGGAATCGACAACCCGATCGAGATTTACATCGCCTGCTGGAACTGGGGCAAGTATTTGGGCGAAGAGGCGCTGGCGGAAGGCGTGGATGTTTGCGTTTCCAGCTGGACGCGCATGGCGCCCAACACGCTGCCCGCATTGGCGAAGGCGGGCGCGAATTACATGAATTCGCAGTTGATCAAGATGGAAGCGGTGACGAACGGTTACGTGGAAGGCATTGCGCTCGACGTGACGGGCTACGTGAGCGAAGGTTCCGGCGAAAACCTGTTCGTGGTGCGTGACGGCAAGATTATTACGCCGCCGCTGGGCGCTTCAGTGCTGCCGGGCATCACGCGCGATGCGATTTTGACGCTTGCGGCGGACTTAGGCATACCGGTTTCGGAGCAACTGGTTCCGCGCGAAATGCTGTACATCGCGGACGAAGTGTTCTTTTCCGGGACGGCTGCGGAGATTACGCCGATTCGGTCGATCGACCGCATCAAGATCGGCAAGGGGCGCCGCGGGCCGATTGCGGAACAACTGCAGCAGGCGTTCTTCGGAGTCATCGATGGGTCGCGCCCGGATTCGCACAACTGGTTGACGCCGGTGCATGTGGCGCAACCTGTCGGAGCAAAGTAGGAAGGTTTGAAGCTTAGGCGGCGGACAGGCGGATGGCCACCTCCCCCGAGATTTGCCATCGCGGATGTCCCGCCGCCTAATGGTCTATCTCTTTGTAACCCGCGGATTGCGGGAATGCTACTGCAAAAACTGCTGGCGTTTTTCCTTTTCAACAGATTTTTTGCTTTGCGGAAAGTTGCAGTTAGCTGCGGGATAGCGTGGCAAAACTGTGCATAAAACGGAGTGCGGGTGAACTGTTTTGGCATTGATGCGCTGAGCGGGGTCGCGGTCGAGATCGAATTCGACGAAACGATTCGAGAGGTGCGTCCCGCGCGGGAGACGCCGGGAGTTTACCTGGCGCCGGGTTGGATCGACATTCAGGTGAACGGCTTCGCCGGCGTGGATTTCAACTGCCCGGATGTTGAGCACGGCGAGATCGCGCGCGCGGTTCGCCGGCAGATTGCGGACGGCGTCACGCGGCTTTATCCAACGGTGATTACGGGCGCGCCGGACGATATGCGGAAGGCGCTATGCAATCTTTCACGTGCGAAGGATTCGATTGCGGAGGGCGCGGCGATCGATGGATTTCATGTGGAAGGGCCGCACATCGGCAGCGAAGATGGCCCGCGGGGCGCCCATCCGAAGCGCTGGGTGCGCAAGCCCGATTTCGACGAGTACCGCTCGTGGCAGGACGCGACTGACGGACGCGTGCGCATCGTGACCATCTCGCCCGAGTGGCCGGAGGCGCCGGCATACATGGAACGGGTCGTGGCCGACGGGGTGGTCGCGTCGATTGGGCATACGGGAGCGAATGCGCAGCAGATTGCCGATGCGGTCTCGGCTGGCGCATCGCTTTCGACTCACCTGGGCAACGGAGCGCATGCGGTGATGCGGCGGCATCCGAACTACATTTGGGATCAACTGGCGGAAGACCGGCTGATGGCCGATTTCATCGTTGATGGTATCCACGTAGGCGATGCGTTTCTGAAGACTGCGGTGCGCGCAAAAGGCGTCGAGCGATCCGTACTGGTGACCGACGCTTCCGCTCCGGCGGGCGCGAAGCCGGGCCGCTATTACCTGGGCGAGCAACCGGTGGATTTGACCGAAGACGATCGCGTGGTGCTCGCCGGTACGGAGAAACTGGCGGGCAGCGCGCTGCATATGCACCGGGCAATTATCAATGTGATGCGCATGGCGGGCGTGTCGCTTGCAGACGCCGTACGCATGGCGACGGTCAACGCGGCTGCGGCGGGTAACGTGCCGGGGCGCAAGCTGGGCCTCGCGCCCGGCGAACGTGCGGACGTCGTGCAGTTCACGATCGAGGCGAATCAACTACAGATACAAGCCGTCTGGATCGGCGGCGTACAGCAAGCTATTCCGCAGGCTTGTTAACGGTGAACGCGTAGAGGCTATCGCCTGCCGCGGCCAGAATGTACTGTTTGCCGTCCAGCATGTACGAGATTGGTCCGGCGGATGGCGTTCCCATCAGCGTGGAGTGCCACAGGATTTTGCCGTTAGCCGCATCGAAGGCGATCAGGTTCTGGCCGTTGCTGGTGAAGAGCAACTTGCCGGCGGTGGAGAGATGATTCACAACACCGCCGCCGCTCGGCCATTCGTGCTTCCACATTACCTTGCCAGTGCGGTAATCCAGCGCTTCGAGCGCATTGCCCTCGGTGCCCACGCCGCTGTCGAGGCCGCCCCAGCCTTCAGGATGGTCGTCGGTGTCGATCAGGTAGTACATGCTCCAGGAGCGGCTAGTGCCGACGTAGAACAGGCCGGTTTGCGGACTGAAGCTGGGCGCCTGCCAGTTGGTGGCGCCGTTTGAAGAAGGCGACACCAGCACACCGTCAGTGGTGGGATACTTCTTCGGATCGCCAATGGGTTCGCCTTTCGCGTTCACTCCCTTGGCCCAGTTGAGCGTGTCGATGAACGGCGCGCTCGCGATCTGCTTGCCGGTCGCGCGGTCGAGCAGGAAGTAGTATCCGTTGCGACTGGCCTGCGCCACCAGCTTACGCTTTTGGCCGTCGATCGTGCCGTCGATCAGCACCGGTGTTTCCACCGCGTCCCAATCATGCACATCGTGCGGCGATGCCTGGAAATACCAGACCATCTTGCCGGTGTCGGGATTCAAGGCCACGATCGAGCACGTGTACAGGTTGTCGCCCTTGCGGCTCTGCTGCGCCATCACGGGATTCGGATTTCCGGTGCCCACGATATAGAGGTTCAACTCCGGATCGTAGGTACCGGGCATCCAGGCTTGGCCAGTGCCGTGAGCGGAGGCGTATTCGTCAGGCCAGCTATCCATGTTCGGATCGCCCTTGCGCGGCGTCGTCCACCACTTCCACTGCATGGCGCCGGTTTCGGGATCGCGCGATTGAATGAACCCCGGGTTATCCATGTGGTCGCCGCCGATTCCGGTGATCACGTGGTTGCCGATGATGACGGGCGCGACGGTCGAGGTGTAATCCAGCTTCGGATCGGCGATCGATACCTTCCAGCGCTCTTTGCCCGTGCGCGCGTCGAGACTGATCAGGTTGCTATCCGGACTTTCAAAGAACAGCCAGTTGCCGTACATGCCCAGCCCGCGATTTCCGATCGTGCTGCCGGTGTTAGGCGGGTATTGGTAGTGCCAGAGCTCGCGGCCGGTGCGAGCATCCGCTGCCCAAACGTTGTTGGGCGCGGTGAAGTACAGGATGCCGTTCACCAACAGCGGCGTGGATTTAATGGTGAGGGGAGGCCCTGCGGCCGCTCCGCCCCGGCCTCCGCCGGCTCCGTATCGAGTGGCCCACGCCATCGAAAGCGTGTGCACATTTCCCGTGTTGATGTCGGTGAGCGGGCTATAACGCTGCCCGGAATAGTCGCCGTTATAAGTCGGCCATGAATCTGGTTTCGGCTTGGCGATCTCGGCTTGCGTGAGTCCTTGTGCGAAGGTCAAAGCGGGCGCGGCGGAAAGCAGCGCGCTCAAGAGAAAGCGTGAAGTCTTCATTTCAGGGTCACCAGATAGGCTGTGATGTTGTGGATATCGGCGTCGGTGTATTTCGAAAGCAGATCGACGTGCGGCTTCAACGGATCGTTGATTTCCACTTTCGGCGTCGCGCCCTCGCGCGTGAAGGAGCGGTATTCACCCGCGGAATCGCGCAGGGAGACGCTGAAATCATCGACGCGATCGAGCGGGCCGGAGAACTTCTGGCCCGATGGTAGCGTTACCGTTACGGTCGTTGTGCCACGATTGTTTGGGGCCGCGGTCGCTGCGTTTGCGCCGCCGCGTCCACCACGCCCGCCACCGCCTCCACCCGCCCCGCGTCCACCGCGCGGTTGGAGCCAGCGAGCTTGTAGCGCGAAGCCATCATAGCGGGCGCCGATGCCCTTCAAATCGCCGGTCGCTGAGTGGCACCCCGAGCACGTGGTCTGAAAATAGGCCGCGCCCTTTTTGGGATCGCCCGTCAGCACATCCTGAAACGCGTAGGTGTTGCGATGCCCGGCGGCGTAAGTCTGGACGTGCAGCCACGCGACCAGATCGGAAATCTGCGCTTCGCTCAAACCGAGCTTCGGCATTCCGGCGTCTGGCTTGCCGTTGCGCAAGATGGGCGAAATCAGAATGCCTTTCTCGTCGTCGAGCACAACCAGAGAGCGCACCAAATCCGGCGCGCCTGGTCCGCCGCGAGCGGTCGCGCCGTGACATCCGGCGCAGTACGTGACGTAGGCCGTGGCCCCGCGCGCAAATGCCGCCGGATCTTCTTTGGAAGCAGCGACCGCGGCCGCAGTGACGGATTTATCGTTGCTGGCTTTGCTTCCAGCCCCCGCGGTTGCCGGTTCCTGTGCGTTTAACAGAGCGGAAGGAGCCAGCAGCAGCAGCGCGGGCAATGCCTTCCGGAAACATTCGAACATTGATACCCCCCGGAATACTACAGTTTACGATACAGGACCGGGAAACGGCCGGCGATATGGACACAGGCGGTGCAGAAGACGGCGCGATTTCAGGGGGAGGAGGCGCGATTCGGCCCGTGTATCCCGCGGCTAGCGTGACTTCCGAGTAATGGTGAGACTCAGGGAAATTGGCCGATTCACCAACGAATGTCGGCGCCGGGCATGAGACGCCTGTTGGCATTGTGTTTGCGAAATTCGAGTGAGCAGGTCCTTGGCTCTCGCGGGATCTCGTATCAATTGCCAGACGGCCGCGCAGCGTGGTCGACGACGATGACATCGACTGAACCCCTGGTGGATTCGAGTTGCAGCCCCAATTGCTGGCGGAGGGCTTGCTGCAGCGATGGGCCCGGCATGTCGGAACCTGGCGGTGGCGGAGGCATTGCCGGGGTGGTCTCATCCGCCACGAAGTCCAGTTGCAGGTCGAATAGTGCCGTAAATCCAGTCTTGTCGATTACGCTCTGGTCGAGCATCAACGAGAGTTTGCGGACTAGCTCCGGCATGGCAATCTTCGCGCCCTGCATCCGCGCACCGCCACCCGGCAGAAGCGGCGCATTGCGAACCAACGTAAGAGCGGCTGAGCCGCATAATGCCGGAGCACGAGAAGTCTGCCCGGGCGGGGCCACTCTTCCTCCAGCCCATTCCGGGGCGCCGTCCGTAGGTGAGTCGATGCAGTCGGTCTCCTTGGCAGGCGGCAGTTTGAGCCCACCTTTGACGGCTACCAGCGCATATACCGGCATCTCGCTCGTCGCGCGGTGGGTCTTCAATTGAAAGCGATCTTCGAGCAGCGATCGAAGCATGAGAAACATTTGGTTCCGGGTCACGTTGCCCTCAGCCTTGGCGTCGATTCCGTAGCGCCCAAGTCGCAACCATCCCCCGGCGTCCACCACCTGGAAAGGCTGTACCCCATAGGCATACTGGATGAGCATCCGCAGTGATGCGTCGGCAGTCAGGCGGCCTGGAAGCGGGCGTACGTTCTGGATGCTTTGGCTAACAGACGGCTTAATCGACGCCACTTCGAACTGCGGCCGAACGTTGGATTGGGCGAAAACGGCGCACGCCCCGAGTGCTA
>DATAUH010000274.1:0-8380 GCA_036268375.1 Bryobacteraceae bacterium | reverse complement strand
CCGCACGAACTGGCCGCTATCTTCGCGACGGGCCGTTGAGCGTCGCGCAGTCTACTTCGGAACCGAGACGGTGATGTTGCGGAACTGCAGGCCGCCGGTGTGATCGCCCTGAATGTAGAACGGGCCGGGCTCGCCTTCGTTGGCGTCGAGCGCGCCGCCGGTGATGCCATCGATGATTTTGTGATCGATGGTGGTTGTGCCGTTCTGCTTTACGGTCACCGTGCGGCCGACTAACATCACGTCGAAAGCTTCCCAGGCGCCGGGAGTGCGGGGCAGGGCAGGCTCGGGCGTGATGCGTCCGTAGATGGCTCCGATGCGGCGCTCGGGCGGATTCTTGCTCAGGTCTTCGGATTCGATTTGGACTTCATACCGGCCGCGGAGATAGAAGCCGCTATTGGCGTCGTCGGGACAATTTACTTCGTAGTGAACTTTGAAATCCGTGAAGGTACGCGTGGTGCGTAAGTTGGCGCCATGCGTGGCGTTGAAGAGCATGCCGTCTTTGACGGTCCAGTGGCTGTTGGCGACGTCGCCGATCGGCTCCCAACCGGTGAGATCTTTGCCGTTAAATAAGGGCTCGGGAGCGCTCCAGGCTTTGGGTTCGGGACGGTTCAGTTCGGGTGTGCGCACGCCGTGCAGGGGCATGGATCTGTCGCCGACCTTCTGTACGCCGTCGAGGGTATCGCCTTTGGGCGCGTCGAATTCAAGTACCGGCGGGTTGCCTTTGCGGCCGCCATTCAGGGTGATGGTCAGGTGTTCCGCGGTGGCTTTGACGTCCTTAACTTGATAGACGTTGCCGCCTGTGGGTTGATACCAGACTTCCAGGGTTCCACCTTTATCGGTTACGCCCAACCATGTGGCGCCGTGCTGGGGCGCGGTGAGGTTGAAATCCCAGCGGCCAACGAAGGGGCTCTTGGTTTGGGAGACGCTCAGGAAGGGGACGGTGGCGGCTACAGCTACGGCCAGGCATGGGGCAATTCGTCGCATGCTGGCAGTGTACTACGGCTTCAAAAAACGAACTGCGCGGCCTGAAAAAACGAACTGGACAAGTTGAAAAAACGAACTGCCCAGGTTGAAAAAACGAACTCGCCGCCTTTGAACGCGATCACACACGGGTTGTGCGGCGGGAATCAACGGCGGCGCACAGGGATTTGCGGACGCCGGGCATGCGCGGCCCGGCGTCCGGCGGATTTAGTGGGGCAAACCCCCCAGGCGCACGATGCCGCCGTCGAGCAGGTTGACGGTCTCCAAATAGTAGCGGCCGGAGCGCTGCACGAACGTAACCGACGCGTGTCCACTCGGTCTACCGGAACCGCCAAAACGCGCCAGCAGGATCACACTTCCGCGGCCTCCAGCCGCAGGATGGAGCAGCATGCGGCCGCTTTCCTCCTGCATGATGGAGTAGGAGCCCGCGGGCATTTCGGCCATGCCCGCTTTGAAGGGAAACGAAGTGTGAAAGGTGACTCTTACGTCGCTCTGCGCGTGGATTGGCGCAATGGCGAGCAAGCAAACAAATACGAGCAGCACAAGATACAACGAACGCTTCATAAGTGATTCCTCCAGTTTGTAAGTTGAGAGAAAGGGTAAAAGAGACGGGAGTTACTAAGTGGGAAGCTCAGCAGGGCTTCGAAACAGTGCGGGCGGCGAACATTTTTCGCCCGGTATGTTTCCAGCGTACCTGCTTAAAGGCGGGCTGTCCAATCGGAAGTTTCTATAGTACTCATGGAGGGACGCAAGGGATCTATTCTCAGTTGCTTAGCAGGCTTTCGCATGACACAATACGAAGTTCCGCAGTCCCCTAAAGACCTTTTCATGGAAAGTTTAAAAACCCTTATACGCGAAGTCCCCGATTTTCCGAAAGCGGGCATACTTTTTTACGACATCACCACTCTGCTGAAGGATCCGGCCGGGCTGCGCGGCGTGATTGACGGGCTGAAGAATCATTATCGCGACGCGAAGGTGGACGCGGTGCTTGGCATTGAGGCGCGCGGCTTCATCTTTGCGCCCGCGATTGCGTATGCGCTCGGCGCAGGGTTTGTGCCGGTGCGGAAGCCGAAGAAACTGCCCGCCGAGGCCGCGAGCATCACCTACGATCTGGAATACGGAACCGATACGCTCGAGATGCATCGCGATGCGGTCACGCCCGGTAAACGAATCCTGATTGTCGACGATCTGTTAGCCACCGGCGGTACGGCGGCGGCCGCGTCAAGGATGGTGAGGGAGCTTGGCGGAGAGGTGGTGGGCCTCGGCTTCGTGGTTGAGCTGACGTTCCTGAAGGGACGCCAAAGACTAAATGGGGACCCGGTGTTTTCGCTGATTCAGTACGACAAATGAGCGACGCGCGACGCGCCACGCTGCCCGCGCTGGCGAAGATCAATCTGGATCTGCGCGTCATTGGGAGGCGCGAGGATGGTTTTCACGAACTCCGCACCATTTTCCAGACGATCTCGCTGGCCGATTCTATCGAACTTACCTTTACGAGGGCGCGGAGTACGGCGATCGAGCTAGACGATCCGCTGGCGATTCCGAATAACCTGGTCGAGCGGGCGGCCAAGGCCGTTCTCGAAGCTCTGCGCGTTGCGGGCCGGGTGGAGATGCGGCTGCGCAAACGAATTCCGATGGGCGCGGGCCTGGGCGGCGGGTCTTCGGACGCGGCTGCGATTCTGCTGGGTCTGCCGGCGCTTTGTGGACGTGCGATTCCGCTCCCGGAATTGATTCGGATCGGGTCGCACTTGGGCAGCGACGTGCCGTTTTTTCTTCTGGGGGGACGCGCCGCGGGAATTGGCCGGGGCACGGAACTGTTTCCTTTGACGGACTTACCGCCGCAGCACGGAGCCCTTGTCGCGCCGGGTGTCCACGTATCAACGGCAGAGGCGTACAAGGCGCTGGGCGCTCGTTTGACAAACGAGTTACACCCAAATAAAATCGAGAGTTTCCAGTCTCAATTGTGGGGGCAGGGGTCTGCCGGAACGGGTGTCAACGATTTCGAATCGGTTGTCTTCGAGGCGCATCCGCAGCTCAAGCCCTTTAAGTCCAAACTGCTGAAGGCGGGAGCGTCTTCGGCGCTGATGACGGGCAGCGGGTCTGCATTGTTTGGTCTGTTCCCGAACCGCGCGGCCGCTGCGCGAGCCGTAGAATTGTTAGGCGGGCGGAAGTCGAAACCGGACGGGCTGAAGGTTCACGGAATTTCTTTGGTTAGCCGCGTCCGCTACCAGACGCTTTGGTGGCGGGCGCTCGATGAGCACATAGACGGAAGGATATGGCCGCCCCGAAGCCGATACTCTCGATGAGTCACGACCGCCTCAAAGTATTCACGGGCAACTCCCATCCCTCCCTGGCGCGGGAGATCTGCAAGCACCTGGAAAAGCCGCTCGGCGAACTGATGATCCATCACTTTTCCGATGGTGAAATCCACTTGCAGATTCAGGAGAACGTGCGCGGCGAAGATGTTTTCGTCATTCAGCCCACGTCCACGCCGGTGGATCGCAACCTGATGGAACTGCTGCTGATTCTGGATGCGCTGAAGCGGTCGTCTGCAAAACGCATCACCGCAGTGTTACCCTATTATGGATACGCGCGGCAGGACCGTAAGGACAAGCCGCGGGTTCCCATCTCGGCGCGTCTGGTGGCGACGCTGTTGGAAACGGCCGGCGCAGATCGGGTGTTGACCCTCGATTTGCATGCGGCGCAGATTCAGGGATTCTTCAATATTCCGGTGGACCACCTGTATTCGGCCCCGGTAATGATCGAGTACTTCCGTACGCTAGACACGTCCAACCTGACGGTGGTTTCGCCGGATGCAGGGGGCGTAGAGCGCGCGCGAGCGTTCGCCAAACGGTTGAACTGTCCGTTGGCGATCATCGATAAGCGGCGTGAAGAAGCGAACGTGGCGGAAGTAATGAACGTGGTCGGCGAAGTCCGAAACCGGCAGTGCCTGATCGTGGACGATATCATCGATACGGCCGGCACGCTGGTGAAGGGCGCTGAGGCGCTGCTAGAAAAAGGCGCGTCCAGCGTAGCGGCTTGCGCAACCCACGCGGTTCTTTCGGGTCCGGCGGTGGAGCGGATCGAGAATTCGCTGTTGAAAGAAGTGGTGGTGACGAATTCGATTCCGCTGTCGGAAACGGCGCGTAGATCGAACCGGATCAAGTCGCTGTCGATCGCGAAATTGCTGGCGGAAGCCATCCGGTCGATACATGAAGAGACTTCGGTAAGCGGACTTTTTATTTAGAAGTGTGTGGGAAAGCTATGTGGGGCCGCAGATAAACGCTGATAGAAAATATCAAGCTTATCAACGTTATGCGCGGCAAACGATTTCCCGCAACTTTTGGTTTATTAGTTGAGTTAACAGCGAACCCACGGTAAGCCTTCGGGCCCAACGGACTTCGCAAAGGAGATCGAGTAAGTGCGTAAAGATATTACTGTCGCCGCAGAGGTGCGTGCCTCCCGCGGTAAGAATGAAGCGCATCGTACGCGCGCAGCCGGGAGAATTCCGGCTGTAG
Source organism: Bryobacteraceae bacterium (assembly GCA_036268375.1). Taxonomy (GTDB): domain Bacteria; phylum Acidobacteriota; class Terriglobia; order Bryobacterales; family Bryobacteraceae; genus PALSA-243. The sequence continues at coordinate 3,881 of DATAUH010000274.1, read as the reverse complement.
TTTACGGGGCATTCCAGGATCCGGTCGCGATCGCGATTAGCCCCAAGGAAATCCTCAAGATTATCCGCAGCTCCACTGGCTACAACACGATTTTCACGCTTGCGGTGTCGGGCGGCGAAACCACGCCGGTGATGGTGGTCGATCAACAGGTGGATCCGATCAGGGGCACGTTGCTGCACGCCGATTTCAAGCGCATCGACCTGACCAAGCGTATCCGCGTCACCGTTCCGGTGCATACGGCGGGCGAACCCAAGGGCGTAAAGGTGCAGGGCGGCCAGCTTGAAATCATCACTCGCGCGATCGAAATCGAATGCCTGCCGGACGAAATTCCAGAAAGCTTCACGATCGATGTCACCGAGTTGATGGTGGGACAGAGCAAGCGTGCAAGCGACGTGGAGCTTGCAGGTTCGACGAAGCTTTTGAGCCCGCCCGAAACAGTGATCGCTCACATCGTCACGCTGCGTCCCGAGGAGACCGAGACCGCGACTGCTGAAGCTGCCCCCGTGGCCGCTGCCGGCAGCGAGCCCGAAGTGATCAAGAAGGGCAAGAAGGAAGAAGAAGCAGCGGCCGACAAGGGCAAGAAGAAGTAGTTCTTCATGTTCCTGGTGGCCGGTCTGGGGAACCCGGGCGCGGAATACGCGCTCACTCCGCATAACATCGGGTTCCTGGCGGTGGACCGGCTGGCAGAGCGGCACGGCATCCGCATCACCCGCAAGGATTCCAGGGCCCTGATCGGTTTGGGCGAAATCGAGGGCCGCGAGGTGATGCTGGCGCAGCCGCAAACGTTCATGAACCTGAGCGGGACGTCGCTTGCGCCGCTCATGGAAAAACATGCGATCGGGATTCAGGATCTGATCGTGGTTTATGACGAGCTCGACCTGCCCTGGCTAACTTTGAAGGTTAGGCCGAAGGGCTCGGCGGCCGGACACAACGGAATGAAGTCGTTGATCGGCAGCCTGAAAACGGCCGAGTTTGCGCGTGTAAGATTGGGTGTACATCCGGGCCACGCGTTAGAGAGTGGCGCGGATTTCCTGCTATCGCCTTTCAAGCGGTCGCAGCTGAAGGAATTGGATGACTTCGTCGGCCACGCGGCTGACGCGGTTCAATCCATAATTGCCGAAGGCGTCGAAAAGGCCATGACGAGATACAATCGTCGCGCCCCAGGCTTAAACACAGAGGAACCATGAGGATTTACGAAGAGCTGTTCATCATCAAACCGGATGTTCCGGATGAGGAAGCCGATCAATATGTGGAGCAGTTGCAGTCGCACCTGACCTCCGCCGGCGCAACCGTAGACAAGGTGGAAAAGTGGGGTAAGCGCCGCCTGGCTTACCGTGTGGAGAAGTACCGCGAAGGCGCCTACGTGCTGATCCAGTTCACCGGCGGCCCGGAAGTGGTCAAAGAGCTGGAGCGCCGGCTGCGCGTTTCGGACGCAGTGCTGAAGTTCATCACGGTGCGCATCGATGAGACGCTGAAGCGCCTGGAGAAGCGTAAGAAGGTTCGCGATAAGCGGGCGGCGAAGCGCGCCAGTCAGCCATCGGCGAATCCCACGCCCGCGGCCCCCTCAATGGAAAAACAGATGACGGAAGCGCCGGTCGCAATGCCGGGCTTGCCGAAGGCGGAGGCATAACTCATGGCGGAATCAAAGGGAAGACCGGGTAGCGCCGGACAGCGGCCCACGGGCGGCGACAAAGCGGTGATGACGGGGCGTAAGCAGTATTTCCGCCGCAAGAAGGTCTGCCGTTTCTGCGTCGAGAAGATCGACGACATCAATTACAAAGACACTAAGATGCTGCACGGCTTCGTAGCCGAGCGCGGGAAGATTGTTCCGCGGCGCATCTCCGGCGTTTGCGCGCCGCACCAGCGGCGTTTGACGGATGCGATCAAGAAGGCGCGCAACATCGCGCTTCTGCCGTTCGCATCGTCGTTCTAAGAGGCGGAGGAAACGCACATGGAAGTTATTCTTAGAGAAGATATCGAAAATCTGGGCAACCGCGGCGAAGTGGTGAAAGTGGCTCCGGGTTACGCCCGCAATTTCCTCTTGCCGAAAAAGCTGGCGGTCGCGGCGACTGAATCCAACAAGAAGATTGTGGAGCAGGAGCGCCAGGCGCACTTACGCAAAGAAGCTAAGTTCAAGGGCGAGGCGGAGGATCTGTCGAAGCTGCTGAACGGCGTGACGGTGATTATTTCGCAGAAAGCCGGCGAGAACGATCAGTTGTTTGGATCGGTGACCTCGAAGGATGTGGCGGATGCGCTGGCGGCGAAGAACTACACCATTGATAGACGTAAGGTGCAGTTGGATGAGCCGATTAAGCAATTGGGTGAGTACAAGGTGCCGGTGAAACTGCACAGGGATGTTACTGCGGAAGTAACTGTGCAGGTGGTGAAGGAAGGCTAAGTTCGTTTCTATTTTGGTAAGGGCAGACGCTTATGCGCCTGCCCTTTTTTGTTTCGGATTGAGTTCTGTTTGTAAGTCGGTTGGAAGTGGGTGCGAGTGGGCGACGACCGGCGCGGGACGGGTGACTCAGCGGCGGGACATTAATCCCGGGTTACTTCTTGCGTTCGGCGGGGTGACTCGTCTGCGTTTCTAAACGCGGGCTGGCCAATTCCGTTACCCAGATGGCGCAGCCTTCGCAACTGGCGCCTTCAGAGCGCAGGTAAGCGGGCGCGACGCCGCCCATAATCCAAACTTTGGTATCAGGGGGTTGCTTGCCCACGAGCGGCGCCACGACGCCTTTGATACCGCCTATTTCGACTTTCACCAGGTAGCGTGTTGCCGTGCGTGCCTGACCACCCAAAACGAACTCGTCCGACCCATCTGGTTGAATCGCAAGCTTTACGATTTGCGGCTTGGGAGCCGCTACTACCATTGACGCGGTGAGCGCCGCTCCCGGCGCCAGGTTCTGCAGCAGCGTGGGAACGAGTCCGTTTGCCAAGTCGTTGGGCAGGTGCAATTGCGTCGTTTCGGTTTTCTCTTTCCCGCCCTTTTCGCTGTAGATAGCGGTGGCAGTTCCGGTTGTCCCATTGACGGTCAGATCGAGTTGCCGGGGAAATGAAGGGCCTTTCTGGATCAGGTGCTCGCTTATCAAATGAAAAATTTTGCGCTGTGAGAAGACGGTGGTCTCGTCTTGCACGGACCCGTCCTTGAAGCGAAATACCAAGTGACTGGTTATGTTTCCGCCGCGTACGGTCTGGTCGAGATCGCCGGTGGCTATGGGTAGGCCGCCCTCCGATGTCAAGCTGAGGAAGCCGTGCAAACTGCCTTGTGGATGCCGAACGGCAACGGGTTGAGCTAGCGAAACGACTGGCAGTGAAGCGGCAAGTGAGAGAGCGGAGAAGACACGAAGGACGATTTGGTGCATTTGCTAGCCTCGGTCCCTGCGCAGCAATCGGGTGGCCAAAGCGGCGGTTGATCGAGGATTTGTGCTTCAGTGCAATGGTTGCGGCTGGAGACTCCTGTCTGAAGGCGCGGATGCTGGGGGGCGCTCAGGCCGCGGCCGCAATGTTCAGTTTGACCATCGACGGTTGGGCGGGTCCTGGGCAATAAGAAGGGCGCTGGTTTTATCTCTCGGACTTCAGTATTCTGGCCGGAATCGCCATCGGAACTTATCGTCGTAAGCATGGTTAATTCCGGCTTTGCGACAAACCGTCAAGTTGAATTGCGTGATCGGCTGTTAGAGCAGCCAGCCAGTTGGTTGCGCGAACACCAGAGCCTACCTTCCTCCGAGTGGCGCGTGATGCGTCAAGCGACGGGATGAGCACGGCACAGGGGATTCGGGCGGACCTTTTCCGAGTCGCCGACGATCCGCCCGGAGCGCACATCCACAAATTGCGCGTTCTACGCCCAAGTGAATTCCGGCGAAACCTTTACGAAGCTCTTG
>DATAUH010000273.1:0-6725 GCA_036268375.1 Bryobacteraceae bacterium | reverse complement strand
CCGCGGCACGAATGTGGTCCAGACGCAGAATTTTCTCGACTGGCGGGCGCGCAACCGTTCCTTCGAGCGCATGGCCGCGATATTTCCCATCGCCATGAACCTGGAAGACGGCAATTCGGCGCTGCAGACACAGGGGATGAGCGTGACGTCCGGTTTTTTCGAAGCGATGGGCGTGAAGCCGCTGATGGGCCGCGCCATCGAGGGGGCGGATGACGCGCCCAGCGGCTCCCCGTGCGTGACGGTGCTGTCCTACCCGCTATGGCAGCGGCGCTTCGGAGGGAACGCGCGCGTGCTGGGTCGGCAAATGACGATTTCAGGAACGCCGTGCGCGATCGTCGGCGTGATGCCGCGCGGTTTCACGCTTCCTACGGACCCGCGCGTGGAGCTCTACACGGCGCTGCGGATCAACCCGGCGCGCGCGCCAGCCGATGGGCGCAATTTCAAAGTAGTAGCGCGATTGCGGCCCGGCGTTTCATTCGAACAAGCGGATGCGGAAATGCGCGCCATTGCCGCGCAGACGGCCGTCGAACGTCCGCGAATGAACACCAACTGGAGCGCCACGGTGGTTCCGCTGGACGAGCAGACGGTGGGCGAAACGCGGCCGGCGTTAGAGGCGCTGCTAGGTGCAGCTATCTTCGTGCTGTTAATTGCGTGCGCCAACGTTTCCAACCTGTTGTTGATGCAGGCCGCGCGGCGGCGGCGCGAAATGACCGTGCGGATGGCGCTGGGCGCAGGACGCTGGCGGCTATTCCATCAAATGATGATGGAGAGCGTGCTGCTGGCGCTCGCGGGCGGGGCGGCGGGTTACCTGCTTGCGTTCTGGGGCATACCGGCAATTCTGGCGCTGCTGCCGGCGAATTTTCCTCTGCCGCGGCGCGACGAAATTTCGATGGACACTTCGATACTGGCGTTCACCGCGGCGGTCTCGTTCGCGTGCGGCCTTCTGTTCGGCCTGTTGTCTGCGCGCCATGCCAGCCGAGATTCGCTTGGCGCTGGATTGCGCGCAGGCGGCCGCGGCGGGACGGCCGGCAATCGAGGTCTGCGCAACATGCTGGTGGTGGCGGAGGTGACCCTGGCGATGTTGCTGGTGATCGGCGCCGGCCTGCTATTGCGCAGCTTTGCAGCGTTGAATGCAATCGATCCGGGATTCCGGCCGGACCGCGTGATTGCCTTTCGCATGATCCTGTTCGGGCCGGCAGCGTCCTACGAACAGACGCTCGAACGGCGTGCGGCTGTCTCCGCCGAAATTCTGGAGCGCACGCGCGCTCTGCCAGGAGTGGTTTCCGCCAGTTCGGTCCATGTGCCGCCGATGGAGGGGCAGCTTTCAGGAACCGGTTATTCGCGGGCGGATCGGCCGGAGCCACCGCTTGGAGCGCACGCGGGAGGCGACGTGGCGGTGATATCGAGCGACTACTTCCGCACCATGGGAATCCGAATGCTGGCCGGCCGCGAGTTCGATGCGCGGGATGGGGCCGGTCGGCCGAACGTCGCCATTCTGAATCAGGCGGCGGCGCGCGCGATGTTCGGAAGCGAAAACCCTTTGGGAAAGCATCTTCGCATCGCGTGGGGATCGAAATTTGGCAATACGGAGATTGTCGGAATCAGCGCCGACGTCCGCCATCGCGACCTGGCTGGCGAGCCTGAGTCGTGCGTGTATCTTTCGCAGGCGCAAACGCCGAACGCGTACTTTTCGCTGGTGGTGCGCACGAGTTTGGCGCCCGAAGACATTGCGCCGGCGGTAAGGGCGCAGATTCACGCAGCGTCACCCAGCCAGGGCGTACAGGATGTGCGCACTCTGCGCGAGATGGTGTCGGATTCGATTGCGCGGCCTCGGTTGGATGCCGCGATTATGGCGATCTTTGGAGCGATCGCGCTGACGCTGGCGTGCCTGGGAATCTACGCTGTGATCTCGTATTCGGTGGAACAGCGAAGGCGTGAGATGGGCGTACGGCTGGCGCTGGGCGCGCCGCCAGCGAACCTTCTGGCGATGGTATTGGGCGAAGGCTTAGTATTGGCAGCCGCCGGAATCGGCGCAGGCGTATTGGCAGCGCTCGCACTCACGCGCTATCTGGCAAGCTTGCTCTACGGTGTGAAGCCGGCCGATCCGGTGGTATTCGCAAGCGTGGCCGGCATTTTGGCAACGTCGGCGCTGGCGGGTTGCTACTTTCCGGCGCGGCGGGCCACGCGGGTCGATCCAATGGTGGTATTGCGCGAAGAGTAAGGCCGCGCGCCGCGGCTGACTAGCCCTGAGGAACCATTTTGGCCAAGTCGTTGTAAATCACGAATGCGACCAGCATCATGATGAAGACGAAGCCGACCTTGAACATGGCTTCTTTTACGTTGAGGCTGAGGTCGCGCTGCATCACCATTTCGATGAGGAGCATCAGGATGGTGGCGCCGTCCAGGATCGGAATGGGCATCAGGTTGAGCACGGCGAGCTGAAGGCTGACCATCGCCATCAGCGACAGATAAGCCATTGCGCCTTCGCGCGCTTCCTGACCCGCGATCTGGCTGAGGCCGATGGGACCGCTCAGGTTTTTGGTGGACATGCGGCGCTCCACCATGCCCTTGAGCACGTCAACGAAGAAAAGCGCTCCCTTGGCGTTCTGGCGTACCGATTCGGCCAGCGCATCGGGGAACGAAAGCTTCGTCGAAACGATGTCGAGCTTGGTTTCGACCAGCACGCCGATCCGCCATTGCGACTGGCCTTCGATCTTGGAGTAGATGGGAGTGATGGAGACGGTCTGCGTCTGCGCCTGTGCTCCAGTGCCGCGCTGGTATTCGATCGTCACCGGTTTGCCATTACTGTTCTTGGTGATTTCGTGGAAACGAGCGGTGGAGTGAATCGGCGCGCCATCCACCTGCAGGATTAGATCGCCCTTTTTTAAACCGACTTTGGCGGCGGGATAATCGGCGCTGACGTCGGCGAGTTCGATGGCGCCCTGCTCGTCCCATCCGGCCGTGCCCATACCCGTGCTCTTGCTCATGGTGGGGACAACCGTAGTGTCGATGCGTTTGCCGTTACGGTCGACCGTTACCGACATCGGCCGATTTTCGATCTCTTCCATGATGAGCGTCTCCCAGGTGGGAGAGGCGTGTCCGTTCAGCGCAACGATCTTGTCGCCATCCTGAATGCCGGCCTTGGCTGCGGGTGAACCTTCCAGCACGTGGCCGATGACGGGCTGCATGTTGGCCTCCGCGACCTTTTCGTACTTCACCATGAACAGGCCGGTGAGCAAAGCCACGGCGAGCACCAGGTTCATGAACGGACCGGCGAAGGAGATGATGAGGCGCTGCCAACGGGGCTTGTTGAGCAGATTGCGCGGATCGGCGCCGGCAAGAGAAGCAGCGAAATCGCGGCGCGCTTCGATCATTCCCGCGTCATTTGATCGAGCCGGTTCCGGCGGACTGTCGGGCGATTGTCCCGCGCCGGGAGCGGTCATTTCCGCGAACTGCTCGCCGGCCATTTTGACGTACCCGCCGAAAAGGATCAGCGACAGACGGTAATCGGTATCACCGCGCTTGAAGCCAAACAGACGCGGACCGAAGCCGAGACTGAAGGTCTCCACCTTGACGTCGAAGAAGCGCGCCGCCCAGAAGTGGCCGAGCTCGTGGATCATGATCATGACCCCGATCAAAATGAGCAGCCAAAGAATGTTTTGCGCCTGTTCCAGCATGAATAAACCTCCTACGCGGTAACGGCCGCCGCGCGCGCAGCTACCAGGCCGCGAGCGCATTCCCGCGATTCGCGGTCGATCGCCAGGATTTCACCTACGCTGCCGGGGCGACGCACCGGCGTTCGGGAAAGCGTCTCTGCGACCACTTCCGCGATGGCCGGAAACGAGATGCGTCCGGCCAGAAATGCTTCCACTGCTATTTCGTCGGCCGCATTCAGTGTGCAGGTGGCGGATCCGCCGGTCTGCATGCATTCATAGGCCAGTTTGAGGAGCGGAAATTTTCCGAAATCGGGAGGCAGGAATTCCCATTGGCGAGCCTGCGTCCAATCGATTTTGGGTACCGGGGCTTCACGGCGCTCGGGATAAGTGAGCGCGTATTGAATGGGCATGCGCATGTCGGTGGCGGCTATTTGCGCGATCACGCTGCCATCGGTGTATTCGATCATGGCATGCACGGTGGACTGAGGATGGATGACGACATCCACCTGGGTAGGCGAAAAATCGAACAGCCAGCAGGCTTCGATGACTTCGAAGCCTTTATTCATCAATGTAGCTGAGTCGATGGTGATGCGATTTCCCATGCGCCAGGTGGGGTGGTTGAGAGCCTGTTCGGGCGTAACGTGGGCCAGCGCTTCTTTTGGAGTGTTGCGGAAGGGGCCGCCGGAAGCGGTCAGGATGAGTTTCGACACCTGGTCGCGATTGCCGGCGCGGAGGCACTGGTGAGCTCCGTTGTGCTCGCTGTCGATGGGGAGCAGTTCGACCCCGTGGTCGCGGACTGCCTGCATCATCAGTGCGCCGCCAGATACCAGAACCTCTTTGTTTGCCAGGCCTACGCGCTTTCCTGCGATGGCAGCTTCGTACGTGGCCTCCAGACCCGCCACTCCGACGATAGCCGAAACGATGGTATCGACCGGAGCGGCGGTCGAAATCACGACGAGCGCGGCAGGTCCCGTTTCGAGCGTTGGCCACTGCTCTCGTGGGAGGCCGAGAGCCTCCAGGCGTGCGGCAAGCTCATCGACAGAACCGGCTGTGACGGCAACCTGAGGGCGAAACTCCAGAATTTGGGAGGCGAAGAGCTCGGTATTGCGTCCGGCAGCCATGGCGTACACCTGATAGAGGTGGCGGTTGCGGCGAACGACGTCGAGGGTGTTGGTTCCGATGGATCCAGTGGAGCCGAGTATCGTCAGCGTTTGCATTCGGGAGGCATTTCTTAACAAAGACGCATTTCCCATTTTATCACGCACAACGACGGTACTTATCTGGACGACTGGAGTAGAGCTTTCGTTGGGGTTTGTTTCTTCTGACCGTGTGCGAGACCCTGGCCCTTGCGGGCGCCGGGGAGGATTGCTTCAGGGGTCTTTTTTTTAGAGGTTAGTCTCGCTTTGGTGGGAGTTGCCTCCCCGGCTTGATTCCAATATTAGTAGATCCGCATTTTGGAATCAACAGAAAAATGTATTTTTTTATTGGGATTTTTCGGGCGATTGTACGATTACACCCGTCAACTTCTCTAACATGCTGATACTGCTACAGAAATCCTGCTCTCCATAGCCTCCGGCAATGGCGGATTGGAAGAGCTGATGGGTCAAACTCGTTAAAAATAGGGGTACGCCGAGCTGTTCTCCGTTCTCCAACATGAGGGAAATGTCCTTATCCATCCACTTCGTCATGAAATTCGGCGTGAAGTCGCGGCGCAGGACGAAGGGGGCCTTGTAAGAAATCAGACCAGACTTGGCGGCGCTATTGTCCAGGATTTGCAGCATCAGGTTCGGATCTACCCCACCTTTGACGGCCAGGACCATGCCTTCATTGAACGCCATGCAGAGGTTCGCCAGGATGAGATTTTGGGTGAGCTTGGCCTGCAAACCCATGCCAATATTCCCACAATAGTAGAGGCGCTTGCCCATGGGATCCAGGAACGGCTTGATGTCCTCGAATACCGCCTGGTTGCCACCGATCATGAAGGTGAGGGTGCCGCCAGTAGCGCCGGGAGTGGATCCGGTGCACGGGGCGTCGAGGAATTCGATGCCCTTGGCCTGCAAGGCGGCGCCGATTTTGCGGCTTTCCTCCGGGCTAATGGTGCTGCAATCGGCAACAACGGCCCCGGCCTTGGCACCGTGGATGACACCGTTCTCGCCGAGGATGGTCTCGCGCGACATTTCGGTGTCGCCGACGCAGAGAAAAATGCACTCGGCATTGGCGGCAGCTTCCGCCGGGGTTGCACAGGGGGCGCCGCCTTTTTCTTCAGCGGCGAGAGCGCGCGGCTTGTCGCCATTTTTCGACCACAGGGCAACTTCGTGGCCTGCGCGCATGAGATTGCGAGCCATGGGGTAGCCCATCGCTCCGAGTCCGAGAAAAGCCAGTTTTGCCATGGAACCTGGATTTTACCAGGGATGGAGAGGGACGGTGCTGCGGCCCACGCCGGGGAATTGCGGGGTCGCGAAATTCGGCACAATTCCGCAACCTGAAGCGTTGCGGGTCGCGTGTTTGAAGGTGACGCATCAGGAACGCCAAGTCGGGCTTCCGAACTGGGAAGCGGACGGGCGACAGGCGCCCGAAATGACGATGTATGATATACATCATGAGGCGGACGCAACTGTTTCTTGACGACCAACTCTGGGAAGCGCTCCATGCGCGCGCCCGCAGCGAGAAGACGACGATTTCCGCGTTGGTCCGGCAGGCCGCGCGGGAGCGATACCTCGGACGCCAGGAAGCGCGTATGGCAGCAATGCAGAGCTTCGTGGGAATCCGGAAATCCCGCGCGAGAGCAGCGGACAGTAGCGAAGAAGTCAGGGAAATGCGTCGAGGCTCAAGGCTCGACGGCCTGGGCGAGCGGTGACGGTCCTTACCGATTCGGACATCCTGATCGAGGTATCGCGAGGCCGGGACAAGACTATGGTGTCGAAATGGCTCGAACTGGGTCAATCCGACGCATTGATCCTCTACTCCGCCGTCAGCGCCGCCGAACTGTGGGCTGGCGCTCGCCCGCCGGAATATACAGCACTCGACGCTCTGTTCGACGCTCTGCTCTGCGTTCCCATAGACGCCGCC
>DATAUH010000272.1:0-2636 GCA_036268375.1 Bryobacteraceae bacterium | reverse complement strand
CCAGTCGATTATACGTATCCCAGCGGGTATGTGACTTTGATGAAGCCCGACGGGACGGGATTGCTTTTTTCCACATTTTTCAGCGGAAGTAAGAGCGACACGATCAGCTTCGCAGCGCTGACTGGCACGGGTATTTATCTTGCGGGACAGGCTGGTTCGGTGGACTTGCCTGGGTTCGACGGCGCGGTCCCCACTGCCTGCACGCCCCTCGGCTTTGTGACGCGGATGACGCTGGATGGCGCGGCAGTTACCTCGAGCCGTACGCCCCCAGGCAGGCCTTTGGCATACGACTCCTCGACGAAAACTCTGCTTTTGAGTTCCGGCAGTTACTTGATCCGGTTTGATGCTTCTGATGCTACGCCGATCGCCTGTGTTCTGGATTCGTCCGACCTAAAACCGGTCACGGCCATCGCGCCAGGAGAACTTCTATCTTTACTTGGACGATTCCCATATTACGAGTCCTACCCGTACACGTCATCCATAAGCCCCGTAGATGGGACGTTTCCAGTGACCTTCCAAAGGCTGACCGTGATGGCAAATGATATCGCGGCGCCGTTGCTCTATATTTCCCGGCAGCAGGTGAACTTCCAGGCGCCTTACGAACTTGCCGGTAGTCCAGGGGCGACTTTGACTCTGAACTATTTAGACCCGAACTCGGAACCTGTATCCGATGCGAGAACGCTCAGCGTGACTGCGACTAATCCGGTAGCATTTCTCTCGCAAACGATAACTCCTAGTCAGACTACTCCTCTGATTCTGAATGCGGATGGAACGGTCAACAGCGCAACGAATCCGGCGGCGGCAGGGTCGGTGGTCACCATGTTCATGGACGGATTGGGAACGGCAAGTGTTCAGCCGGCCACTGGCGTCGTGAATGCGAATCCGAAGGCGCCGCTGAGCGTGCCGATTGCCGTTATACCTTCGTGCGCAGGCGGATCGTGCTTTCCAGCGCCCAGCTTTGTGGCGGCGGAGTCGTTGCCCGGCGCGATTTCCGGCGTGACACAGGTGCAACTACGCGCCCCGGATAATTCTCATCCAGCCGCCTCATTGGCGACCATGTTCTCGCTGTCTGCCGGCGACATTTCTGTGCGCGACACGAATTTGTTGTTTTGGGTGAAGTAGCTTTGAGCGGCTGAGGGCCGACCGCAAGCACCGGACGATCGACCAGGATAATCTGGCTTCATGGTTCCACTTTCGGCTATTCCGCACGAACCGCCGCCTATCGTGACGGATCGTCTGATTCTGCGCGCTCCGCGAATGTCCGACCTGGCTGCAAGCAGCGCGATGTGGGCCGATCCCGTCGTGACGCGCTACATCGGCGGGCGGCCGTTCACGGAAGAGGAAGTTTGGACGCGAATGCTACGCTATGTGGGCCTTTGGTCGTGGCTGGGGTTCGGGTACTGGGCGGTGGAAGACAAGGAGAGCGGAGAGTTCGTTGGCGAGGCCGGGTTTGCGGACTTCAAACGCGAGATGCGGCCGAGCATACGCGGGATGCCCGAGTTGGGATGGGCTTTTACGCCGCGAGTGCACGGTAGAGGCTTCGCGACTGAAGCGGTTCAGGCCGCCCTGGCATGGGGCATCTCACATATCGAATCTGACCGTACGGTTTGCATTATTAATCCCGACAACCGGCAGTCGTTGCGCGTGGCCGAAAAGTGTGGATTTCGGGAGCAAGAGACGGCAATCTACAAGGGGCATCCGGTGATTCTTTTCGGGCGTGAACTCAAGCCGCGGAAATCGGCAGTAGTTCTCGACTGAAAGTTCAGGCTTGGATGAGACTTGGCTCGCTGGTGAGCTTGCGGTACTGGAAGTACATCTGGGCGCGCCAGCGGGCGATCATGCCGAAGGCCAACAAGTAGAAGAGAGCGGCGGTCTGTTCCACGGTGAGGACGGTGTCGAGATAGCCGCGCGCGAGAAGGCGGATGGCGGCGAGCGCGATGATGACGATGAAGAAGGCGTTGGAGCGCTGCATCAGGATCGTGTCGCCTTGGCGGATGAGGCGCGAGGTGACGAGCAGAGGATAGGCGAGCGCGACGGCTCCGAGGAAGATGGCGATGGCGGCCCAACTGAGCGGCACGCGAAAGGCCGGCATAAGGAACATGCAGAAGCCGGTGGCCATGCCGAACGGCGGAATGACGATCTTTTTAAGGGAAACGGCGCCGCGGGCTTCGCGAACGCGCCACGCCATGACGAAGATCAATCCGAAGAGCGAAGTGAGAACCGCTGTCCGGGTGGGGAAAGCGGCGGCGAAAACTAAATGGTCCAAATCATATTTTAGCGAAGCAAAGGATATGAGTCGGGCGACAGGCGGCGCTGGGAATCGGGGCCGCCGCACGCTTATTGAGAAAGAGCGGCCGGTTGAACCTGAATTCCGAAGTTGAACGTGAATGTAACCTCCTTGGCGCGGGTGTTGAGGGCGTGATTTTGCAGCGGTCGAGATCAGGTTTGGACAGCCAGAGTCAACTTCGGCAAAGTTGGACTCTTCCAGCTCAGGATGCTGTCCAGCAAGGGGTTTCTCGTTTGCAAGCCGCCCCAACTCTGCGATAAGTGAATCACCAGGCGGCGGCCAGCTCGACCGAGGATGGCGCCGCAGGTGAGGATCTGAGTCCGAACAGTGGCCGGCTCGCGATAGACCG
>DATAUH010000271.1:0-3913 GCA_036268375.1 Bryobacteraceae bacterium | reverse complement strand
GCTACGCGGAGAGTTTGGGCGAGCCCTTCCACCTCCGCTCGAACCAACTTCAGACCAGCGGAGGTCAGCCGATAATACCGACGGCGCTCTGAACTGTCCTCCGTGCCGGAGCCGCCATCGAGTTCCTCGATAAGACTTGCTTCCCGCAGTGTTCGGAGCGATCCGTATAACGTCCCTGGCCCCAATCGCACGCGTCCGCGGGTCTGCTGCTCAACTTGCCGCATGATGGCGTAACCGTGAAGATCTTCACCTGCTAATGCCAGAAGGATGTTAAACGCCGCCGAGGGCAGCGGATCAAGCTTTCGTTTAGGCATACCGAAGAACGATATATCGATAAACGATTATCACGCGCCTGTGTTCTCTCGTCAAGCCGAATGGGAGCCCGACCGGAAACGCGGGTCGCGTGAGGACCAGGCAATTAACGTGCGCTAGATGGTCGCCGACCTTTGCGGCCGCGTCGCGCAAGTTACGTTGATGAGTGCGGCGTCATGACGCCTGGAAGCCCAACGAGACGTTCCGGTCCCGATCACACGCCGTAGCTGCGTGCGAACAGGCGACCGCCCTGTTACATCTCCCGCCGGCCTTCCATGGCCTTTGAGATCGTCACTTCGTCCGCAAATTCCAGGTCGCTGCCGACGGGGACTCCCATTGCGATGCGCGTCACTTTAATGCCTAGCGGCTTCAGTAGACGGGCCAGATAAACCGCTGTAGCTTCGCCTTCGACAGTCGGGTTGGTGGCTACGATCACTTCTTGAATTTCACCTTCACCGATGCGTTGTACCAATCCCTTGATCTTGAGCGCTTCCGGGCCAATCCCGCGCAAGGGTGAAAGCGCCCCGTGCAGCACGTGGTAGCGGCCTTCGAACTCACGCGTGGTCTCGATTCCAACGATATTGTGCGGCTCTTCCACCACGCACACCACGTGCTGATCGCGGTTCGGATCCGAGCAATACTGACAGATTTCGCCGCTGCTAATGTTGTTGCAGACCCGACAGAGGCCTAGCTTATCCTTCACGTCCAGGATGGCCTGCGATAGATGCTCCGCGTCTTCGCGACTGGCGCGCAGGACGTGAAAGGCGATACGCTGCGCGGACTTCTGTCCGACGCCAGGCAGCCGTTTAAATTCGTTGATGAGCCGGGCAAGCGGCTCCGCAAAATCGGGCATGGGGCAGGCGCCGGGCTTTAGAACATGCCGGGAGGCAGGCCCATGCCACCCAACATGCCGCCCATCTTCTGTTTGATCTGGTCGTCCACTTTCTTCACGGCTTCACTGGCGGCGGCGACAATCATATCCTGAAGCATCTCCACATCGCCCGCGACTTCCGGATCGATCTTCACGCTGAGCAGATTTTTCTGTCCATCCATCTGCACTGTCACCATGCCCCCGCCCGCGGTGGCTTCCACTTTAATCAGCGCGATGTCCTGCTGCATCTTCTCCTGCATCTGCTGCGCCTGGCGCATCATCTGCTGCATGTTGCCCGGTAATTTCACGTTGGCTACTCCTTGAGATTTCGAACTTTGCGTATTTCGCCGCCAAACACCTCGCGGAAACGCTGCACTTCGGGATTGGCCAGAGCGCGCGCGGTGGCTTCATCTTCGGCGGCCGAAGGCGCAACGGCCAATGGCGCAGCCGGAGCCTGATCAGCCATGGCGCCGGCCGCGCTGATGATCACGCGCGGGCGCAGGACGCGCTCACCCAGATGCCGGATCGCCTTGGTCAGGTCGTCGGGCTTGAGCGCCAGCGAGAACGCTTTGGTGGTGAAGACCTGCAATTCGCCACCGTTCTCTATGACGCGCGCATTTTCGATGGCATCGGCCGTAAACGGCATGCCCAACTCCATCAATGCGGCATGCAGGCGTTGACGCCAATCGCCCGCAGACGCGGGTGCAGGCTGCGCAATTATTTCGACAGGGGCTGCGGTTGGCATCGGCCCCGCCTGTACGATCGGTACGGGAACGCTGTCCGAGGCCAGCGCGTTTGCGCCCAGCGACTGCGGTTCGGGTGGCCGCGAGGCTGCCTTCTTCGCGCGATCCAGCTCAAACGGCGAGGGGCGTGATGGCGCGGCAGCCGTTGATGCTGGCGCTGCACGCATCGGAGTGGGCGCAGCCGGCGTTGTGGCCCGAGCAGGTGAAAGTTGACGCGGAGCCTCGCCGCCGAGCGATGCCAGAGCTTCTTCGATGGGCAGCAGGCGTCCGGCTTGCACCAGGCGCACAAGGCCCATCTCCAAATGAAATCGCGGCTGCAGCGAGGCCTGGAGATCCTTGAAAATCTCCAGAGTCATATTCAAATATCGCGTCAAATCTTCTTCTGAAAATTGCCCCGCGATGTCGGCCATGCGCTGCCGCTGCGCGGCCGATGCAGCCACCAGGCGCGTATCTGCGCCCGCAATCCGCGCCACCAGCAAATTGCGCAAGTAACGCGACAGTTCGCGCGCGAAATGCTGCAGATTGTGGCCGCCGCGCTCGAGTTCGTCGACCACTTCCAGCATCCGGCGCGAATCTCCATCCAGGAGAGCCTGGCTGACGCGATCGAGCGACTCCAGCGAAAACGCGCCCAACAGCGAGCGCACGTCTGCAGCATTCAATTTCGACCCGCAACATGCAATTGCCTGGTCCAACGCCGAAAGTGAATCGCGCACGCTGCCTTCGCCGGCCTGTGCGATCACGGCAAGCGCTTCGGGCTCGGCTTCAATGCCCTCCTGGCCGCAAATCCATGTCATGCGCGCCACCAGGTCGTCGAAATCAACGCTGCGGAAGCTGAAATGCTGACAGCGCGACGCAATGGTTGCGGGAATCTTGTGCGCTTCCGTAGTGCAGAGGATGAAGACGGCCCATGGCGGCGGCTCTTCAATGGTTTTCAGCAGCGCGTTGAAGGCTTCGTTCGTAATCTGATGCGCTTCGTCGATGATGAAGATCTTGGATCGGTCGCGCGCGGGCTGATAGCGCACGTTTTCACGCAATTCGCGCATTTCGTTGATGCCGCGATTCGACGCCGCGTCGATTTCGATCACGTCCACCGTGCCGCCGGAGCTGATTTCCATGCAGCTTGCGCATTCGCCGCATGGCGTCGCCGTCGGACCTTTGATGCAGTTCAAACACCGCGCCATAATACGCGCGACGGTGGTCTTTCCGGTGCCGCGCTGCCCGCTGAAAATATAGCCGTGCGCAATGCGGTTCTGCGCGATCGCATTTTCCAGGGTGGTCTTCACGTGCTCCTGGTTGACCACGTCCCGAAACGTCTGCGGGCGATATTTGCGCGCGATTACTTGATACATGGGGCGGGATTCTGAGCCGAACGAGAACGATGCCTAATGCCAGGCCCCGGGTAATCCGCGGCACACGAACCGCACCGCTACCGTTGCTTCCTTCCGGACCTGGCGGGGTTTGCAGCCGCCCGTTGCACGGAGCCCGAGACCTGACAAGAGACTATCGTAACATCACCGGCGAGACGGCCTTTTCACACGCGGTAATTGTCTTCGCGCCACTGTTTGACGGCTTGTTTGATGTCGTTGGGCTTCAGGTTTTCTTGGGCCGCGCGTGCTCCCAGGACAACGAATTCACCGTCGGATGCGAAGCGTAGCGCCACGATCTGCGGCACGCTCAATCGCGGGTCGAGCAGCTTGCCGGTAAGGACAAAGTGCCGCAGATTTTCTTCGGCGCGGATGGCGCGATCCTGAGCGCGGTTCGCAAACAGACGCGCAAACACCGCCGTCATGGCCGCACACACGCTCAACGCGATGAGTAAAGCGCTGCTGTAGACCGCGAGTGCGTGGTCGCTGCTGGAACTGGTAACGTTCACGATCGAGCCAATGAAAACAGCCAGAAGTAGCGGCAGAAGAAAGAAATGAAACGGCGGTACGGTGCGGCGATGATTAGCGTAGTTTTGTTCGGCCATGGTGGAGATTTTAGCGCC
>DATAUH010000270.1:0-18440 GCA_036268375.1 Bryobacteraceae bacterium | reverse complement strand
ATCGAGCAAGTGCCCGTAAGCCCGAAGAGCCGGATGATTGCGAAGACCATTCGCGAAATGCAGATCGGAAGCGAATATGGCGTGATCGTGATGGCCATACGGCACTCGGACGGCACGATGGTCTTTAACCCGGCCGCGGATGCGCCGCTTCGCGGTGGAGACTTTCTGATCGTCATGGGACGGCAGGAAGGACTGCGCGCGCTGGAAGAGGTATTGGGAAAATAGTCCCTCACCGAGGCGCGTTTCCGAGAGGCTTTAATCAAGCCGTTGATATAATCGAAGTACTTCATGTCCAAACGCTTCACGCTACGCGACGCGCAGCGTCTTTTACCCGAGGTGGAACGGCTCCTCACCGAAGCGATGCGTCTGAAGCCCGATCTGGATGAGTCGATCGCAGCGGTCAAGCAGATGAAGGAGCGCGTGCACATGCAGGGCGGCATGCTGATCGATCGCACGGCCGCGCTAGAGATGCGCCAGCGGCGTGAAACCGCGTCGAAGCTGCTGCGCAAGGCTGTGGAAGAAATTCTCGAATTGGGCGTGCAGATCAAAGATATCGATATCGGGCTGGTGGATTTTCCTACGCGTTTTCATGGGCGCGAAGTTTACCTGTGCTGGAAGTTGGGTGAAAACGATATCGAGTATTGGCACGGCGAAGAGGGGTTTCGCGGACGAAAACCGATCGACCGCGATTTTCTGGACAATCATGGCGAGTGACGGCCGCGAGGTCGAAATCAAACTTCGCGTGAAGAACGCGGAAGAGGCGCTGCGCTTGTTACGCGATGCGGGCTTTCACGAAAGCAAGGCGCGCGTTTTCGAAAAGAATACAATTTACGACACCGAAGCGGCGGATCTGAAGCGTTCCGCGCGTCTGCTGCGATTGCGCGAGATCGGTAACGACTACAAATTGACGTTCAAGGGCGCTCCGGAGCCAGGAAAACACAAGAGCCGCGAAGAGATCGAAACTAATGTCGAAAACGGACCGGCATTTGTCACGATTCTGCAGCGGCTCGGCTACAAGCCGACGTTTCGATACGAGAAATACCGTGCGGAGTATGAGGCGAAGAACTCGGGCGGAGTGGCAACAGTAGATGAAACGCCGATCGGGACGTTTTTGGAACTGGAAGGCGAGCCCGATTGGATCGATCGCACGGCGCGCACGCTGGGGTACAAGGAAAAGGATTACATTACCGCCAGCTATGCGCGCCTTTTCTTCGAATGGCGTGAGCGCAGTGGCTCCACCGCCGCTCACATGTTATTTGACTTACTTCACGACGCCGTTAGCAGCGATCAAAGTACCGGGAATCGCGGGTAGCGGTTTCGATTGCTGCTGATCGGAACGCGCGGGCTTGGCGCCGCCAGGTTCTACAGGCGCGATCTTACCGTCACCGGTCTTTTTGCCGGGTTTCTCGTTCACGGATGGGGCAGACGAGGGATCGGACGTTGGTTCGGCGCCATTTGCTTCCCACCAAACTGTACTTTTAACGCAGTAAAGGCTCAATACCGACAGTAGCTCGTGCAGCGAATCGGCTTCGTCCGCACCGATGTCGCGCTTTTCCTCGTTCATCGCCATGAACGCTTCAGTAGGCGAAACTTCATAACGATCTGTCTTCTGCGGCACAAACTCGCCATTTACTTCAGGCCCTTTTTGAACCACCCACACTAACTTATGCGTATTTAGATCCCATGTTACAGAGGCCAGGCGTTTGAACTCCTGTGGCGCATCCGACTTAGTCTGGGTTTGCGGAGCAGCGTCTTCAGAAGGCTTCGCTTGTGTTTGAGGAGCCAGTTTCATGTTTTGCGCAAAAGAAAGAGATGCGCAGGAAAGCACCAGGATAAGCGCGGTTTTCATTTATTTGTTTCCTCATTTTTCCGGCTCTGGCCAAGAGCCCCTGTTCACGCCAGGGATTTAGCAGTTAGCGGGCCAATGAGTAAACAGCACGAATGGGTGCGATATGTACGACGGCTTACGCGCGTGCTTTATTAGCCGCTTCCATGAATAGGCGGGCGCGATCTTCGATTACATCCAAGCGGCCCTGACTGATGAGCGCAGCGTCGCAGAGCTCACCGCCCACCCCAACCGCGCACGCGCCGGCCTTGAAGAAATCGCCGATGGTCTCGAGCGACACGCCGCCGGTGGGAATCATTTCGATTTGCGGCAACGGTCCCTTGAGCGACTTAATATATTTCGCGCCACCCATGCTGCCGCAGGGAAACACTTTGACAGCATCCGCACCCGCTTCCCAAGCACTCAGAATCTCTGTGGGAGTGAGCGCGCCCGGAAAAACGGCTTTCGAATAGCGCTTCGCCATCTCGATAGTCGCGGGACGCAGATTGGGAGAAACGATAAACTCAGCGCCTGCCAGTATCGACACGCGCGCGGTTTCGGCGTCGAGGACAGTCCCCGCGCCCAGCAGCATGCCGTCGCCGAAGCGATCAGCCAGCTTTTCCAAAACCCGAATGGCGCCGGGTACGGTCATCGTAATTTCGGCTGCGAAGATGCCGCCGGCGCGGCACGCTTCCACGGCTTGAATGGCATGTTCCGAGCTGGAGGCGCGAATTACAGGAACGATGCCGATCTCTATAATAGAGACGAAGCTGTCGCGAGCGTTCACTATCACAACTTATCATGCACGCGAGTTATCCTATTTCCTTGACGCCACAAAGCCATTCCGAACATCAGAGTCCCGAACCAGAAAATCCGAAGCCGCGCGTGACGGTGGTAGTGGTTTCACACGACCGTCAGACCATGTTGCGCGCGTGCCTGGAAAAGCTAGAAAAATCGGAAGGGCGCGAACGGCTTCAAATTGTGGTGGTGGATAACGGCTCGATAGATGGAAGCGCGCAGCTGGACGCCGATTTTCCCAACGTGCAATGGATTCGCCTGCCCAAAAACTTTGGACTGACCAAGGCGATGAATCTGGGATGGCGTGCGGCCGATGCCGAGTACGTGTTCTTTCTGCACGACGACACGGAGGTTCCGCCGGATGCGGCGATCCGATTGGCCGACGTTCTGGACGCGAACACCGATGCCGCCGCGGTATGTCCGCTGCTGGTGGATCGCGAGGGAAAGCCCGCGCCGCAATTGGGGACGCTGCCATTCGACGGAAAGTGGCGGCCGGCTAACCCTTCTGGCGACGCGCCGACGCCGGTGGAGTATCCGCGGAGCGCCGCGCTGATGGCGCGCGTGTTTTATGTGAAGGCGAATCGACAGATCGACGAGCGATTCGGGCAGTTCGGAGGCGATGCGGATCTGGCGGCGCAGTTCAAGCGCGCTTCGAAAAAGGTGTTGCTGGCGCCCGCCGTGCGGGTCTTCCATTCGGGCGCAAGGAACTACGATGGGCTCGAAAAGGCGGACAGATTGCTCGCGCATGCCGCTTTTCTGAGCAAGTACTCAGGTTTCTTTGCCGGCTTAATGGCTCGGCTGACGGCGATTCTGGGAGCGCTCTTCGGATTTCGATTCGGAGAACTGCGTTACATGCTGGCGGGGCAAAAAATCGACGGCACGCAGAGTTGACGTGGGGGAGACTGAATAACTTCCGCAACCCGCTGCGGCGGCATTGCTCGCTCAGCGGGCTGCGTTTGACAATTGATGGCCGGACCTAACCGCTCATGGAGGCCAGGAACTCGCCGTTGCTGCGGCTCTTGCCCAAACGGTCGAGCAGGAGTTCCATCGTCTCCACGGGCGAAAGCGGGTTGAGCACCTTGCGCAGAATCCAAACGCGATTGAGTTCCTCTTTGGGAAGCAGCAGTTCCTCTTTGCGCGTGCCGCTCTTGTTGATGTCGATGGCCGGAAACACACGCTTATCCACCAGCTTGCGCTCCAGGTGAATTTCCATGTTGCCGGTGCCTTTGAACTCTTCGAAGATAACGTCGTCCATACGACTGCCGGTATCGATGAGCGCAGTCGCGATGATGGTCAGCGAACCCCCCTCTTCGATATTGCGGGCAGCCCCGAAGAAGCGCTTGGGCCGCTGCAGGGCGTTGGAATCGACGCCGCCTGACAGCACCTTTCCCGACGGGGGCACGATGGTGTTGTAGGCGCGCGCCAGACGCGTGATCGAATCGAGCAGAATCACGACATCGCGTTTGTGCTCGACGAGGCGCTTGGCCTTCTCGATCACCATTTCGGCAACTTGCACGTGACGCGTCGCGGGCTCATCGAAGGTGGAGCTGATGACTTCGCCCCGCACGCTGCGCTGCATGTCCGTGACTTCTTCCGGACGTTCGTCAATCAGCAAAACGATCAACGAGACTTCCGGATGGTTGTGCGTCACGGAGTTGGCGATGCTTTGCAGCAGCATCGTTTTACCGGTACGCGGAGGCGAAACGATGAGACCGCGCTGACCCTTTCCGATGGGCGTCAGCAGATCCATCACGCGTCCGGAGAAATTGTCGCGCGCGGTTTCGAGCTTGAGACGGCCGTTCGGATAAAGCGGCGTCAGGTTGTCGAAGAAGATCTTGTTGCGCGCTTCCTCTGGCGGTTCGAAGTTGATGGCGTCGACTTTGATGAGCGCGAAATACCGCTCGCCTTCCTTGGGCGGGCGGATCTGGCCGGAGATCGTATCACCGGTGCGCAGGTCGAAGCGGCGAATCTGCGAGGGCGACACATAAACATCGTCCGGACCGGGCAGATAGTTGTACTCGGGAGCGCGCAGGAAGCCGAAGCCATCGGGCAGGCACTCGAGCACGCCTTCAGAGAAGATAAGCCCGCTCTTTTCGGCTTGGGTCTGGAGGATCTTGAAAATCAACTCCTGCTTGCGCAGACCGGCTGCGCCCGCGATGCCCATGTCCTTCGCCACGTTGTTGAGATTCTGGATGCTCATGTCTTTGAGCTCCACCAGATCGAGCGTAGGCGTACCGGCTTTGGCGCTCTGCGCCTGCTGCTGTTTGCGGCGCTGGAAGCCGAGATCGTTGTGCGGGCCCGGAGGCGGCGGCTGATCGGCAGGCTTCGTCTCCGCGGGATTCGCGTCCACCGGCTTGTTCTCTGCGGGCTTGGGCTCGGCGGCCCTGGGCTCTGCGGTTTTCGCTTCAGCCGTCGCCGCTTCCGGAGCCTTCGCTTCCGGAGGTTTCGCTTCCAGAACCTTCACTTCCGGAGATTTGGCCTCCCTGGGCTCTCCAATTTTTGGAATCTCGAGCTTCGGTACTTCGATCTTCGGCATCTCGATTTTCGGCGGCTCGGGCTTCGCGCCATCGGCTTTGCCCACGTCAGACTTCGACGCCTCGGCTTTAGACGCATCGGACGCGTGCGCATTCACTCTAGGCGCGCGCGCCGGCCGCTTCGGTTCCTCGATATGCGGTTTTTCCACGTGGGGCTTTTCCACATGCGGCTTCTCTGGGGCCTGGGCAGTGGGTTTTTCGGCTCCGTCTTTTTCAACGGCATCCTTGGCGACTGCGGCGGGCGGTTTATCGGCGGGCTTTTCGACTTTATCTTGCGGGGTGTTTTCTACGGATTCATTCTCTTCGTGATTGCTTGCCAAATTTCCCTCACTCCCCGGCCGTTGAGGGCCGAGAACGGCAGCGGTTCGACGCCTTCTTCGCGAATGGCGCGCAGACCGCGCTCTTGACCACTTTGATTCAATTTATCGATCTTGGTGGCGACTACAAAATATGGCCTGTCATGATACTCCAGCCAGTGTTTCAACTTGAGATCGTGCTCCATCCATCCATGGCGGGCGTCAAGAATCAGGCAGGCCAACTTCAGCGTCTCCCGTTCCTGCAAATAAGACTCAATTAACTTCTTCCATTCCGCCATGATGGGGAGCGGAACCCGGGCGTACCCATATCCCGGGAGATCGACGAAATACATCATTCCGCCGATACGATAAAAATTAATCGTTTGCGTTCTACCCGGAGTGTTACTTGTGAATGCCAGTTTTTTGCGGCCGGTGAGGGCGTTAATCAAGCTGGACTTACCGACGTTACTTCTCCCTAGAAATGCAACTTCGGGGAGCCGATCCTTTGGGAAAGAGGACCGACTTCCTGAGCTTACTACAAATTCCGCGTCCACGGCGTCAGCCGTCTTTCCACCGCGAAAGAGCCAGGGACAAGAGCGATTTCACTTATCCCTGACGCCTCCGGAGCAACTCATGACTAATGCGCGACGATCTCTTCGCCAGAGGCCGCGATGTCGACGCCGGGTTGCGGCGCGGTCACGGGCAGCGCGGTGAGTTCGCGCTCCAGGGCGATGCGCAAAACTTCGTCCATCGAGTCCACAAAAGTCAGCTTCATGACGGACTTGATTGCGTCCGGGATGTCCGGCAGATCGCGCTCATTATCGCGCGGCATGATGGCTTCCATGATGCCGTGGCGATGGGCTGCCATCAGCTTCTCCTTCAAGCCGCCGATGGGCAGGACTTTTCCGCGCAGCGTGATCTCACCCGTCATGGCGACATCGCCGCGCACCGGAATACCGGTAAGAGCGCTGCAGATGGTGGTCGCCATGGTGATGCCGGCCGAAGGTCCATCCTTCGGGATGGCGCCTTCGGGGATGTGCAGGTGAACATCGAGGTTCCGATAGAAATCGCGCGGCAGGCCCAAGGTCACGGCGCGCGAACGGATGTAACTCATCGCGGCCTGCGCAGACTCCTGCATCACTTCACCTAGTTTGCCTGTGATGGTGAGCTTGCCTTTGCCTTCCATCAGAGTGCATTCCGTGGTTAGGATCTGGCCGCCCACTTCCGTCCATGCAAGGCCAACCGCGGCGCCGACCTCATTCTTCTTATCAGCGACGAGATCGCGGTACTTCCACGGCCCAAGAAGCTCAGTAAGCTTCGGAAGAGTGATGGTGACCTTGTCTTGGGCTTTCTTTTCTTTGCTGCTTTGCGCGTTGACTACCTTACGCGCGACTTTGCGGCAGACATTCCCGATTTCGCGCTCCAGATTACGTACGCCGGCCTCCCGCGTGTAGTACTGAATCAGGCCGTTTACGCCTGCATCGGTGAACTCGATGCGATCGCCCGAAAGTCCGGTCTGCTCCATCTGCTTGCGGACAAGGAAGCGATTGGCGATTTCCATTTTTTCGAGCTCGGTGTAGCCCGAAAGACGGATGATTTCCATGCGATCTTGTAGCGCCGGCGGAATCGTGTGCATCACGTTCGCGGTGGCGATGAAGAAGACTTGGCTCAGATCGTATTCCACGTCGAGATAGTGATCCATGAACATGAAATTCTGTTCCGGATCGAGCACCTCGAGCAGCGCCGCGGACGGATCGCCGCGGAAATCGGTCGACATCTTGTCGATTTCATCCAGCATGAAGACCGGGTTCTTCGCTCCCGCCTTCTTCATCATCTGGATGATCTGACCGGGGAGCGCGCCGATGTACGTGCGGCGATGGCCGCGAACTTCGGCCTCATCGCGCACGCCGCCAAGCGAGAGGCGGACAAACTTGCGTCCCGTGGCCTTCGCGATCGACATGCCGAGCGAGGTCTTACCGACGCCCGGAGGTCCGACGAAGCAGAGAATCGAGCCCTTCGGATTCTTGACCAGGCGGCGTACCGCGAGGAACTCAAGGATGCGCTCCTTGATCTTTTCCAGACCGTAGTGATCCGCTTCCAGCACCTTTTCCGCAAAGCGGAGGTCGCGAATTTCCTTCGACTTCTTTTTCCACGGCACAGCCAGCAGCCAATCGAGGTAGTTGCGCGACACCGTCGATTCAGCCGACATCGGCGGCATGTTTTCCAGGCGCTTCAGCTCGGCGGTAGCCTTTTCCAAAGCGTCGGGCGTCATGCCGGCGGCTTCGATCTTCTTCTTCAGCTCGTCGATTTCGCTCTTTTCGCCGCGGCCCAGTTCTTTCTGGATGGCTTTAATTTTCTCGTTGAGGTAATACTCTTTTTGCGCCTTTTCCATCTGGCGCTTCACACGGCCTTGAATGGTGCGGTCGACGTTGAGCTTCTCGATTTCAATGTCGAGCATCTCCGCCACGCGCGTTAGGCGATCGATCGGGTCGAAGATTTCAAGCAATTCCTGCTTCTCTTCGATGGTGAGCTGCAGGTTGGCTCCAACGGTGTCCGAGAGCTTACCGGCGTCATCCACGCGGATGGCCGCGATCATGGTCTCGTAGTTGAGATTCTGGCTGAGCTTTACATACTGCTCGAACAGTCCGGTCACCCGGCTGATCAGGGCGTCAAGCTGCGGACCCGGTTCAATTTTGTAATTGCCCGTGCGCACGATGGCGCGGAAGAAACCCTCTTCATCCGATACCGAAACCACTTTGGCGCGTTCCACGCCTTCAACCAGCACTTTGATGTTGCCGTCGGGAAGACGGAGGCTTTGGACGATGTTGACGATGGTCCCAACCGTGTAGATTTCGTTCGGCTCCGGCTCGTCTACCGAAGCGTCGTGCTGCGCGGCCAGGAAGATCTTCTTATCCCCGGCCATCGCTTCTTCGAGAGCGCGGACACTGGATTCGCGGCCAACGACGAATGGCGTCATCATAAACGGGAATATGACCACTTCCCGGATGGGCATCATCGGCAGGCGCTTTGTATCTGATTTTTCCTTAGAAGTAAGCATGTTGTTCCCCAGGGTATGGAACCCCGGACCTTCTCGGCTGTCTATGAAAGGAGTGTAGCAACGGGCGCAGCCGCATACCCGCGGGACGGTAGGCCGGACTAACCGGCCTTCTCTAATAGTGTAAGGCTGATCTTCTGCGTAAGAACCATCTCCCTGGTTACCTGGAACTCCCGCACCTTCTTGTAGGAGGGCAGGTAGTACATCAGGTCCAGCATCAGGTCTTCCAAGATCATGCGAAGACCGCGCGCGCCCACTTTGCGTTCCATAGCCAGTTCGGCAATGGCTTCCAAAGCGTCGTCGTTAAACTTCAGGCGCACGTTTTCAAACTCGAAAAGCTTTTGATACTGCTTGACGATCGCATTTTTGGGGCGAGTCAAGATCTGGATCAGTGCGGAGCGGTCGAGATCCTCCAGCACTGCCGTCACCGGCATACGGCCGATGAATTCGGGGATGAAACCAAATTTAATCAGATCCATCGGCTGCACTTGAGCCAGCAGATCCACGTCGCGGCGTCCACTCACCACCTGGGTGTGGCGCAGGTTCGCTTTATCATCCTCCTGCAGGAAGCCAATCGACTTCTTGCCGGTGCGCCGCGCAATTACCTTTTCCAAACCGACGAAGGCGCCGCCGCAGATAAAGAGAATATTGGTGGTATCGACCGGCGTGAATTCCTGGTGCGGATGCTTGCGGCCGCCCTGAGGCGGCACATTGGCAACCGTGCCCTCGAGAATCTTGAGCAGCGCCTGTTGAACGCCCTCACCCGAAACGTCGCGGGTGATCGAGGGGTTCTCATCCTTGCGACAAATCTTGTCGATTTCGTCGATATAGATGATACCCTGCTGGCACTTTTGCACATCGCCATCGGCGGCCTGCAGCAGCTTCAAAATGATGTTTTCAACATCCTCGCCGACATAACCCGCCTCGGTGAGAGTGGTTGCGTCAACGATCGCGAACGGTACGTCCAGAATCTTGGCGAGCGTCTGCGCCATCAACGTCTTGCCCGTACCGGTCGGTCCGATCAGCAGGATATTGGATTTCTGCAGTTCCACTTCGCTGTTGCGCATGCGGTTCATGTGGATCCGCTTGCAATGGTTGTAAACCGCTACCGCCAGCTTTTTCTTGGTTGCGTCCTGCCCGATTACGTATTGGTCGAGGAATTCCTTGACCTCAAGCGGCTTGGGCATCCGATTGGGAGAACCCGCAGGGCTTTCGACCTTGTCATCTTCCAGAATCGAGTTGCAAACGGCAATGCACTCGTCACAGATGTACGCCCGCGGATAGTCGCTGGGGGAGGAGATCAGTTTACCGACTACATCCTGACTTTTGTGGCAGAATGAGCAGCGTAAAGCATCGTCGGATCCGGTGCGCTTCAAGCAGTTTTCTCCTCGTCCGCCTTCGACAAATACCCAACGAGGTGGCGGAGAACATCCATCGAATTCGTTCCCATTATCACCTGAACCGGCATTCTTAGCAATCGGAGGTTAACTTTCGCGTACAACATAGGGTACTGACTGGGTCGATTCATATCCTTAGCCGAAACCAACTTATGCCGTCTTGCGGGCATGCTCAAACAGGAAATTTAAGGTTTTGGCCGTTTGAATATGATTGGCAATGCGATTCATGGTGCCATCCTTTTCAAAACGCATTTGTACAGCCGCTACAGGCTCGCGCTGCTGGCGGGCGACGCGCTCGACTTCCTTATCGACTTCGTCACGGGTGGCGTGAATCGATTCCTGAGCCGCCACTTTCGAAAGCAAAAGCGACGCCCTGACCTCGCGAACCGCTTTATCCTTCTGCGTTTCCATCACTTTGGACCAGTCGATCTGCAGATTGCTCGGGTCTACGCCTTCACCGGCCATGGCCCGCAAGCTCTGCTCCACGCGATTGCGCACCTGACGCTCGACAAAGGTCCGCGGTACCGGGAATTCGTGCATGTCGACCAGCTGTTCGACAATTCGATTCTTGGCCGCTTCCTGAGCATCGTGCTCGCGTTGGCCTTGAATGCCTTTGCGGACGGATGCGCGCAGTTCTTCCAGATTGCGATAGTCGCCGAGATCTTGCGCAAACTCGTCGTTCAGTTCCGGCAGTTCCTTCTTTCGAACTCCCTTGATCGACGCGCGGAACTTGACCGTCTTACCGGCCAGGCGTTTCGAACCGTACTCTTCCGGGTAGGCAACGGTCATTTCGCGGTCCTCGCCGGGCGTAGCGCCGCGCAGGTTTTCGGTAAACTCGGGCAGGGTATCCGCGCCGCCGATTTCGAGCGTCATTTCGTCCGTCTTCAGCGGTTCGCCTTCAATACCCTCAAGACTTTCCAGGGATACGAGTGCGAAATCGCCGTCGGCCAGCGGGCGCGGGTCGATATTGACGTACTCGGCCTTTTGCTCCCGTAACTCCTCAATACGCTTGTCGACGTCCTCTTCCGCCACTTGCGGATCGTGGTAGGGAACTTCGATGCCCTTGTAGTCTTTGAGTTCAATCTCGGGGACGACTTCGAATTCCGCTTTAAAGCGCAGCGGCTCGCCATCGTGCATGTGGACCTCGGAAATATCCGGAGTACCCACTACATTCAGGTTTTCGGCCTCAAACTGCTTCTGGAGGTATTTCGGAATCAGCGCCTCGACGACTTTCTGACGGATATCGGAAGCGAAGTGTTTGCGAATCAATGAGGCGGGTGCCTTACCGGGACGAAAACCCTGCAGTTTAGCCCGCTTTTGAACGTCCGCAGTGATGCGGGCGGTCTCGCTATCTACCTCTTGGGCAGGAATTGAGAGTTCCAGCGCGTGCTTGCAACCTTCGACTAAAGCCAAATGGGTTTGAACCTCAAGGGAAGAAATCAGATGGATTACAGACATTAGGATACCACGGGGATATAGAGCATACCCTGGCTCGTGATAATC
Organism: Bryobacteraceae bacterium; assembly: GCA_036268375.1. GTDB lineage: Bacteria > Acidobacteriota > Terriglobia > Bryobacterales > Bryobacteraceae > PALSA-243. The sequence goes on along the minus strand of DATAUH010000270.1, from coordinate 7,032 downwards.
CTAAGGGGGTCCAGGCCATCTCAAATGCGGGCTCCCATGGACTGCGGCTTTACGCTTACGCCACTTTTTCGCGGACGTTGAACTCGAGCTTCCAGCGCCTGCCGTCGCGCGCAACGCACCACAACTGCAGCACGCCGACCTCCGTCACGACGCTCTCGAACGAGACGGGAACGACCTCGGGCGGTCCATCACCGGCCGCGAAACTGGCCTCGATGGGCGGAAGCTCTTCCAATTGATCGCCGAAATCCTCGACCAGGTCGCCGGGCTGGTCGTCCTTACGGACAGTCGAGGTGAAAAAACGAAACTCGGCGGTTTGGCCGGCCACAAGACCGAACTCCCGGCCACGGATGTGAACTTCGGTACCTTCTTCCATTCCGAAAGGCACCACTGCCAACGCTTTGAAGGGGGCGGAAAAGCCGGGTATGGATGGCATTGCCGATTCGACGCCTACATAATAGGTACGCGGCACGCCGCCGCGGATGCGCACACCACGCCCGTGCCGTGCCAAGCCGTAGTAAGCCGCCCCGCGCGAGACCGCATGCATGAGGTCTTCACCGGTGAGTGGTTGTACGGGAGGCATACCCTCCCCCTCCAGCCAGGAATTCAGGGTCGCCAGAATCCGCTCGCGCACCAAGCCCGCGTTTAATACGCCGCCGTTGAATAAAACATGAGTCGGACACGCTAAGCCGCTCGGACCCCGCCGGATCTCGCCGTGTTCGCTGTGCGCGGTCTGCTGCCGCAGGAAGCGAGCCATGTGGCGGGTGATGGCGGCATCGGCGGCATAGGGCAGACCGAGTTCCTGGAAACCACCACGCCGCTGCTGCGCCGGCATGTCGGTGCTGGCTACAGCCGGAAGGAAACCATCGCTCAGTACGCGTTCGATGTCTTCGCGAAGCAGAGTTGCCTTGATGGTTCCACCGACCAGACCGGTCCCTTTACCCAGAATCGTGACCGGCTGTTCGGCGGCCTTGGCGCGCGGCTCAAGTAGCCGCTCCTTGGCGACGCGGCAATTGGCCCAAAGCGCCTGCATCTGACCGCTGTTGAGGCGCGTTCCCTTCTCCGCCAAACGGGACGAGACGACGCCGGCAAGCGCCAGGTCGATGTTATCCCCACCCAGAAGAATGTGGTCGCCGACCGCCACACGCTCAAGCGACAGTTCGCCCTCGCGTTGCGTAACAGTGATGAGCGTGAAATCGGTGGTGCCGCCACCGATATCCACCACCAGGATCAGATCGCCCACCTGAACGCGCTCTCGCCAATCGGAATGCTTTTCGATCCACGAATAAAACGCGGCTTGCGGCTCTTCGAGCAGCGTGATTTCGCCGTAGCCGGCCTGCTTTGCCGCGTCCAGTGTCAATTCGCGCGCGACCGCGTCGAACGAAGCAGGGGCGGTTACCAGAGCCTCCTGATCCGCGAAGGGCGCGTCGGGCATTTTGGCGTTCCACGCGTCGCGCAGGTGCTCCAGATACCGGCGGCTGGCTTCTACAGGGGAGATCTTCTCTACACCTTCGGGCGCTCGAAAAGGCAACAGCGGAGAAGTGCGGTCGACGCCGGAATGCGACAGCCAGGACTTGGCCGACGAAACCAGACGTCCCGCGCTTTCAACACCGCGCTTCTGCGCCAAACGCCCCACCACGTTCGACGCACTGGCATCCCAGGGAAGCGCGAGGCTGCCGGCTGGAAAATCCGCGGGACCGGGCAGATAAAGGAAGGACGGCAGCAGCGCCTCATCCCGCACTTCACCCGGATTGACCAGTTGCGGAATCTCAAGCATCTGGACGTTCGCAGGCGCGAACGGGTCCGCATCTGCGCGCAGCTCCGCGTAGGCGAGAGCCGAGTTGGTGGTGCCCAGGTCGATGCCGATTACGTATTTGGCTGGCAAGGGATTTACTCGATTTCGATTTCAGCGGGAGCTACCACCGCCGCATCCTGTTTGGCGCCGATCGTCGGCAGATCGATCTTCGAAGCGCGCCATCCGCGGTGGCGCAGCGTGCCGCCCTCCGGCGGTTTAGCCGGAACATTGCCGACAAACTTGACCAGGTTCGGATCCTTCGACGGGGCCTTGGCGTAAGTTCCCTCTACGCCGTCGATCACCGGCTCCAGCTTGATGTAACGCGTCAGTGAATCGCGGCACTGATCGTGAAGTTCGCGAACCGCGGCGCCGATCTGATCGTCGGCATAACCGGAAATATCCTCCATCAGAAAATCGATCAGACGGGAATCGCGCTGCAATATCGCGACCATCTGCAACGCTCCATCGGAGGTGCGAACGAGCGGCGCGGGAGGCGGCGTGGGCCTGGGAGGCGGAACTGCTTCGCGCTTCACCAGGCCAAGATCGCGAATCAATTCATCGGACAGCGCGCCGCCGAAAAGCAGCGCAAAAAAGCTACGAAAGGCTAAGCCGATACGGTTCAATCAAATTGCTCCAAAGATTCAGAATAGCGAAAAGCACGCTGCCGACGCGCGCTCGGTCGCCCTTACTGTTTGGCGTTTACTTCCGCCTTGATGGCCTCTAATTCGCGGCCTGCTTCGGCGAGGCGCCCTTGCGAAGTGAGCTCCTGATACTTCTTCAGATGATCCGCGATACGCTGCAAACGAGGGTCAATTCCCGAAGAAGGCGCGGAGGGCGACGCAGCCCCTTGCGAGGTGGCAGCCCCCGAGAGCGGAGGCGAAGGGTTGCCGCCCGCCAACTGCTGCAACGCCTCTTCGTAGGTGTCCGCGTAGATCAGACGATTGTCAATCGCCAGCACTACCTTCTTCAACTGCGGCATGCGCGCCTGCGTGGCCTGAATGTAGATGGGATCGACATAGAGAAACGTGTTTCCTACCGGCAGCACCAGCGTTTGCCCGCGCAGCACCTGCGACCCCTGCTGGTTCCATAGCGTCAGGTCCTTCGATATGGTCTGGTCCTGATTGATGCGGGCCGCGATTTGCATCGGTCCAAAGATCAGTTGCTGCTTCGACAGCATCAGCACTTGAATCTCTCCCAGGTGCTGCCCATCGCAGCGCGCCGCCATCAGGCCGATCAGGTTGTCTTTGCCGCGGGGCGTGAACGGCGTCATCAGCAGAAATTCCGCCTGGCTCTCGCCGGGTAGCGACGCCACGACGTAAGTCGGCGTCCCCGCGTCCGACCCACTATTCTGACCGGAAACGTGACGCGCGAGATCCCACAAGTCTTCTTTGTTGTAGAAGGTCTGCGGGTCCAGCATGTGATACGTGCGGTAGATTTCGGCTTGGACGGAAAAGAGCACTTCGGGATAACGTGCGTGAGCGCGCAGGTCGGCGGGCATCTGCGATTCGCTGCTGAAGAGATTCGGAAACAGGCGCTGGTAAGCGTTAATCAGCGGATCTTCGGGGGCGAATATATAAAGGTGCGTCTCGCCGTCATACGCGTCGACGGTGGCCTTAACTGCGTTGCGCATGTAGTTCACCCGGCCCAGATCGCCCAGGTCTACAGCCCGTGAATTGGGGTGCGCAGCCGACGTGGTGTAGCCGTCCACCATCCACACCAGACGTCCCGATTGCGAGATCACGAGATATGGATCGGGATCCCATTCGAGAAAAGCGGCCAGGGTCTGCAGCCGCTCGCGCACGCGGCGGCGAATCATCATGCGGCTGGATTTCGTGAAATAGTTGGTCAACAGGATGTTTGGCTCACCCTCCTCGAGCGCCGCTGCAAAACGCATCGGGAATGAGGAAATGGGGAAACCGCCTTTGCCGTCGTAATGCGAGCGCGCGTCCTCTTCACCGGCCGGATAATTGAACTCGGACTCCGCAGTGTTGACGAAAACGGGTTCGTGAGTAACTTCGCCGTAGTAAATTTCGGGACGCGTAAGCTTCAGACTATTAGTCTTTACCTCAGGAGGCGCATTATCGATTAACAGCACGGGCAAGCCATCCGGCGCGATCTTACTCACCTGCGCTAACACGAGGCCGTAACCGTGAGTGTAAATGAATGCCGGATTGATCCAGCTGGAACTGGCGGCGGGAAGCTGCGAGATATCCAGTTCACGCGGCGCAATCAACACCTGCCGGTATTGATTGTCTATGGTGTAACGGTCGACGTCCGAATCGTGGAACGTATAGTAAGGACGCAGCGCCTGAATCTGCGTAACCGTATCGTGGAATGCTTGAACGTCCCACAAGCGGACATTGTCCAAAGTCGAACGGTTCTGAGCCACGTCGATGGACGCGTCGGGCTGGGCCTTAAATTCGATCTCCTTGACCGATTGTTCCAGACCAAAAGCCGAACGAGTGGCGTGGATGTGCGTCTGTATATAAGGACGTTCGAGGGAGATTTCGTTTGGCTTGACGTATAGCGTGGAGACTAAACCGGGCGCGACGAAATCCACCAACAGCGCCAGTGCGAAAAAGGCGGCCCAAACCAGGCGGCCGGCCCAGACGAGTACAGCAGCGATGATGCAACTGAAGATGAGTAACCACTGGAGAGGAATGCCGACGTGTTGATCCACCCAGTCCACGCCAACCAGAAAGCTGCCATGCTCGTTGTAAACCATTTGGTAGCGAGCCAGATAGTATCTCCACGCCAAAGCGAGAAGAAAAATTACTCCGGCTCCGCGAAGGAAGCGCGATTCCAATCCTCCTTCCAGCCGCAAAAAGGAGATATCGAGTTCGTGAACGCCGCGTAGATCGGATATGCGATGGCGCAGTTGCCAGGCGCGCGCCGCGATCCAGTAAATCAAGATCGCTGCGATGATGACGGCCAGAACATAGCCGCGCAGCAAGTCGTAAAACGGCAGATCGAATAAGTAAAACGACAGCGGCTTCTGAAAGACCGCATCCACCGCGCCCGCGGCGGACGCCTGCAGCCCGCGCGAACCGGCGAAACGCACGACGGTCCAGTTATCGATCGAAGCCGCGGCGATGAAGTATCCGATGATGAGTAATGCAAGCGCCGAGAGCTTAGCGTAGAGGCGGTTCTCGCGCAACGACGCGCGGGCGAACTTCAAGGCGCGTGCGTGCGCCAGCCACAGCACGGCAAACGCCACCAGCGTCGCGGCGGTTAGCGGCGCAATGCTGTAGGTGAGCATACTGAGCCAGGTATCTAACTGCCGAAGCTCGCTCCACCACTGCACCTCGATCACGTAAGAAGCGATCGTGCGCGCGGCAAGCAGCGCTAAGACGATGCCGGCGATAACAATGATCAGGATGCGTTGCAAGCGCGGATTTCTGCGGCCGTATTCGATTTGGTACTGGGCCATCACACCAAGCGTAGCACTTGAATTTGCGCAGAATTAACGGATTGTCCACGGAACCAATTGCATATTCACTCGTCTTCCCGTGTAGGTTCCAAAAACTTTCCTGTAGGTTCGAAAAATGTTGTGTTACGCGCTGCTGTTAATTGTTTTTCTTCTAACTACGTCCGTCAATGGACAAACTCAAAATAAGTTAGAGACTACCGATGCCAGTCATAAGGCATTGGCGGCTAATGAGCGCGGGCTGAAGGCCGCTCTCAAACGAGATTTCACTACTTCGGAGCGGGAACATGCCAACGCCGTCGCAATCTATCGCTCTCTTGGTTCGGGTTACTACCCGCACCTGGCGATTGCGCTCTTCAACCTTGCACAGGCTAAGTGCGGCCAAGGCAAATGGCGCGAAGGCGAAGAGATCTTGGAGGAATCGCTGCTGTTGAGCCGCAGTTCGCTCGGGCCCGAACACATTGAAACCTCCGCGGCGCTGAACGCATTGGGTCATATTGAAACGCTGTTAGGAGATTTGAAAGCCGCGGGTGATCACTTCGCCGAATCGCTGGAGTTGACGCGCGCCCATAACCCGATCAGCGCTCAGCATGCATTCGCTCTGGCCGGCTTTTCTACGTTACGGTTACGCGCGGGCAAACCGGATGAGGCGTTGCCCTACGCGGATGAGGCCTTGCGCGTGATGATCCAAGCCGACCCGGGCGAAGGCTTGGAGAGCGCCGTGCTGTACCAGAACGTGGGGCGAATTCATCGCGCGGCCGGAAGAAGTGAACGCGCATTGCCTCTGTTTCGCAAAGCCCGAGACCTTTATGAGCGTGTGGGTGCGCAGGGTGACCCTCGCTATGCCACGCTGTTGAGCGAAGAAGGCCTGGCCTTAATGGACGACGGAAGAACCGCGATGGCGGAGGCCGAGATGAAGCGCGCTGTCGGAATGTTGGAACCGTGCGGGGGCTGCCAGTTTGAACTGGCCGTCGCGCGCAACAATTTGGGCCTGCTGCGTTTCCAACAGAAGAAGTATTCGGAAGCGGACGACCTGCTGCGTAAGGCCTTGGCCGCGGAAGAGACCTTCGGTCCCGCGAACAGCACTGAGATCGGAACTACGAAGAGCATTCTGCTGCAGGTCCGCACCGCGCTGCACCAGGGCTGTCCCGTTTGCGGCTGAACGCTTCGAAATACTAAACCTGGCGCGCGCGTGCACCGGCGTGATCGGCAGATGCGCCGAAGGTCACCTTGCGGATGCGGGCCGCGGCTTTTCGAAATACTGTTGGAAGAGCGCGAGTTTCTCTTTACTGCCGGCAACCGGAATCGGGGCGTTCTTATCGCCCAGTTCCATCGTCATCTCCGGCCGGTCTTTGGTGGAGGCCCAATTCGGCAGGCCCTTACCATTCGGATCTCCGGTGGCGATGAAGTTCGCCCAATACGACGACATCATTTCGGCAATCTTGTGATCGGCGGCGGTAAACGGCCGGTCGCTCATATACAAGGTATCCATCACATAGGGGACCTCGGAAGTGTGAAACGCTCCGAAGCGCGCGGCATCGGGCCCCGGCATCGTGTGATCCCAGAAGTAGGTGTACGCCTTGGTTTTGGCCGTCTTCGCGCGATTCACGGCCCACAGATACATGGAGGCTCGCATCGAATCCACCGCGCTCTCGTTCTCCGACCGCCCGGCCTGCTCGTCCGTCGCCGCGGGGTAGAGTTTGAGGAATTCACCGGTCAAATCGGCGTAACGCTGCGCCTGGCGCTGGAATGCATCCACGGTAATCGCCGGCTGAGTCGACGCGCCGCCAAGATCCTCTTTGTTGCACCCGGT
>DATAUH010000269.1:0-6104 GCA_036268375.1 Bryobacteraceae bacterium | reverse complement strand
TTCCAGATTCCGTGCCGCTCCAACACGTCACGCGCGTCTGCGAACGTCGAGGAATCCGGCGCCGTGGGTCCGCTGCCAATCACGTCCAAATCATCGCCCACCACATCGCTCAGCGCCAGCGTCTCCACGCGCGCCGGTGCGGCAAGCTGCGCCAGTTGACCGCCCTTGATTCGCGAAAGATGCTTCCGCACGCTATTGATCTCGTGTATGTCCGCACGCACCGAAAGCAGCAGCGCGGTTACTGCGCGCTTCTCTTCCAACGTCACTGGCGCGGCCGGTAGCGGCATTAACGCCGAAGCGCCGCCCGAAATCAGGCACAGCACCAGATCCTCGCGCCCAGCCGACTTCGCTATCTCCGCAATCCGTTCCGCGCCCGCCATCCCGCGCGCATCTGGCTCCGGGTGTCCGCACTCGTTCAGCTCGATCCGGCGCAGCCGCAGCGTATGCCCGTCCTTCACGTTCACCAGTCCCGCCGTGACCTTGCGCCCAATCACGCGCTCTGCCGCCAGCGCCATCGACGCGCCGGCCTTCCCCGCCCCGACCACATACACATTTCGATAACGCGCAAAATCCATTCGCCGCAAGTGTTTCTCCACCGCCGGACCGGGCTGCGCGGCCGCAATCGCAGCGTTAAAAATCGCGCGCGCATCACGCCGCAGTGGCTTCGCGTTCATCTCAGAACCGGATGCCCGGTAATCGCATCCACCGCCGCCGCGGGATCGTCCGATTCAATCGGAATCCGCACGTCGGCCTTCGCATAAATTTCGCGACGCGTCTGATACAGGGCCGCGAACCGCTGCGGATCGCGCGCCAGCGGCCTGTGATTCGTCGACGCGACCCGCCGTTCGACACGCTCAAACTCACAGTCCAACCAGAACACAATGCCGTGGCTCATCGCCAATTCGCGATTGGCGTCCTGTGCAAACGCGCCGCCCCCCAACGCGATTACCGCCGGCTTGCCGCACTGAATCGCGCGCACGTGCCGCTCCAATATTTCCTTTTCGATTCGCCGGAATTCCGCTTCGCCGCGGTCTTCGAAAATGGCGGCAATCGTGGTCTTTTCCGACGTCTCGATCTCTTCATCCAGGTCCAGAAACGGCCATCCCAACCGCTCCGCCAGCAGCCGCCCCACTGTCGATTTGCCGCTGCCCATGAATCCTACGAGATAAATCCCTGGCGTTCGCTTCAAGCGCAGGTTCATGCCGTTCCGTTCATCCCCGCCAGCTTCGCCTCAATCAAGCCCGGGAACAATCGCGACGCGATCACCAGCGCCCAACCCATCCGCGGCGTCACTACGGTTCGCGCGTCCCGCTCCACGCCCCGCCGTATCGCTTCTGCGCATTGCCACGGCTCAATCGCAAAGCGTCTACCTTTGATCACCGATTCTGGCGCCTGCCCGTACAGCACATGCTCCTGAAACCCTGTCTTCACGTATCCGGGACAGACTATCATCGTGCGTACGCCGCTCGCGCGCAGTTCCATGCGGAGCCCTTCCGTCAACGAGCCCAGTGCAAATTTCGAGGTGCTGTATAAGGTCATCCAAGGTAGCGTCACCTTGGTCGCAATCGAACCCACGTTCACGATCAATCCCGATTTGCGCTCGCGCATTCCCGGTGCGATCAACTGCGTCAGCGCGAGCGGCGCGAAGAAATTCAACTCCATGAGGCGGCGCGCGTCTTCCATCTGCGCCGCCCATGCCGGCGCATACAGACCCGTGCCCGCGTTGTTGATCAAAATGTCGATCGCGCCGAATCGCTCCCGCGCAAGCTCCACAATGGCGCGGCGCTGCGCATCATCTGTGATGTCGCCCGGCGCCACCAGTACGTCATGCGCGCCCGACGCCTCTGCCACGCGCCGCAGTCCAGCTTCGGAGCGCGCCGTCAATATCAACTTTGCGCCGCATCGCGCAAACTCGCGCGCGCACGCCGCGCCGATGCCTTCCGACGCGCCAGTGATCAGAACCACTCGATTGGGGATTTGCATCGCGAATGGCGGCCGCTTGCTTCAGCGTCCGCTTCACTCGATTGTCGCACTGCACACGCGTTTTGCCGGCGCGGCGACTTACAGCGATGCCAGGCGCCGGCGAAGCGACGTAGCGCCGCCTCCCTGCGATGTCGGCGGCTTGCGTTTCACGCGCGCCGCGGTCACTAGCCTTTTGATGGCGCGCAGCAGATGGGCCGATTCGTTCGCGGTCTTCGCCACCACTGCGTCCGCGCCGGTGTTCTCTTCCGTCAATCCGAGCGGCAGCACAAATCCGGAGAGCAACACAATCGGCGCGGCCGCACGCAGGCCGCGCATCTGCTTGATCAGGTCCACACCGTTAATCCCCGGCATGCGGTAATCGGTCACCACGACGTCCCAGATGTTTTCCTGAAAGCGGGTGAACCCTTCTTCACCACTGGCCGCCACCTCCACCACGTATCCCTGCTCTTCCAGCAGAGCGCGGCGGATGAGTAACCCATCGCGGCTGTCATCGATCAGGAGTATGCGTGCGGGGACGGAGGAGTTTTTCATTGGCAGAGCGAAGCGAAATTTAACAGGAACGTAACCGCTCTGTCAACGGATTTGCATCGCCTTCAAAAGACGGCGAATTTAGCGCTTGACATCAATCGCGACCAGGAGCTTTACGAGCGACGCGGAGGCGCTTTACTCCACGGCGCGCGGAGCTTTATAACCCGGCTTGGCGACGATACTATACTTAATCGGCTTACCCTTCTCATCTTTGATCAAGATAGGTTCATTAGTCGCCGGATTTACCAAGTCAACCTTAAGTTTGCGGAAGGCGCCGTCATGAGTCTTATTACTTGGCGAGTAAGAAATAACATACTCCTTGCGCAATGCCTGCTGAATGTCCTGGAAGATAGAGCCGTACTCGCCCTCAAAACGCGGGAAGAACGCGCGGCCGCCCGTGTCCTTTGAAAAGGTGCGTAGTTCGTTGTCCGCCTGCAGGAAATCCATGCGCGCAATTGGACCCATCTGCGCATCCGCAATAGTACGCAGGAACTGCATCAGGCTGATGGCATAAATCGGCACGCCCGCTTCGGCCACTTGCTTGCGCGCCTTATCGAACGTGATCTTGCTAAAGGTATCGATGCCGGACGTCAGCACCATAATCGCCTTGCGTCCTTCAATGCCGGTCATCCGGTCGGCAGTATCGGTCAGCGCATCGAACAGATTCGCTTCCTGCCACGCCGGAATGGTCAGCCGGGAAAGCGCTTCCTGAATCGTCTGATGATTGTTTGTGAAGTCGCACAGAATCTCCGGCTTAATGTCGTAGGCAATCACCGCCATGTAATCGTCCGGCTTAAGCGTGCTCGCAAAGCCCCACGAAAGCTGCAGCGTCTGCCGCCACGTGTACCCGTAAAGCTGCTGGAATTTTCCGCTGAATTCGATCACCAATGCAATCGTGATCGGCGCCTCGCCCTGCTCGACCTTCGCCAGCTTCTGCGGAACGTTGTCCTCCAGCACGCGGAACCACGACGGCTGAATACCCGGAATAAACTGGCCCTTGCTATCTAAAACCGCGGCGTCAAACGTCACGATGCTCGCTTCGCTCCGGTACTTCGGCGCATCTGCGGGCGGCACATCTTTTTTGGAATAGGCGGAGGGAATCTTGGGCAGCGTCTCTTCCGTATCTTTTTTGGGTTGCGCGACAGTGGTGCTGCCGCTGGTATTTTTCGGAGTAAGCGGGCCCTGCTGCTGCGCCAGCGCAAGCGCCCCCATTCCCGCCAACGCTAAAGCGCAACAGGAGTTACGTGTGGAGAGTCGCATAGATATACTTCTGAGGTAACTATATCAGATGACGTACGCGCGAAATCCACGGTTGCAGCGGTTTCCGCACGCTCGCAGGAACTATCCGAACGGTTAGTTCGTCCAGGGCCCGCCGTCGCCGTGGCGCCGCATATACACTTGAAATTTCTTCTTGGCGCGCCGCAGCTTCCATTGTTTATACGCGGTACGCCAATCGGGCATGCGACCCAACCGCGGCACGCTTCCCTTCAAATAGACGTACCCGAAAAGCATGCCGCCCAAATGCGCGATGTTACTTACACCATCGTTCACACTGAACGCCATGACTAACTCAATGGCGCCATAGATCATCACCATGTACTTGGCTTTGATCGGGAATAGGAAGCCCATAAGTACGGTCTGATCCGGGAACAGTACCCCGAACGCCATTAGCAGACCGTAAATCGCGCCCGAAGCGCCTACCGTTCGCGTATTCCAGTTACCTGTGGCCGCATGCAGGGCGACGTCGCAGAGACCCGCGCCAACGCCGCACAAAAAGTAGTATTTAAGGAATCGTTTCGTGCCCCAACTCTGTTCGAGCGGCATACCGAACATCCACAGCGCCAGCATGTTAAACAGCAGATGACTGATGCCGCTGTGAATAAAGAGGTAAGTCCCGAGTTGCCACAGCGTAAAGTGGAAGACCACCGCCACCGGCGCAAGCGCCAGCAGCATCACATCGCCGCCGATCCACCGGCCGAATACCGAAATGGCCACGAAAATCGCGACGTTGGCGATGATCAGCCACTTCACCCCTGCCGGGAAGTAACTGTTAAAGAAGGAAGAACGGCGGTAGGTATACTGGGAGCGCATGGCGCCTCTTTAACCCAGCATATCAGACGGCTGCTTGCCCGCTGTCTTTGCCGTAACGGTTCAACAGAGAAGCGAAGAGCCAGATTGCCGCAGCGGCCACAAGCCACGTCTGCCAGTGCGAAAACAGGCCCCTGTCGAACGCAAACGACCCCACCCACTTGTAACTCGCGCCTATACTCCACACGGCCAGAGCAGACGCGGCCACCGCAGGTGGTTGCAGAAGCGTCGCGAACGCTATCGCCGCGCGCTGATTGCGGATGCGCCGCTCAAGCGGCGAGGACGGTTGCGCAAATCGGATTCGGACTACCATGCGCCGATTCTCAATTCTAGCGGATTGCGGTAGAGTCAGAAAGACGGTTCGGTACCGCGGTACTTCCGTACATCAACAGGACAAAAATATGAAGCGACTCAAGGCAGCGGTGTTCGGCGCCGGATTTGTGGGGCGCGTGCACATCGAAGGAATTCGCCGTCTCGGCAATGTGGAAGTGGCCGCGGTGGCGGATGCCACGGATGAACGGGCACGCCAACTCGCCGAGCAACTCAGCATCCCTTCTTCAGCCGGCGACTATCGCAGGGTGCTCGATGATAAATCGATCGACGCCGTACACATCTGCACACCGAATGCGCTGCACTTGCCGATGGCGAAGGATGCGCTGGCAGCGGGCAAGCACGTGATCTGCGAAAAGCCGCTCTCCGTTTCCGTCGACGCCGCGAAACAGATGGTGGAAGCCGCGCAGTCTGCCAAGAAACGCAACTGCCTCTTCCACAATCTGCGCTACTACCCGTTGGCGCAGCAGATGCGCCGCATGCGGGAGGCTGGCGATTTGGGCGAAATCCTGATCGTCCAGGGCACTTACTCGCAAGACTGGCTAATGTACGACACCGATTACAACTGGCGCATCGAAAGCAAGGACAACGGGCCCTCCCGCTGCATGGCGGACATTGGCTCCCACTGGTGCGACATGGCAGAACACGTCACGGGCCTGCGCATCGCGTCCCTCTGCGCCGACCTGAACACGTTCCACAAAACCCGTAAGCGCCCCAAGGGACCCATCGAGACTTTCGCCGGCAAAACGCTGCGCCCGGAGGATTACATCGAGATGCCGGTCGACACAGAAGACTTCGGCGCCGTGGTCTTCCGCATGGACAACGACGCGCGCGGCGTGTTCACGGCGAGTCAGGTTTCCGCGGGACGCAAGAACTGCCTCTCGATCGAAATCTATGGGACGAAATCGGGGGTGGCGTGGAACCAGGAGCGCCCGGATGAGCTCTGGATCGGCCATCGGAACTCACCCAATCAAGTCATCATCAAAGACCCGTCTCTAATGAAGGAAGCGGCGCGCAGCTACGCGGACCTCCCCGGCGGACACAGTGAAGGTTACGACGACACGTTCAAACAGGTGTTCCGCCGCTTCTACGCCTCCATTGAAGACCCTGCCGCCACTCCGGAATACCCGCAGTTCGTCGATGGCCTGCGCCAGCTCACCATTCTCGAAACCGAA
>DATAUH010000268.1:0-9675 GCA_036268375.1 Bryobacteraceae bacterium | reverse complement strand
GATTCGGCGATTTCAAGGAGAAGCTCGGCATAAGCGCGGCCTTCGCCAAGAGTTCGGGCCGCCGCATCGTCGCAGGCCTGTTCTGCCGTGGATGCCAGCTTGTGTTCGAGCCACCAGGAGAGCGGGTGGAACCAAAAGATGCAACGGTTGAGGCGGGCGAGCGCGGCAACGAAAAGGTCGCGGCGCTGAATGTGCGCACTCTCATGCGCGAAGACGGCGCGGCGTTTGATTTCGGTCCAAGCGTGCCAGGCGGGCGGTACGAGGATGCGAGGGCGGATGATACCCACGACGAGAGGAGCGGCAACAGCCGTGGATTCGTACAGTGCAGGTGCGATGCCGGAGATGGGCGCGGCAGTGCGGTAGATGCGGCGCGCAGCTCGCCAACCCGCAAAATCGCGCAGGAGGAGCGCAACGGCAGTGAGGAGATAGAGGGACCAGGCGACGGGCGCGAACGGGAAATGGTGCGATGTGGCGGGTGTGGACGGCGCAGCCGCACGTGGGGTGGGCGCGAGCGTAGCGGAATCGTTGAACGCAGGCAAGGGCGCGACAGGTGTCGCGGGGGCGGCGAGGGGCTCGGGCAGATCGACCGAGATTTGGAGAGAGCGGGGCACGAGCGATGACAGATCGGGGAAGACGGGCAAGGCGAGCATGGTGAACAGGACGGCTGCCCACGCGGCATGGCGCACGGCGCCGGAGCGTACGCGGGCGAGCGAGAGGATGAGGCCGACGCAGGACGCGACGAGGAGTGCGCGTAGGCAAAGGCCGGCGATGTAGGGGAGATGGAACGTCATTTTCGGTTCCTCACTTTGTTGGCCAGGCGTTCGAGTTGTTGGGCGGAGAGAACTTTTTCATCGACCATTCCGAGCACGAACTGGTCGACAGAGCCGTTGCAGAAGCGCTCGATAAGGTGGCGCACGGCGCGCGCGGCGAGACTGCGCGGAGCCGAAGTGGCGCTATAGACGAAGGTCTTACCGTCGAGGGTGTGGGTGAGCAGTCCTCGGCCTTCGAGGCGGCGGAGCAACGTGCGTACCGTGGATTCCTTCAGAGGATGCTGCGCGGCGATGGCTCGACGGACCTGTTCGGCGGTGGAGGGGCCAGCGGTCCACAGGAAGTCCAGGATGGCTTGTTGAAGTTCGGTGATTGGTTTGTTTGGCGTGCTACGCTCCGTCACGCTACAGACTGTAGCAGATACGGACGGCCGTGGCAAGGAGGAATTTGAGTGCGGCGCTTACAGTCCGTTTAAAGCGGCTTGATCTTGATGTTTTTGAACGACGCGTCGTCCCCGTGATTTTGGAGCGAGATCGGGCAGCGGGCGCGGGGCCGCTCAACGAGGAGTTTTTCGACGTGCGAGCCGGCGCCCCACCGCTTGGTCATGGCTTCAGCAACCCTCGGAGATTTCAAACTGGCGTCGACGACCTTCACACCGTTCATCCAGTGCTCCACGTGGTCGCCGCGAAGGACTATGCGGGAGTGGTTGAATTCGCCCACGGGTTTGGTGGCGTCCTGCGAAGGCTCCTCGACGTCGTAGAGTGCGCCTGCCTGGTGGAGTTTGCCGCCGCGGGTGGCGTCGGGATTGCTGGTGTTGTCGACCATCTGATATTCGAAGCCGACAACGTAGTCCTGGCCTCTTGCGCGGCGTGCTTGGCGCGGCTCAAAGGATAGCTGCACGAGATCTTCGAAGCGCGCGGTCCTCTGTTGAGCCAGGAAAAGGTGATCCTGAATACGATATTTCACCCCGCTGTTACCGGCGTGAGCGAGCTTCCAATCCCATTCGAGTTCGAAATCGCCGAATAACTCGCTGCTAAAGAGCTCTTCGTCGATTTGGGGATGGGCCACGGCGCGGATGCAGCCGTTTTCAATCGTAAAGGAATCTCCCGGGGGCGACTTTTTGGATGGATCTTCCCAATTCGAGTAAGTGGAACCATCGAAAAGGAGTTTCCAGCCCGCAGCTTTCTCTGCGGGTGTGAGTTGGTTATCGGCCGCGAAAGAAATGGAACTAAAGCTAAGAAGGACTACGGGAAAGAGGTAAGAAAGTCGCATCGGATTAATCTTTATTCATGCTAACCCTTTTCAAGGGCATGGTTCAATATAACCATGCGTAGCTTCATTGGGTCGGTTGTGGCTTGTATTGTATTGGCAATTCCGGCGCTGGCGCAGTTTGATGGGCGAATCAGCGGGTCGGTAGTCGATCCTTCGGGCGCCGCTGTGCAGGGCGCGACGGTTGACCTGTTACTCAAGAACGGTAAGAAACCGCTTTTGACGACTAAGACGTCAAGTGACGGGCTGTTTCACTTCATAGGCGTGCGCGCGGGGGATTACGACCTGCAGGTAGAGACTTCAGGGTTTGTAAAGGTGGATTTGCGGGGCCTTTCGGTGGATGCTTCGCGCGAAACCAACGTGCCGCCGGTGAAGCTGCAGCTTGCGGCGACCACGCAGACGGTGCAGGTAAATGCGAGCCAGGAAGGTGTCCAGACGACCAATGCGGAGATATCGCAGACGGTAAGCATGGAGGAGATACGCAACCTGCCGATTTTGGACCGCGATGTTCTTTCCGTGCTGCAGACGCAGCCAGGCGTAGTCTATAACGGTAACTCAAATACAGTAATCAATGGCCTGCGGACGTCTTACTCCGACGTAACTCTGGACGGAATTAACATTCAGGACAATTACATAAGAGACAACGCGCTGGACTACTTGCCGAATAAGTTACTGATGGGACAGGTACGGCAGATGACGATGGTGAGTTCCAATGGGAACGCCGCGTCGTCGGGCGGGGCGACGGAGACGGCGTTTTCGACGCCTTCGGGCACGAACGAATTTCACGGCGAAGTCTTCTGGTACAACCGCAACAACGCGCTCTCAGCCAACGACTGGTTCAACAACCAAGCCGGCGTCGGGTTACCGTTTCTGAACCAGAACCAGGGCGGGGGATCGATTGGCGGCCCGATCAAGAAAGACAAGCTGTTCTTCTACGGCAATTATGAGTTTGTGCGTGCGCATCAGCAATCGCCGGCGGACGCGACGATCCTGACAGCGCCCGCCCGGCAGGGCATCTTCACGTATCGTGACAGCAGGGGGGCCACGCATTCGGTGAACCTGCTAACGCTGCGGGGTTTGCAAGGCGTGGATCCAGCGATGGCAACCATTCTGGCCCAGGTGCCAGGCCCGCAATTTATTAACAATGACCTGCTGGGAGACGGGTTAAACACGGGCGGCTACCGGTTTAATCAAGTGGCGAACGAGACGCGGGATAACGTGACGGGGCGTTTCGATTATGTGGTGAATGAATCCAACCAGTTGAGCCTTTCGTATGCGTGGAACCGGGATAACTCGTTCCGGCCGGATTATGAGAACGACTATGCCGTAGCGCCGAAGAGCACGAATCCAACGACGGCGAATTTTCTGTCGGCATCATGGCGTTCGACGCCTTCCTCGCGGTGGACGAATGAGGTTCGCGCCGGCTACAACTTGACGGACTCGGATTTCGGTAACTCGCAGAAGTTCGGGCCATATATTGTCGAAGGCGAGATTTTTAACGACCCGGTGAATGAACTGTTTCCGCAAGGCCGCAACACGAACACGTTCGTACTTACGGATGACGTCAGCGTGCAGAAGGGCAGTCATTTTCTGCAGTTTGGGTTTTACGGGAAACAGGTGCGAGTGCGGTCCTACGACTATGCGGGGACGACCCCGGTTTACACGCTGTTTATGGGCGCGGGGCACACGGCCCTTACACCGCGTGACCTGACAGGCATTCAGGTGGATGATTTGGCGACTGCCAATCTGTTACTAGCAACTCTAGGCGGGTACGTGGACAGTTACAGCCAGACTTTTAATGTAACTGGCCGAAATTCCGGCTATGTTCCAGGCGCGCCGTTCCTGCGCCACTTCCAATATACGGACTATGCCCTGTATGTGCAGGATAAATGGAAGGTAAACCACCGACTTACTTTGACATTGGGGCTGCGTTATAACTCGCCAGGCGTGGTGAACGAGCGGGAGGGCTTGGAAGTAGAGCCGGTGCTGAGTGGAACGGCTTCACAGACGCTGCTTTCGAACGCAACCGTGAACTATCTGGGGTCGTCGACCAGCGCGGGCTGGTACCACCGGGATAAGAAGGATTTCGGTCCGAATCTCGGATTTGCCTGGGATGTTTTCGGCAATGGAAAGACGGCGGTGCGCGGAGGGTATTCGATCTTCTATGTGAACGACCAATCGATTCTGGCGCCCGAAAACATGCTGGAGGCGAATTCGGCGTTGCAGGGCCTGGTGAGCGACACGGGCCTCTCGAATCGCGTTGGGACCGGGCTACCGCAGGTTCCGACGCCGCAGTTTCAGCTGCCGGTGACGGAGGCTGATCTCTATGCGCAGAATCCCTTCAACATACTGGGTCTGGTAGATCCGAATCTACGCAGCCCTTACGTACAGCAATATTCGATCGGCATTCAACATGAGTACAGAGGCACGGTATTTGAGGCCCGGTATGTGGGCAACCACGTGGTGGGCGCTTACCGGGCATTTGATGTGAACCAGATTAATGTGAACGCGTCGGGGTTTTTGCAGGATTTCATCCGCGCGCAGAACAACGGGAACCTGGCCGAGACGAGGACGGGCGTGTTCAACCCCGCATTCAACGCGTCGATTTCCGGGAGCCAGCCGCTTACGGTGTTCCCTCTGATTTCCGGAGGCGGGCTGCTGACCAACGGCGACGTGCGCAATTATATTCAGACCGGACAAGCGGCCGATTTGGGTTACTTTTATGAGACCAACGGGTTGAACGGAGCAGTGAACTTCTTTCCGAACCCGAACGCGGTTGGGGCCGACATGCTGACCAACTACTCGAATTCAACTTACAACGGGTTGCAGCTAGAGGCTCGGCATCGGATGAAGTCGGGTCTGAGTTTGGAGGCGAATTACACGTTCTCCAAGACGTTAAGCGATGCGGATGGCGATTCGCAGACGCGGTTCCAGAATTTTCTAGACGTGAACAATCCCAAGTTAGACCGGGCCCGGGCGAATTTCGATTTGAGACACATGATCAAGGCCGATGGGTTTTATGACTTGCCGTTCGGAAAAGGAAAGCACTTCGATGTGGGCCGGATGAACCGCGTGCTGGGCGGCTGGACCCTGAGCAGCGTCGTGGTGTGGCAATCGGGAGCGCCGTTTTCGATTCTGTCGGGATATGGCACTTTGAACCGGAGCTCGGGCGGGCGCTCGTATTACAACGGAGCGAATACTGCCCTGCAGGGTAACGCGCTATTTAACACGGTCAAGTTCCAGATGACTGGATATGGACCATATGTTGTGCCGCAATCCGCGATCAATCCCGCGGACGGGACGGGCGTGAATCAGGGTGGACCTGCATTTGAAGGGCAGATCTTCTCCAATCCCGGGCCGGGGCAGTTGGGGACGCTGCAGCGGCGCATGTTCAGCGGTCCGTGGACATTCAATATGGATGCTGCGCTGAAAAAACAGATCGCCTTCACGGAGAGACTGAACGCGGAGATTCGGATAGATGCGTATAACGCGCTGAATCACGCGACCTTCTGGGTGGGCGATCAGTTGATCAACTCCAACACCTTTGGAGAAGTGGCGTCGGTGTTCTATAACCCGCGCGTGCTGCAATTCGGAGCTTACTTCAAGTTCTGAAGGTCGATCGGCGGACGCGGTTTGCGGCCGCAGACGTGAGGCTATAGCACGTCGGCGAAACCGCGTTTGACGTAGCGGAAGAAGAGGCCGCCGAGGACAAACATCGCAAGCCCGGAGAGGGCAAGAGCAGCGAGCTGCCGCCAATCCGGCAGGTGCGACGTGAAGAAGGCTTGGCGGTAAAGCTCCACGGCGTAATACAGCGGATTCCACCACAATAGAAAACGGTAGCGGCCAGGGATCTGCCCCGCGGGAATCATGATCGGCGTCAGCCAGAACCAGAAGGTGAGTACGACGGTGACGATTTGGGCGGTGTCGCGCAGAAATACGTGCAGGCTCGCGGTGATCCAACCGAGGCCTATGGAGAAGAGCGCGACGAAGAAGGCGTAGAGCGGTAGAAGGAGGGCAGTGGCGCCGATGGTGTGCCGCCAATAGAGCGTAGCGGCAAGCATGAGCAGCAGCGCGAGGGCGTGGCTGGCGAGATTGGAAAGAAAGAGCGCGACCGGGACGATTTCGGACGGGAACATCGATTTGGTAATAAGGTTGGCGTGGTCAAGGAGGCTCGCAGCCGAACGCTGGACCGTTTCGCTGAAGAGCATCCACGGCAACATGCCGGAAAATATAAAGAGCGGATAGCTGGTGGTGACTTCGCCGGTTAAGGAATTTTTGAGAACAATGACGAAGATGTAATACCAACTAATTAGCAGGACCAACGGGTGAATAATTCCCCAGATCCATCCGATCACGGAACCGACAAAGCGTTGCTCGAAATCGCGGCGTACCAATTGAAAGAGCAGAGTACGTCTCTCAACCAAATTTCGCAGAAAATGCTTTCCGGGGACCCTGACGGCCATGAATAAGCGAATAATACCAATTTAATCAATAACTTGCAAGACTTGACAGATTAGTACCAGCGTGGATAAACTTACAGTTTCATTAATTCCGCAGTTCCCGTAGTCCCGCTGGAACGTCGCTTATATAGGTGTTCCGGCCGTGAAACTATGAAACAGGAATATTTTGTCGTCGTGTTGGCGCACTCCTTACGGGGCAGGCTTCGTCGTATTCATATCCCCCATCAAGCCGTTTATGTAACGGTTGCCCTCGCTGTGTTTGGGTTCTTTTCTCTATTTGGCATCGCCGCCAGTTACGCCCGGATGGTGTGGAAGGTTGCGAATTATAACCACCTGCGCCAGGAAGCGGACCAGTTGCGGGCGCGGTATCAAAACCTGCAAAAGGTGGTCAGCCAGACCAATCAGCAGCTTGCCAGCCTGGAGGTTTTTGCCAAAGAGGTCCAGGTGGCGTACGGGATTAAGCAGAAGCTCGAAGGCCCGGCCGACATTTCGGCCGAAGGCAAACTGACTCCCACGTTCGCGGAGAGCGTGGCCGACTACAACTACTTGCGCACGGCCAACGCGCTGGCAGTGGGTAGCCGCAGCCGTCGCGGGTTCGAGAAGCTGAGCGGCACGCCCAGCATGTGGCCGGTAGATGGACGGCTGCTTTCGCCCTTTGGCGGACGAACCGATCCGTTCTCAGGTGAAGGCGCGTTCCACACCGGCGTCGACATCAGCGCGACCACCGGCACGCCAGTACACGCCGCTGCGGACGGCGTAGTGATCTTCGCCGAAATGGAGAACGGCTACGGGCGACTGATCAAGATCGACCACGGCAACGGGATCGAAACGTATTACGCGCACTTGTCGCGGTTCTATGTCCAGGCGGGGCAGGAGGTCCATCGCGGAGAAGTAGTGGGCGCGGTGGGAACGTCGGGCCGGGTGACGGCGCCGCACCTGCATTATGAAGTGAGGCTTGGGCACGCGCCGGTGAATCCATACCGGTATCTGGCGAACTCGAAGATTTTCCAGGCGACCGTGAATAAAGAACCGTTTTAGCGGCTGCCCGAGTCCCAATCACCGTTGTGATCTTCTGACGTAGCCTCCCCGGGCGAACGCCCCCACACATCTCCGCTCCACAGCCACGATGCGGCATGCCCGCGCTGGTGGCGGCGCTATTCTGAGAAGGGTGAGCATGCAAAGCGCGCACGCGATTCCGCTTTCTACAGTCTTTGACGGCTGGGGCGGGTATCAGACAAGTCTGGCGCACGCGATTGAGCCGCTTTCGGCGGAGCAGTTGGGTTGGAAGCCGTCGGAGAAGCTGAGATCTGTTGGGGAGATCGCGAGGCATATTGCTCTGGGGCGCATCAATTGGTTTATGCGGATGGACGCGCCGGGAAGTGCGGAACTGGCGGCCAAGATCGAAGCGTGGGATACCGATACGCATGGGAATCGGTATATACGCGAGGCGGACATCAAGATTGATCGCGATGCGGGCGCGTTGGTCGACTGGTTGAACGCTTCGTGGAACATGATCGAGAGGACGCTGCAGGCCTGGACGGTGGAGGATCTGCAGGTCACATACCAGCATGTATTTCGCGGCGACATCTATGATGTGTCGCGGCAGTGGACTGTGTGGCGGGTCATGGCGCATGACATACATCATGGCGGGCAGATCGCTCGGATTCTGGCGGAGCGGGGAATTGAAGCGCCGGAGTTGCGCGGGCTGGGCGGGCATATCGTTTCGCCACGCAAGGTGGGTAGGGCCTGACGACTGTCAGCCGTTATCCTTAATGGCTTAGTTCGCGCATGAGCCAGGAGCGCTCCAGACGCCAGTCGCGCATGACGGTTTCAGGAGAGACGCCGATCACGGCGGCGGTTTCCTTCACTTCTAAACCACCGAAAAAGCGCAGTTCAACAAGGCGCGCCTTTCTGGGGTCGAATTTCGCGAGTTCATCGAGAGCTTCGTCGAGCGCGATCAGGACGTCGGATCGCGCCACGATTGTGTTGACTGCAATGCTTAGGTCCAAGACCAGCGGCCGGTTTCCTCTCTTGACTGCGCCTTTACGACGCGCGCGGTCGAGCAGGATCCGACGCATCATGGTCGCGGACATTGCGAAGAAGTGAGCGCGATGCTGCCAGTCGAGTTGGCGCACGTCCATGAGCTTCAGGTAGACTTCCTGAACCAGATCTGTGGCTTGTAGACTGGCGTCGGCGCGCTCGTTTTGCAGGTAGTGCCCGGCAAGACGCCGCAGTTCACGGTGGACACGCGGCACTAATCGCGTCAACGCCTCCTCATCTCCGCTGGACCAGGCGCGAAGGAGCTGGGTCGTCTGTAGACTGGAATCCTCCGCAATTAGTCTTTGCGATTATAGCTCCCCATGCATTTGCCGCCCCGCGCGGACTCTTGCAAAAAAAGTTTGCCGCTGATTGCAGTTCAGGCGGACGTGTTGCGCCTATTGGCATGTAAGGAATGGCGCGGTGTTTGTGAACAGCCATCCAAGTTACCAGGAGGATTATCCATGAAGAGCAACAATCGCGGAATGGTTACGATGTGCGGAGCAGTGTTATGCGGGGCGCTTATGGTTCCAGCCGCGAGCGTCTGTGGGGGAAATTTCGATGGGCCACTGGTCAAGCAGCAATTGAAAATGAATCCGGCATACCCGATGGAGGGCGCTTCGGTCGATGCGCTGCTGCGCGATATGCGAGCGTCGGCAAGCGGGAAGGCCTCATCCATCGTCGGAATGTGGAAGACGATGTTTATCTCGAGGGGTAACACCGGTCATACTCCGTCGATTCCTGATGGTACGCAACTTGATTTCGGTTATCGCCAGTGGCACAGCGATGGAACGGAGTTATACAACGCAGGATCGCGTCCACCGGCGACGCAAAGTTTCTGCATGGGCGTGTGGGCGCAAACGGGCGACAACACTTACCAGGCGAACCATTTTGCGATTACCTACGATGCTACCGGCGTTTATACCGGAACGCGGAATTTCATCGAGACGATTACCTTGTCGCCGGGTGGTACGAAGTATAGCGGCACGATGGTGATCAACGTTTACGACGCGAAAGGAACGCAGACCGATCACTTGACTGCTCAGGTTGTGGGTGTGCGAGTAACGCTGGATACGACGCCGTAGGAATCAAGCCACGTGAGCGGCCGGGAAGATGACTGGCCGCTCTCTTTTGGTGAAGG
>DATAUH010000267.1:0-3334 GCA_036268375.1 Bryobacteraceae bacterium | reverse complement strand
GGTAGAAAGCGCTTGCGAAGCACTTCCGCCAAATCGCGCAGCGCGACCAGCAGAAGCGCGCCAGCCCGGTGCGTCTCCGGCTCGGATGAGGATAGCCCTTCTCGCGCCAACCCCACCGCGATTTGCAGAGCTTTTGGAAGCGACGATTGCTCGTTCTCTGCGTAAAAGTAATAGATCAGCGGGAGGTGAATCAGGTCGACGCGCGTCCGCACCACCTCTGCACTGAACTCTGCAAGCAGGTCATCGGCTCTGGAAGAGAACGACACATCGAATTCGCGTTTGGTCCGCTGAGCGATCGAGAGCTTTCTGGCAAGCGTACGCATACGCGCAAGCGCCTGGTGGAGCAGCACGATCGAGGAGATACTGGCGGTGAGAACGGCAAATCCGACCAGCGCCTCAAACGTCGCAAGTAGGCCTAGCCCGATCGGCAGCGCGGTATAGTCGCCCAGCCCCAGAGTCGTGATGACTTCCAGTGAGAAGTACACCATGGGCAAAAAGCCTGACTGTGGGGCCGCCTCAGTCTTGAAGTAATCGGCCGGCATTGCCGCGTAAACCAGCGCAAAACCGATGCATACAGCCATCACCCAAACAAAAATCACGAGGACGACAGATAGAGGCCCGGCATCCGACAGCAGCTTGGGAATGTGACGAAACAGATTGAATGCGCCCTTCGCGACAACGTCACTCAGCGAGCCGCTCGAGGTCGGGTGGAACAGATCCCGGTAAACTTCGCGGAGCGTGAGCACCACGATCGCCGCACCCAAGATGATCAGCCAATAGTTCACTCCCATCCGCTTCCATTGTCGGCGTGTCTTGAACGCAGTTTTGTACTGCCACGAACGACTTGCGATTCGCGGGACACCCGTTCGCAAAAAAGACACGCGGGTCACATCCGACAGCCGCCGCACCGCCACGCTCGCCGCGTCCGTTCTCGTACCGCCTGGCTCCTCGAAGTCGCGCAACAACCTGACGGACCACTTCCCCAAATCCCGGTCCCGGCGCACTCCGGGCGGGTTATGCTGTGGGGATGCTTCCGCCGCCACGTGCCCGCCGCGTCATCTGGCCAGTCCTGGCTCTGCTGCTCACCTGCTTACGCCCCGCTTCCGCCATGACGGAGGCCGAGCGCCGCGCTTACCTGGAACACCTCCAGCAGATTCTTCCGGACGCGCCGGCCTTCCGCGAGTGGCTCCAGAAATCCGGCGAGTTGCCACCCGATTTCGATTCTCTGCCCCGCATGAATCCGCTGCCCGATCTGCTGCATTTCCTCGATGGCAGGCCCGTGCGCACCCCGGCCGAATGGAAAGCGCGCCGCGCAGAAATCCTGCGGCTCTTCGAAAAATACGACATCGGCACGTTCCCGCCCAAGCCGAAAATCGATCGCATAGTGGCAATCGACGAAAATCGCGGCGACGGCTACCTGATTCGCAATGTACGTCTGGAATTCGGCCCCGGCAGCAAAGGAACCATGCGCGTGCAAGTGATGATTCCCGACGGCAAAGGTCCGTTCCCGGTGCTCATCAGCCCCAATTTAGCTGGTTGGGGGCCCTCGCTCCTACGCCGCGGTTACATCTCCGCCGGTTATGCGGGCAACGACGGCATGGATGACGCGGCTGCGCTCGCCGCCCTCTATCCCGATTACGATTTCGCGCTGCTTCCGCGCCGCGCCTGGGCCGCTGGTCTGGTGCTGGACTACCTGCAAACGCTGCCCGAAGTCGACATGAAGCACGTGGGTATGTTCGGCTATTCGCGCGACGGCAAAATGGCGGCGATGGCCGCGGCTCTCGACGAGCGCATCGCCGCTGTCATCCCCGGCAGCACCGGCGTAGGCGGCATACTGGGATGGCGCGCCGCCGGCGAACGCGGCTTCGGCGAAAGCATCGAGAGCGCCACGCGTGCGTTTCCGACGTGGTTCATCCCGCGCCTGCGCTTCTTCGCCGGACGCGAAGATCGCCTGCCGATCGATGGCAATCTGCTTGCCGCATTAGTCGCGCCGCGCTCTATCCTCATCGAGTGGGGCCACAACGACCAGGTCAGCAACACGTGGGGCATGGAGCAGACATATTACTCCGCGCTCAAAGTCTATAAGCTGCTCGGCCAGCCCAATCGTATCGGAACGCTGCGAGTCCCTGGGTTCCACGGCGCTAACGATCAGGAAGCCTGCCTCGATTGGCTCGACATCCAGTTCGGCCGCTCGCCTGCCACCTGGACCAACAATCTGATCTTTCAGTGGGACTGGGAAAAGTGGCGCACCGAGACCAAAGAAACCGTCGATCTGAAACATTACCCGCAGCACGCCTCGGCAGACATCCTAAACGGCGCGTCCTCCACATCGGCATGGGAGGCCAAGGCTGCGGACATCAAAAAATCGATTCAATGGGCACTGGGTGATGAGCCCGCCATGATGCCTCCGCCTGCCGGACGTGGCTTCGGACGCGGCGGGCCCGCTGGACCGGGTCGCGGAGGCGCTGCAGCAGGCCCCGGGCGCGGCGCTCCCGCCACCAATCCCGGACAGACCACGCCCAATCTGGTCGCGTGGGTGATCGGCCAGGGCGGCAATTCCTACGGCTGGAAATCGCCCGAAAAAGAGGCCACCACATCCAAGCCCATCAGCTTCGGTTTCAACGTACGCGGCGATCTCTATTACCCCGCCAACACGCCCGAAGGCGCGAAGCTTCCCACCGTAGTCTGGCTGCACGGCTTCAGCACTTCGCTCGGCTACATGTGGGTCTATCACAACGATCTGCACCCCATCCTTGCGCTGGTAAAGGCCGGATACGCCGTGCTCGCGTACGATCAAACCGGCAACGGCAGCCGCGAAACCGAGACTGGACCCTTCTACGATCGCTACCCGCAATGGTCGCAAATGGGCCGTATGGTGGAGGACGCGCGCGCCGCGGTGGATGCACTCGCCAAAGACCCGCTCGTCGATCCCGCGCACATCTATTACTTCGGTTATTCCGTGGGCGCCACCGCTGGTCTATATGCCGCCGCGCTGGACCCGCGAGTCGCCGGCGTTGTCTCCATCTGTGGCTTCACGCCCATGCGCACCGATACTGTCGAGCGCGGCGATGGCGGAGTTGCACGCTATTCGAACGAGCGCCCGCTCATGCCGCGCCTCGGCTTCTTCATCGGGCACGAAAAGCAGATTCCGTACGACTTCGACGGCGTCCTCGCAACGATCTCGCCGCGTCCAGTGCTGGTGGTGCAGCCCACGCTCGACCGCGATGCCACCCCCGCGGACGTGCACGCGGCAGTCGACCAGGCCAAGAAGGTCTACGCGCTCTACAACGCGCCTACCAAACTCGCGTTAAGCGAGCCCTGGGACTACAACCGG
>DATAUH010000266.1:0-14497 GCA_036268375.1 Bryobacteraceae bacterium | reverse complement strand
GTGTTCGAAGAGATTCGTAAGCACGTGCGCGGTTACAACGTTCCGCTGCCGGTGATCGCGACCGGCGGAGCGGCGCAGACGATGCCGGTGAACGGGCGGATTCCCGTCGAATCACGGCCCGATCTGGTGCAGTCGGATCATAACGGTCTATTCGACTCCGGGACGCTGGGGCGGTATTCTAAAGTACTCCACTCCGTTCTGGAGAGCCGGACCGGCGGTGTTCGCCCATGACCCAGATCAGCCATCTGCTGGACAATTACTACATCATTGCCCTGATCAAGATCGCGATCGTGATGGCGATTTTGATGCACGTTTTGGCTTATCTGCAGTGGGTGGAGCGCAAGGTGATTGCGCACGTGCAGGTGCGGCCGGGTCCTTATAACGTCGGATGGCACGGTTTGCTGCAGCCGCTGGCGGACGTACTCAAACTAATCACCAAAGAAGACATGATGCCGCCGTATGCGAACACAGTCTTCTATCTGCTGGCGCCGTTTCTAGCGGTTTTCATGGCGCTGCTTTCGATTGCGGTGATCCCGTTTGGGCCGACGATCGATGTGGCCGGGCATCGCACGTGGATGCAGTTGACGGATCTCAACATCGGCGTGTTGTATATTCTTGCGGTTTCGTCGATGGGCGTATATGGAATCGCGCTGGCGGGTTGGTCGTCAAACAATAAATACGCGCTGCTGGGTGGCCTGCGCAGCTCGGCGCAGATGATCAGCTATGAGTTGCCGATGTCGCTCGCGATAGCCGCGCCGCTGCTGCTGTCGAATTCGCTGAGCCTTCGCACGATTGTCGATACGCAAGCCGGCAGCATCATTCATTGGAACGTGCTACGCGGGCCATTTCCGCAGATCTTCAGCTTCATTCTTTTCCTGATCGCTGCGTTTGCCGAAACCAACCGCGTGCCGTTCGATTTACCGGAAGCGGAAAACGAGCTGGTGGCCGGCTTTCATACCGAATACAGCAGCATGAAGTTCGCCTCGTTCTTTATGGCCGAGTACGCGAACATGGTCACCGTCAGCGCCATGGCGTCGATTCTGTTCCTGGGCGGTTGGAATGCGCCGTGGCCAGTGAAGTACGGCTCCAATTACGTGCCTTCACTGATTTTTTTGTTGTCGGCGCTCTCGCTCTTCTTTCACGCCGCGAACGCAGTGCGCGCTCGCGACAAGAAATCCTATCCGGTCTTCGGCGTTTTATTCCTCATATTTGCCGCAATCTTCGCTGCGCCCATCGTACAGGCCTGGTTGATTCCGCTGTTCTGGTTCTGCGCCAAAACCGGCGGCATCCTGTTCGTATTTATGTGGATTCGCGCTACGCTGCCGCGTTTCCGCTACGACCAGTTGATGGGCTTCGCCTGGAAGTTCATGTTTCCGGTGGCAATGTTGAATCTGTTGGTGACCGGCTTGCTGGTCGCCTGGTTTTCGTAGACGCAAATGGACACAATTCTCTTTTTGGTGTTCGCCCTGATCGCGGTGGTCTGTGCGATTAACGTAGTGGTGCAGAGCCATCCCATTTCGAGCGCACTTTCGCTGGTGGGAGTTATGGGTTCGCTGGCCATACTCTATCTGCAACTGGGCGGCGAATTTATCGCGGCCGCGCAGGTGGTGGTGTATGCGGGCGCGGTGATGGTGCTGTTCGTTTTCGTAATCATGCTGCTGAATGCGGGCGCGGAGGCGCGGCAGGGGCGTTCGCTAGTGGCGAGCGTGCTGGGCGCGCCGCTGTTGATCCTGCTGCTGCTGTTGGTGGCCTACTTCGTACAGCGCTGGTATCCGGAAAATCCGACGGTGAAGTTCGGGGGCTTCCAACATGGCACGGCGCTCGACGTGGGCCGCGCGCTGTTTACTACTTATCTGCTGCCATTTGAAATTACATCGCTGCTGGTGTTGATCGCCATCATCGGCGCGGTAGTGCTGGCGCGAAAGGAGCTCGATTAATGACTAATGGCGTACCGATTTCCTGGTATCTGGTGCTGAGCGCGGTGTTGTTCACGCTGGGCGTGGCCGGGTTTGTTTTCCGCCGCAGCATCATCACGGTTTTCATGTCGATTGAGTTGATGTTGAACGCGGTTAACCTGACGTTCATCACATTTTCGTATCAGCTCAAGCAAGTCAACGGGAACCTGTTCGCGTTTTTCGTGATGGTGGTGGCCGCCGCGGAAGCAGCGGTGGGCCTGGCGATCATTTTGACGGTGTTTAAGAATCGCAACACGCTGAATATCGACGACGTCAGCTCGATGAAAGACTGAGGCACGCGCTCCACGACACGCTCATAACCATGCAACTCTGGCTCATTCCAATTCTTCCCTTCGCCGGCTTCCTGATTAACGGCATTTTCGGGCGCCGTTTCTCGAAGAGCATGGTCAACGTGTTCGCGATTGGCAGCGTGGTGCTTGCCTTCGCGTGGGTACTCAAGACCATACTCGGTCTCGGCGATCTCAACACCCCGTACACGGAACATTACTTCACCTGGATTCAGAGCGGGACCTTTAATGTAGGCGCGGATTTCACGGTGGACCGGCTGACTGCGATCATGCTGATGGTCGTCACCGGCATCGGCTCGCTGATCCACATTTATTCGATCGGCTACATGGCGCATGAACACGGGCCGAATTACGGCGGCTATTACCGCTTTTTCGCCTATCTCAACCTGTTCATGTTCTTCATGCTGACGCTGGTGCTGGCGTCGAACTACCTGCTGCTGTTCGTGGGTTGGGAAGGCGTGGGTCTGTGCAGTTATCTGCTGGTCGGATTCTACTTCGACAAGCAGTTCGCAACTAATGCCGGCAACAAGGCATTCATCGTCAACCGCGTTGGCGACTTTGGATTCTCGCTGGCGATGTTCTATATCGTCAAGCAGTTCGGCTCGCTCGATTTCGGCACGGTGTTCCATCAGGCAGCGGGGGCGTCACAATCGACGTTGACCCTGATCGGCTTTCTACTTCTGGTGGGCGCTTGCGGTAAATCCGCGCAAATTCCCCTGTATACCTGGCTTCCGGACGCCATGGCCGGCCCGACGCCGGTGTCTGCGCTGATCCACGCGGCGACGATGGTCACCGCGGGCGTTTACATGTGCTCGCGCTCCTGGCCGATTTATGTCCATGCGCCCGATGCGATGAACTGGATCGCGATCATCGGCGTTGCGACCGCGTTCTTCGCCGCCACCATCGGCATGGCGCAGAACGATATCAAAAAGGTTTTTGCGTATTCGACGATTTCGCAGCTTGGTTACATGTTCCTGGGTGTGGGCTGCGGAGCGTTTTCGGCGGGTGTGTTCCACCTGATGACGCACGCGTTCTTCAAAGCGCTGCTCTTCCTCGGTGCGGGGAGCGTGATCCACGCGCTTTCGGGTGAACAGGACA
The DNA here is from genome assembly GCA_036268375.1 of Bryobacteraceae bacterium. Taxonomy (GTDB): domain Bacteria; phylum Acidobacteriota; class Terriglobia; order Bryobacterales; family Bryobacteraceae; genus PALSA-243. The sequence goes on along the minus strand of DATAUH010000266.1, from coordinate 11,136 downwards.
TGCGCAACATGGGCGGCCTGCGGACCAAAATTCCATGGACCTTCGCCACCATGATGTGCGCCGCGGTTGCCATCGCTGGCGTGCCGCCGTTCTCTGGGTTCTTCAGTAAAGACGCAATTCTGGTTGCCGCGAATCACCACGCGCCGTGGATGTTCTGGCTGGGCGTGATTACCGCGGGTATGACGGCGTTCTACGTGTTCCGCGCCATGTTCATGACGTTCTTCGGCGCGTATCGCGGCCATCACCACCCGCACGAATCGCCGGCCATAATGACTGTGCCGCTGGTGATTCTGGCGCTGCTCTCATTGGGCGGCGGCTTCATCGCGGTTCCAACGTTCCTTGGTTCCTTCTTTCCAACGGTGGAAGCGCCGGAGGACTTTGTGTTGGTGGCAATTTCCGTGGCTGCGGGTTTGCTTGGAATTTTGATGGCGTACGTGATGTACGTCGCCAAGCCCGGCATGGCCGATTCCGTCGCCGGCAGCCTGGGCGACCTCTACAAATTCGTCTACAACAAGTGGTACGTGGATGAGCTCTACGACGCGACCATTGTCCAACCTTTGGTAAAGGGTTCGCGAACGGTTTTGTGGAAAGGGGCGGACGTCGGGCTGATTGACGGTTTGGTGAATGGCACGGGTTGGGCGGCGAAACAGGTGGGCGGCCTTCTGAGATTGCTGCAATCCGGGAACATTCGAAGTTATGCAACCTGGGTGTTGTTCGGGGGCGTGTTGGTAATTGTCGCGATGTCCGTCGCCGGAGGCATCCGATGAACCTGCTGCTTCTGACGCTGATTGTGCCGCTGGCGGGGTTTCTGATCGCGCTGCTGATTCCACGTTCTTCGTCGGGTGGCAGCCGCATGTGGGCGCTGATTTCGTCGCTGGCGACCTTCGTTATTTCACTTGGCCTTGTGGCGGGCTTTGATCGCAGCCTTACCGGCAATCAATCTACGATTGATGTGCCCTGGATCGCTTCGCCCGACATTCACTTTTCGATTGGCGTGGATGGCATCATCCTGTGGCTGGTGATGCTCTCCACTTTCCTGACCCCGATTTGCGTGTTGGTTTCGTGGAACAGCATCGAGCAGCGCGCCAAAGAGTTTTACGCTTTCCTGCTGCTGCTGGAATTCGGCCTTATCGGCGTTTTCATCGCGCAGGATCTGTTCCTCTTTTATGTGTTCTGGGAGCTCTGCCTCGTTCCGATGTACTTTCTGATCGGCATTTGGGGCCATGGACGCCGTATTTACGCCGCGGTCAAATTCTTCCTGTACACGATGGCCGGGTCGGTGCTGATGCTGGTGGCGATCATCTACCTCTACAACAAGACCCAGACATTCAGTTACAACGCGATCCTTGAAATGCTGGCGAGCGGACGATTGACGTTCAATCCCGAAGAAGGCATGCTGCTCTTCCTGGCGTTCTTTGTCGCGTTTGCGATCAAGGTGCCGCTGTTCCCACTGCATACGTGGCTGCCGGACGCGCATGTGGAAGCTCCCACGGCCGGTTCAATCATGCTGGCGTCCGTCATGCTGAAGATGGGAACGTTCGGTATTCTGCACTACTGCCTGCCGATGTTCCCCAGCGCCGCACGGCAATCCGCGCCGTGGATTGCGACCCTCGCGATCATCGGAATTGTCTACGGCGCGCTGGTGGCGATGGTGCAGCCCAATATGAAAAAGCTGGTGGCGTATTCGTCTGTGAGCCACTTGGGCTTCGTCGTTCTGGGCACGTTCTCGTTTACGCAGATGGGGCTGGACGGAGCGGTTTACCAGATGCTGAACCACGGCATCACCACCGGCGCGCTGTTCGCGATTGTGGGGCTTCTATACGAGCGCCGGCATTCGCTCGAAATCAAAGATTATGGGGGCGTCGCGACTCTCGCGCCCTGGCTCTCTGCGATGTTCCTGATCACCACGCTAGCCAGCATCGGCCTGCCGGTGCTGAACAACTTCGTTGGCGAGTTTTTGGTGCTGCAGGGGACGGCGCTGGCAAATTACACGTGGGCCGTATGGGCCGCGCTGGGCGTGATCCTTTCCGCCTGCTACATGCTGTGGATGTACCAACGCGTTTTTTACGGCGAGACCAACGAACATATGCGTCACCACATGCTGGATCTGAAGCCGCGCGAGTGGGCGGCGATAATCCCGCTGATCGCGATGATGGTGTGGATGGGCGTGTATTCGCAATCCTTCCTGCCGCCCGTCGGCAAGGCTACCGCTCGCGTGCTGGAGCAAACTCAAGTGAACGTACCGTTCCGCGTCGATCTCAAACCCGCTCAATCGGGATCTCATACGGAGGTCGCGCGTGCCCATTAATTACAGCTTCAGCGGCGTCGATACGCTACGCTTTCTGCCGGAGATTATTCTCACCATCGCAGCCACGCTGCTGATGGTGTTGGATCCTCTGATCAAAAAGCGCAGTTCGAGCGCCTTTGGGAATATCGCGATCCTGGCGTTTATCGCGGCCATTGTGGCCTCGATTCAGGGCTATGGAAATCCGGGCACTGCATTCGGGGGGATGCTGATCGTCGATGGTTTCGGCACTTTCTTCCGCATTCTGGTGATGGTGGTCGGCATACTCACGGTGTTGGCATCCTATCGCTTCCTGAATGTACAGGATGCCGAAACAGGCGAGTTTCATTCGTTGCTGCTGTTCTCGGTGGCTGGCCAATGCATCATGGTGACGGCCAACGAACTGATCGTCATCTTCATTGGTCTCGAGATCTCATCGATTGCCAGCTATGTTTTGGCAGGATACCTGCGCGACGATAAGCGCAACAACGAATCGGCGCTGAAATACTTCCTGCTGGGATCGTTTGCGACCGCGTTTTTCCTCTACGGCATTGCGTTGATTTATGGCGCTACGGGCACGGTGGATCTCACCGCGGTGCGGGCGGCGCAAGCAGGGGCGAACGCACCCAATCCGCTCTTTATCGGAATCGCCGCGGCGCTGATGTTCGTTGGGTTGGCGTTCAAGGTTTCTGTTGCGCCGTTCCAGGTTTGGGCCCCCGACGTTTACCAGGGCGCTCCGACGCCGGTTTCTGCGTTTCTATCGGCTGGGCCCAAGGCTGCGGCCTTCGCAATTTTCCTGCGCATCTTCATGACGGCTTTCGAACCCATCGGGCAGGGCTGGGAGCCGCTGGTTTGGATTGCGGCGCTGCTTTCTATGACGATCGGCAACTTCGCCGCGCTGCTGCAATCGGATATGAAGCGTATGCTCGCGTATAGTTCGATCGCGCATGCAGGCTACGTGTTGGTGGCGATGACCGCGCGTACCGATATCGGCGAAGCCGCTGCGATGTTCTACCTTGCGGCGTACGCTTTCATGAACATCGGCGCTTTCGCAGTGGTGACGCACCTGTCGGGCAAGGGCGAACGCTACACCTCGATCGACGATTTTTCGGGTCTGGCGCAAAAGCAGCCATTGACGGCCGCGATGCTCACCATCTTTCTGCTTTCGCTGATCGGCGTGCCGCTTACGGGCGGATTCTTCGGCAAGTTCTACATCTTCAAAGCGGCGCTGGAATCGCATCTGGTGTGGCTTACGGTGCTGGGCCTGTTGAACAGCGCCGTCGCGGCGTATTACTACCTTCGCATCCTGGTGGTGATGTACATGAAGGAGCCGAGCGAAGCCGCTGCGAATGCGGAACCATTGTCGCCGGGCTTGGGTGCAGCGTTGATCCTGCCCGCGGCCGCGACGCTGTTCCTTGGGATCTTTCCCGGTTGGGTGCTGGACTTCGCTGGCAGGTCGGCCACGTTTCTGAAGTAGCTGGCGCCTTCATAAAAACAGCCTGGCACGCCAGACAGTCTTGTCGTTTTCGCTGTCGTTTTCGCTTGTGACGCGGCCGCTTTTTCAGTACATTAGAAGCCGTGATCAGGACCCTGTTCCTGCTGCTCACGCTTCTATTTACTGGCTGGGCTGACGATCGAATCGACGAGCGCACCGCTGCCGTCAACAAGATTCTTGCGCCCCTGCGAGATCCCAATGCGCCGGGATGCGCCATCGGCGTCATGCAGAACGGGCGCTTTCTCTATAAGGGCGCATTTGGTCTTGCCGACCTGGAATCGCGCGTTCCGCTCACGCCCTCTACCGCGTTGAATGTCGCGTCGATGAGCAAGCAGTTCACAGCGGCAGCGATGTTCTTTCTGGTGGAGGACGGCAAGGTGCATCTTGCCGATCCGGTGCGCCGCTTCATACCCGAATTGCCGGGGTATGCCGATGCGATCACGATTGCCGACCTGCTGCACCACACCAGCGGCCTGCGCGATTTTGGGCCGCTGCTCGAAGTCGCGGGCCGCGCGGAAGAATCGCTCGATGTAGCGGGGAGTCTAAAGCTTCTGGCGCGCCAGACCGCCCTGAACTTCACGCCGGGCGAAGGCTACGAATACACGAATTCCGATTACCTGCTGTTAGGGGCGATTGTCGAACGGGTCACGCACATGACGCTGGCGGCATACGCCGAAGAAAGGCTGTTCGGCCCGTTGCGCATGACCAACACGCAGTTTTACGTGCAGGCGCAGAAGCTGCGCGACCGCGCGTCGGGCTATGTGGAGCGCGGCTCGCGCTATCACCGCATCTCGCAACCGCTGCTGCTTTCGGGGGCAGGCGGCCTTTTCACGACGATCGAAGATTTGCTGCATTGGGACGATAACTTCAACAACCCGGTGGTGGGCGGCGCATCGTTTCTGAACTTTATGTTCGCGCGCGGGCGGCTGAGAAGCGGCGCGCCCTTGCCTTATGCGGCTGGATTGATTCTGGGCCGCTATTCGGGGCTGGAGGCCATCAGCCATCCCGGCAGTTTGCCCGGTTTTCGTTCGGAAATGATCCGTTTTCCCGCGCACCATCTGACGGTCGCCTGCCTTTGCAATCGCGAGGACGAGGAGAGCCCTTTGCTGGCGCGTCGCATCGCGAACGTTTATTTGGAAGACAAGCTGCGCCCGCAACGCGGCGCGGCCGATATCGACTACGCCGCCAGCGGTTTTCCGGAACTGGATGGCGTGTGGGAATCGCCGCAAGGTTGGATTCTGCGCGCCTGGAGCGCGGCTGACGGGCTGAATATCGAAGTTCCGGAGGGCGAGTTCAAGCTCTATGCGCTGAACCAGCGGCAACTTTTCACAGACACGGGCACTAACCGCCTGGTACTGACGAAGTACTCGCGCGATGCGCTGGCGATAGCCTGGGACCGCTTTCCGCGGACGGTCTATCGGCGCCTGGAGAGCGCCAGCATGGCCCCAGTAGACCCCACGCCGTACATCGGCGACTATCGCAGCAAAGACGCCGACGCCCGTTACCGTGTGTTTCTGGAGGATGGACGGCTTTGGATTGCGGGAGCAGCGGCGTGGAACGTGGCGGTGAATCCGGTGGGCGCCGATCGCTTTCTTGCGGGTGAGTGGACGCTGCACTTCATGCGCGATCCCGGCGGGCGCGTGCTTGGCATGCAGCTGCACGGACCGCGGTTGTGGAACCTCTGGTTCGATAAGACGGTAGATACGGAGTAGCTGGGCTCAGTGCTGGTCCGAAAGCTCGCGGCTCTTCGCCATATCCGCGTCGGCGCCCGCCTTATCGCCTGCGCTCCGCTTGGCGGCGCCGCGGTTGGCATAGGCATTGGCGTAGTTCGGACGTAGTTCAATGGCTTTGTCGAAATCCGCGATGGCTTCCGTGTATTGGCGCGCGCGCAGATAAGCGTAGCCGCGAGCATTGTAGGCCAAGGCGGCGCCAGGGTCGGCTTCGATGGATTCGGTGAGTTTCTGAATTGCGGCCGGGAGTTTGCCATCCGCCATCAGTTTGCGGCCTTCAGCTTGTAAAGCGAACGCCTCGCTCTTTGGCGCCGGAGGCCGCTTTGCTGCCTCGGGAGTGGATGCGGCTGGCTGAGCCGGTGGCGCGGCGGTCGCGATAGGCGGCGTGGGCGTGACGGTCGGCTTCGGCGTGGGCGTCACCGGCTTAGCTGGTTCGGGCTGAGCGTCGGTGTGGGACTCGGTGTTCGGCGTCTCAGTCTTCGCCGGCTCGGTTTTCGCCTCTGGTTTGGGGCCGCCCGTCGTTGCATCGGGATGCTGCTCGGCATTCTTCGGACTTTCGGTCCGACCTTTGCTGCCGGCCTCGGCCTGGTCCAGGAACGCCTTGGTTTCCTTGTTGGTGGGATCCAAGTCCAGCGCGTGCGTGAGGTCGGAAATCGCATCGTCATAGCGGCCCAGCAGCAGGTACGCGCTTCCGCGCGCACTCCAGCCCATAGGCGATAAGGGATCGATCTCGATCGCGGTACTGCGGTCCGACAGTCCTTTTTCGTGCTGCCCGAGGAGATGATACGAACTGCCGCGCGCGATGTAGGCGTACGGATTACGCGGCTCGAGTTTCACCGCCTGTTCGCGATCCTGCAAAGCATCCTGCAACTGGTTGTTGCGCGCATAAACAGCGCCGCGCGAAAGGTACAGGCGAATGTCCTTCGGGTCGAGGCGCATGGCTTGGGTGTAATCCGCGATGGCGCCTTGGTCGTCATGCAGGCGCTCGCGCACCGCGCCCCGAACGCGCCAGGCCCGCACGTCACCAGGCTTCAGTTTGATGGCTTCATCCAGATCCGCCTTGGCACGCGTGTAGTCATTCAGGCCGGAATAGGCAACGGCGCGCTCTATGAAGACCTGTTCGTAATCCAATTTGCGCGCCAGCGCCATAGTGAAGTCGTCAATCGCGTCGCGGTATTGTCCCAGCGCCACGCGCGCGATTCCACGGCCTTTGTAGGGCTCCGGATTGTCTAATCGCAGACGAATCGCCTCCCCAAAATCGGCCGCGGCTTTGTCGTACTCCTTCATCGCAAGGTAAACGTTGGCGCGTCCGGCGAAGACCTCGCTACGTTCCACTCTCATGTCGATTGCGGCCGTGTAATCGGGAAGCGAGCGCGCCAGTTGTCCAGTTGACGAATAGAATTCCGCGCGGGCGGCGTAATTTTCGCCGGCGGTAGGCTGCATTTCCACTGCTTTATTGAAATCGTCGAGAGCTTTATCCCGATTGCCCGCGGCAAGATAATCGCGGCCGCGTGCGCTCCACGCCGCGCCGTTGTTTGGGTCGGCCGCAATTGCCTCGGTATATTCGCGCATCGCTTCTTCGCGATGCCCCGCTGCATCTGCACGCTGGCCTTGCTGGTAGAGCGCAAGAGAGCGCTTTTTATCGGGCTTGGTATCGGCGGAATTGGCCGGGGCCGCATGAGCCGGCGCCAGGCACGCGATGATAACCAGAGGGGATAGCATCCGCGTAAACTGCGGGCGGAAGTTGCACATGTTGCTCTTACGTTAGTGTACACTTTGATCGAGTCAAGCACCCGGAAAGCGCCTGCTTCAAAGCCTGCACGGAGCGCGGGCAAGGAGATATGACCGAACCTTTCGATAATCCGCGACTGGCCATCAACCGCGTGTATACGCGGCGCGGCGATAGCGGCCAGACCAGCCTGGTGGGCGGGCAACGCGTGGCGAAGGACAGTCTGCGCATCGAAGCGTATGGCACAGTGGACGAATTGAACGCCTTTGTCGGCGAGGCGCGCGCATCGATCGACCACGCAATGACAGCAGATTCTGGCGTCCTTGCGCCACTGGGTGAAATACTGCTGCGCGTGCAGCACGAGCTTTTCAATTTAGGCTCAATTCTGGCAACGCTGCCGCAGGACGTTCATCCGAAGCAGGCGCGGGTTACGGACGCGGAGATCGCTCAACTTGAGAAGGAAATCGATGACATGAACGATTCGCTTCCGCCGTTGCGATCGTTTGTTTTGCCGGGCGGAAGCCGTCTGAATGCGGATCTGCACGTGTGCCGGACGGTGTGTCGCCGCGCGGAGCGTCTGCTCATAACCGCGGCGCGTGAAGAAGAGATTGCGCCCGAGGCGGTTCGTTATCTGAATCGCCTGAGTGACGCGCTGTTTGTGTGGAGCCGGTGGGCAAGCCACGTTGCGGGCGCGCCCGAAACGTTGTGGGAGCCAAATCGCGCGAGTTCGGGCCGCGCTGAGGGATAATCAAACTATGGACAGTACACCGAAGCCGTGGGCGGCGGCCATCACCGTTACCGCGGGTATGGCGCGCATGGTGCAGCATCTGAATTTTGCGCCGGTGGGCGCGCTGAGCCTGTTCGCGGGAGCGCGGCTGCGCGGATGGCAGGCTTATGCGCTGCCGATCGCGTTGATGGCGATCACGGACCCGTTCGTTGGCGGATATTCCGCGGCCACGCCTTTCGTTTACGCCAGTTTCCTAATCAGTGTCTGGCTGGGAACGAAGCTGCGCAATACCGAAAATCCCGCGTGGATAGGCGGCGTGGCGCTGCTGAGCAGCGTGCAATTCTTCCTGGTGTCGAATCTGCCTGCCTGGTTGTTCTGGAATACCTACGGGCCGGGTTGGCGCGGTCTGCTGGGGTCCTACACCGCGGCGCTGCCGTTCTACCGGCGCACGCTGGAATCGGATCTCATCTACACCGCGATTCTGTTCGGCGCGCATGCGTGGTTGAGCCGCGGAGTGGCGCGTTCCGAACGCGTTGTACCTCAGCCGGCATAGTTCATGCCGCGCATCGTTTCGATGATTGCGAGCGCCACTGAAATTATCGATGCGCTCGGCATGGTGGATTCGATGGTGGCGCGCTCACACGAGTGCGATTATCCCGCCGCGGTGCGCAATTTGCCAGTGTGTACGCGTCCGCGCATCGATATTGACGCGGATAGCCGCGAAATCGACCGAGCGGTACGCGAATCGGCGCGTACGTCAGTTTCCATTTACGACGTGCTCGACGATGTGCTCGACAGGGTGCGGCCCACGCACATTGTGACGCAGATTCAGTGCGAAGTTTGCGCAGTGAGTTTGCGCGATGTGGAACAGGCGCTTGCCCGCGGCATACAATCTAACCCTGAGATCATTTCGCTGCAGCCGGATTCGCTGGGGCAGATTTGGGAAAGCATTCGCCGGGTGGCGCACGCGCTCGACATCTCGGAGCGCGGTGAGGAGTTGATCGCGCAACGTCAGGCGGAGATGAAAACGATATCCCTCCATCGTGCCAATACCCCGCGCGTAGCCTGCATCGAATGGATCGAGCCGCTGATGGCGGCGGGTAACTGGACGCCCGAGCTGATCGAAATGGCGGGCGGCGTGAATCTCTTCGGCCAAGCAGGCAAACACTCCCCATGGATGACTTGGGAGGATTTGAGAGCCGCGGATGCCGATGCGCTGCTGATCGCGCCGTGCGGTTTCGATTTGGACCGCACTCTGCAGGAGATGCACTGGCTGACGGAACGGCCCGATTGGCGCGAACTGCGCGCGGTGCGCGACGGCCGCGTGTATCTGGCGGATGGAAATCAGTATTTCAACCGTCCCGGCCCCCGCGTGGTGGAGACACTCGGAATCATTTCTCAGATTTTGCGTTTTGAGGGAAACGCCGGTGAGGGCTGGCGGCGCTTCGACTGCTCAAGCGCGCTATGATGGCGGTGTCACATGGCCTTGATCGCGGTGTCGGGTCACCCCGGATGCCGGTTTGAGGAGGTTGCGCGCATCACGGCGTTGCGCCTCCGGTTTGAGTTGATCACGCAATCTCGGCTCCGCAAGTTGAGCGCGGAAGAGTTCGGCGAAAACACGGAGATCCCTGCCAAAGCGTGGCCCAGTCTGGCGACTTTGATTCTGGGGCGTCTCGCGACGGAACATCACATCGTGTATAGCGCAGCGGGCGGCGAACTGCAGGCGCGGTATTTCCCTGGTCTCCTGCGCGCGCACGTAGTGGCGCCGGAGAACGTGCGCATCGGGAATTTAATGCTGGACCATCGCCTGGAAAGGCCTGCTGCGCGGCAGTTGATGCTCGATCAGGAAGCCGCGGAGCGCGCCGATCGCAAGGCCAAGTTCGGCAAACCGCGGGCGACAGCGGAGCTTTTCGACCTGGTGTTCAACGCCGAGTCACTCAACTCCGAGCAGATGGCGGAACTGATTGCGACAGCGGCGACCTTAATGGGGCTTGCCGAGCGCGGATTCCTGTCCTCGGCCGCCGAAGCGCAACTACAGTTTCAAATGCGTTACCGCCTGGCGCGCTTCGGGCTGACGCCTTCCGGGAATGCCGCGCTGCGCAAGACGATCTTCGCTCACCACAGCGAACAGATGTTCGCCAATCTTCTCGATTTCTATCGGATCGCATGGGAATATGAGCCGCGCAGCTTTCCTGTTCAAACCGGACCGAACGGCGAGGTACTGGAGGCCTTCACGCCCGATTTTTACCTGCCCGAGTTCAACCTGTACGTGGAACTCACTACTATGAAGCAATCGCTCGTGACCAAAAAGAACCGAAAAGTACGGCGGCTGCGGGAACTCTACCCCGATATCAACGTGCAGGTGTTTTACGCCAAAGATCTAGAGAATCTGATCTTCAAATACGCCCTCGCGCAGCGGCCGGTGGAGGCATGAGCCAGCCGGAGCCGCAGGGATTAGAAAGGATTCTCTTCACCGAAGAAGAGATCGAGCAGCGCATCCGGGTGGTAGCTGCGCAAATTACCCGTGATTACGCGGGGCGTACGGTTAAGCTGATCGGCGTCTTGAAAGGCTCAATCTTTTTTCTGACAGAGCTTGCGCGTTATATCGAGGCGCCGGTGAAGATCGATTTTCTTGCGATTTCCAGCTTCTCGAACAAGAGCGGCTCGCCCGGCGTGGTGCGGATCGCGAAGGATCTGGACGACGCCATCGAAGGCGACGACGTGATCCTGATCGAAGATGTGATCGACACCGGTCTGACATTGCGTTATCTCTTGCAGACGCTAGCGAGTCGCTCGCCGAATTCGCTGGCGGTCTGCACGCTGCTGGACCGCACGTCGCGACGCATCGCGAAGGCTCCCGTGGACTACCGCTGTTTCGAAATCCCAGATCGTTTTGTCGTCGGCTTCGGCCTGGATTACAACCAACTCTATCGAAACTTGCGGTACATCGCTGTGCTGAATCCCGAAAGCAGCTTTTCCACGCAACGGCGGCGGAGCGGTGAAAGAGCCGGCAGCGAAAAAGTCAGCGGCGACTAGCCTACATTTCTCACACACCTTCTGCTCCGGCGCGCGATAAGGCCGTGCCTACTTCGTTGCGCTCGTTCAGCGTGCTCGACGTACTGTTCAAGTACGCCTCCGCGCGCTGACCTTCGCGCGCCTCGTATCCACGGC
>DATAUH010000265.1:0-6579 GCA_036268375.1 Bryobacteraceae bacterium | reverse complement strand
TACTACCCGGACACGCGCGATGCGAAGGACAATGTAGATAAGCTGCTCATCGCAGTCGCGACCGATACGTTTTCGAATGTGGCCAAGGAGTTTTGGCCGGATGTAAAGCTGTGGTGGAAACGCAAGCATGCCCATTCCGTTGCCGAAGGCGTAATCGCCAAATAGCTTCGCTGTTCGCGCGCAAGGCGGCCGAATGAAGATTTTGACGCGTTCGGCCCTCGCCTTCATCTGCGGCCTTGCCACACTCGGGGCCGCCTCTCTCCCCCGCCCTTACATCGTCGAAAGTTACGCTGTCTCTCTCGTCGCGAAACCCAATGCGAGTCTCACGGGCGATGCCTTTCTCACCTTTCGAGGTCGCGCGGAGTCGGCCGTCTCTGCCCTAGAGCTGGACTCGGCTGGCCTCACCATCAAAGCCGTGCTCGCAGGCAAGGAGCGGCAGTATTTCGAGCGTAAAGGTAAGTCGCTCGTCATCGCATTAACCCGCCCGCTCCAGCCCGACGCGCGGCTTACGCTCGAAATTCAGTACGAAGCCCCGCCTTCGGACGGCCTCATCATTTCATCCAACCAGATCGCCGGTGTACAAGTTAGTGATTGGCTGCCGTGCAACGATCGGCCCGGCGAACGCGCGAGATTCCATCTCACCCTCACAGCGCCCGAAACGTGGAAGACGGCGGCCAGCGGCTCACTCGTAAACTCACACGCCGTCCCTGGCGGCATGGCCACCGAATGGAACCTCGATACCGCGGCGCCAGCTGCGGAATTTGGTTTCACCGCCGGCGCCTTCTCCGAAAGCGTCACCGACGCGAGCGGCGTCAAGCTCAGAACTCTTGCTGGCCCCGCCGAGGCTGCCGAGCTCGCCGGTGCAGCCCTGCGCTATCTCGGCGAACGAACCGGCAAGGCGTATCCGGGTACGACTTACACGCAGGCCTTCATACACGCCGGCGCCACTTATGCGAAGGCCGGCGGCCTTGCCCTGCTGCCCGATTCGTTTAGCAAAAATCTTTCGGATGACATAGGGGCTCTCCAGGCAGTTTCTTTTGCAATCGCTCAACAGTGGTTTGGCGTGGGAATTGCAACAAAAGATGAGGGTGCTAACTGGCTCACCTTTGGCCTTCCCGCTTTTTTGGCGGATACATTTCTGGAGCAGAGGCTGGGCAAGGCAGTGTTTGAGCGCGAAATTTCACGCTCTCGGGATCTCTACACTCAGTTGCGCGCGCGAGGGAATGACAAACCGCTGGCCGATGCGTCCGAAAGCGCAGATGGCATCGCGCTAGAGACACACAAAGCGGTGTGCTTTCTGTACGTGGCGCGACAGATGGTAGGCGACGCGGCATTTTGGGATGGCGTGCGAACATTTACCAGCTCGAAGTGGGGACAGACAGCAAGCAGTGAGGATTTTCAGCGCGCCTTCGCCGGCGTGCGGGGTAACCGAAACCGGGCCGGCGCCGGACGCTCCGATAAGAGCAATCCTATGAAGGCCACCGCGAAAAATCTGAACGACCTCTTCGACCTCTGGATCTACGGCGTCCCGCTGGGAAATCCCAAGTAGGCGAAGCATGACTATCAGACGACGCAATTGGATCATCGCAGCGGGCGTTTTCGCGGCGGTACTCGTCGCAGGGGTCTGGATTGCCGCCTCAATTATCATGGCGCGAATCGAACCCTACGCGCGCCAAACCGCCGTCCGTTATCTCAGCCAGCGCTTCAACAGCGATGTCGAACTTCGCGCCTTGCGCCTGCGCCTTCCCAAAGTCTCACTTCTGCACCTGATCCTTACACTCGGACACGGAGCAGTCGCCCGAATTGAAGGCGATAGCCTGACCATGCGCTCCAAGGATCGCCCTGGCGCGCCCCCGCTCTTCTCCATACACACCTTCAGCGGCGAAGTCAGTCTGGATTCGCTGCTCCATCCGCCCGTCCAGGTTTCGGTGGTCACCATCGACGGCATGGAAATTAAAATCCCTCCGCGCGGCGAGCGTCCCAGTCTCGGCTCTTCTCCGCATGCATCAAATACAGACAAAGAACAGGATAAAGATAAAGACAAGAAGGACGCCAAGAGCCCCAGCGTCTCCTTCGCGCGCATTCAAATCAAGAACGCCGCCCTGGTAATGCAGCCCAAAGATCCCACGCGCACACCGCTTCGCTTTGAGATCGCGAATCTCCTTCTGCAAAGCGTGCGTCCCGGTGCGCCCATGAAATACGACGTGTCATTGAGGAACGCCAAGCCACCTGGCCACATCCACGCCATCGGAACCTTCGGGCCGTGGAGCACGGAAGACCCCGGCGACTCGCCCGTCACGGGCGATTACACGTTCGACAATGCAGACCTTGGCGTCTTTAACGGCATTGCGGGGACTCTGCATTCGACCGGTCACTTCGAAGGGCAGTTGGAAGCGCTCAAGGTCAACGGTGAAGCGTCCGTTCCGGATTTCCGCTTGAAAAGGTCCGGGAATCCCGTGCCCTTGATGACTCACTTCAACGCGCTCGTCGACGGCACCAACGGCAACACCATTTTGCAGCCGGTGCAGGCAACTCTCGGGTCAACTCACTTCACCACCAGCGGCGGCATTATCAAACATCAACAACATCAGCCGCGCGTTATTTCGCTCGATGTGAACATGCCCGACGGTAACATGCACGACATTTTGCGGCTCGCGATGAAAGGCTCCCCCTTCATGGAAGGACGGCTCACGCTCAAAACTAAGCTCGATATCCCGCCGCTATCAAAGAAAGTGCGCGATAAACTCATTCTCGACGGAACCTTCACCGTACTCGACGGCAAGTTCGTCCACTCCACCATTCAGGATCATCTCGATAGCTTCAGCAAGCGGGCGCGTGGACAGGCGGACGACCCCGGCACACCCTCTGCCGTCTCCCACATGTCCGGCGAGTTTCATCTGGAGAACGCCGCGCTTCACTTCAAACGCGTATCCTTCGGCGTGCCCGGAGCCAATCTCAATCTTCACGGCGACTACAACCTCGATACTGACGCGCTCAATTTCGACGGCGCCCTGAGGCTCCAGGCCACCGTTTCAGAGCTCGTCACCGGCTGGAAAAGCTTCGCGCTGAAAGCCGTGGACCGCCTCTTCGAAAAGCGGGGCGCCGGAACCTACCTCGAAATTCAGATCGATGGCACTTCAAAGGATCCCAATTTCGGCGTAGTCATTGCCGGAAAGAAGATCGACGTTCCCATCCACAAAAATTAAGCATTACATCAGTATTTGATCGCCCAACCCACCGTAGACGAAGTTGCGCACCATATCCAGCTTGTAAAAATCGTGCGGGAAACCTAACTCGATGCGGCTCGCTTCCTCGAGCGCCTTTACCTGATCCGCCGTCAGCGTTACGGTCAAACTCGCCAGATTATCCTCGAACTGCGAAAGCTTACGCGCGCCGATAATCGGAACCACCGGCACATCGCGATACCGCAGCCACGCCAGCGCAACCTGCGCCAACGACCGTCCCACTTCCGCAGCCACCTTTTTCAGCGCCGCCACCACGCGATTCTGCCGCTCCCGTTCTGGCAGGAATCCCTGCATCATCTCGCTCGAATACCGCGCGCCCTCTCCCGATTTCCCATCCGCATACTTACCCGTCAGCACCCCGCCCGCAAGCGGCGACCACGCCACAAGTCCCAGGTCCAACGCCTTCGACATCGGCACTAATTCCCGTTCCACCGTGCGCTCCACCAGGCTGTATTCGATTTGCAAACCCACGAAGGGCGACCATCCGCGCAGCGTCGCAATTGTATTTGCCTGCGCCACCCACCACGCCGGCGCATCCGAGACGCCAACGTACAACACCTTGCCCTGCCGTACCAGGTCGTCAAACGCGCGCATCACCTCCTCCACCGGTGTAATCTTGTCCCATATGTGCAGCCAATAGAGATCGATGTAGTCGGTGTTCAACCGCTTCAGGCTCGCCTCCACCGCCTGCATCATGCTCTTGCGCTGGTTCCCGCCCGCATTCGCATCCTTGCCCGGAGCCGCGTTGGTGTATTTGGTTGCCACCACCATCTCGCCGCGATGTCCCTGAATAAATTCGCCCACCATGCGCTCGCTCGCGCCTTGCGTATACAGGTTCGCCGTGTCGATAAAATTACCGCCGGCCTCGCGATAAGCGTCATAAATCTTGCGCGCCTCGTCCTTCGCCGCGCCCCATCCCCACTCTTCGCCAAACGTCATCGTTCCCAGCGACATTTCGCTCACGCGCAGTCCACTATGTCCCAGCAGTCGATAATTCAATCCTGTTTCTCCTTTTGATTACTGATCCTTGAGCGGCCGCAAGAGTTTCACCTTCTGGCATCGACCACGCTTGACTTCTCATTCGGAATCCGATATAACGAGATCCGAGCATGAGCGAAGTTCCGAATTTCCTGCCACTCTCGCCCGCCAATCTTTACATCCTGCTTTCGCTTGCCGCCGAGGACCGGCACGGTTACGGCATCATGCAGGAAGTAGCGCGTCAATCCGAAGGCCAGTACAAACTCGGCCCCGGTACGCTCTATGACAATCTCCAAAAATTAATGAATCAGGGCATCGTGGAAGACGCCCCGCGCCGCTCTGAAGATGACGACCCCCGCCGCCGCTACTATCGCCTCACGCAGTTCGGACGCAAGGTTCTCGCCGCCGACGTCGAACGCCTCGAAGAGTTGATCCGCGCCGCCAAAACGCGCCTGCGCACCCGGAGAGCCACATGAGCCGCGCCCTCTATAGCAGTCTGATCTATCTACATCCGCGTTCCTTCCGTCGCCAGTTTGGCGAAGAAATGTTGTGGATCTTCGATGAATCCGCGGCCGCAAGCCCCTGGCGTACTCAGCCCGCACTTTTCGGCGACGCGCTGCTCTCCATCCTGCGCCAGTGGATCATCGGTTGTGGCACATGGAAAATCGCCGCCGCATTTCTGGGCGGCATCCTGCATCTGTGGCTCGTCTTCGGACTGCTGATGATGCGCCCGCCAGTGTTCCACCTTGGCGCCGAAGTCATCGAAGAGCCGGCCATTTTTCATCACGAGGAAGCTCCCCCATGCTTGAGTTGCGAGGCGTCTCGAAACGCTACAACGGAATCGCCGCGGTAAAAAACGTCAGCTTCACCGCCCAGACTGGCAAAGTTACGGGCTATCTTGGGCCCAACGGCTCGGGAAAATCTACCACGCTCAAAATGATCACCGGACTCATCGATCCCTCCGACGGTGAAATCCTCTTC
This sequence comes from Bryobacteraceae bacterium, assembly GCA_036268375.1. Classification (GTDB taxonomy): domain Bacteria; phylum Acidobacteriota; class Terriglobia; order Bryobacterales; family Bryobacteraceae; genus PALSA-243. Next base: position 1,375 of record DATAUH010000265.1, on the reverse strand, counting down.
GACGGCCAGCCCATCTACCGCGACTTGATTCACTACCGCCAGCGCTTCGGCTACGTACCCGAAGAGCCGCATCTCTATACGCACCTCACCGGCGCCGAATATCTCGTCATGGTGGGCGAACTGCGAGGCCTGCCTGGCAAGCTCCTCGTCGAAAAAGTAGAGGGCTTTCTCCACCTGCTCTCGCTGTGGGGTGATCGCTACGTGCCCATTTCTTCGTATTCGAAAGGCATGCGCCAGAAGATCCTGCTCGCCGCCGCGCTCCTGCACAATCCCGATCTGGTCCTGCTCGATGAGCCGTTCTCCGGGCTTGATGTTAACTCCGCGCTGATCCTCCGCGGCCTCATTCAACGCCTCGCCGCGCACGGCAAAGTCGTCCTCTTCAGTTCGCATGAGCTCGACACCGTCGAACGCGTCTGCTCGAATATAGTCATTCTGCACAAAGGCAACGTCGTCGCGAACGATTCCATCGATCGCCTCCGTACGTTGATGTCGCTCCCTACGCTCGAAGGCATCTTTTCGCAACTCGCCATCGAACAGGACACCGAAGCCGTCACTAAACAGATCGTCGATCTCATCGAAGCCTGAGGGCAGGCTGGCCGCAACCTGCCCTCAGCTCGAATTACGCTGCTGCGTGCTGGCCCGTCATCTGTATGATGCAGATGCGCGCGCCCTGCGGGTCGCCCAATAACGAGAAGCGCCCCACGTTCGGTATGTCTCTCGGAGGCACGCAAATACTGCCGCCCAACGACTTCGCATGCTCCGCTCGTTCGTTGCAATCCGCCACCGTCACATACAGTAGCCAGTGCGGCGGAATGCCCTTCCACATATCGCCGCGCATCGGCAGCATACCGCCAAAGCTCTCGCCTTGGTTCGATAACTCGACGTACTCCGCGGTGTCGTATCCACTCGCCGGCTTCGTCGTCCAACCAAACAGCCCACTATAAAAAGCCGCCGCGCCCGCCGGATCCGGCGTCGCCACTTCCGGCCACAATACGCGGTTCAACGGGCCGCCGTGCGTCAGTCCAATATTTTCCTTCCCCTGCCACAGCGAGAAAAATACGCCCTGCGGATCCTTCACCACCGCCATGCTGCCCGGAGGCCCAATGTCCATCGGACCCATCACAATCTCGGCGCCAAGTTCCTTCGCTTTGCCCGCGCTCGCATCCACATCCGTCGTCGCAAAGAACGGCTGCCAGTTCGGCGGCACTCCCGGTTGCCCCTGATACATCGCCGCCGCATCATTGCCGTCTACCTGATAGACCGTGTAGACCCCGTTCGGCATAGGATTGTCTTTATACGACCAGCCAAACATGCTGGTATAAAACTTCTTCGCCGCTTCCGGATCGCTCGTGGCCAGTTCGGCCCAGCAGAACGA
>DATAUH010000264.1:0-14110 GCA_036268375.1 Bryobacteraceae bacterium | reverse complement strand
TTTACCATCTTGTTATAGAGTCCGAGAATCAGAAACGTGGGCGCCCACTGGCCAACGAAATTTGCGGTCTTGTCGCTGCCGGTGATTTTCAGGACTAGAGAGCCGGCCATTGAGCTTAGGGCGGCCCAGAGAAAAACGTCGGAAGGGACTTTGGCGGTCTGCTGTTCGATGGATCGCGCAATTGTTCCTTCGCGGTGTTCGATATTCGGGCCGGTCCTTGGTTGATCAATTATGGGGTTGTTCATGGTTGGTACCTCCCTCTGGCTCACAGCAAGCGGCACACCGATGGGGTTCTGCAAACCACAGGTGTTCATTTGTGTTCGAGGAGTCGCTTTGTCCATGGCGAAAAGCCCCTTCGCGTGAAAAATTCGCCCGAAGCTTGGGCCGGAAATACCGCAGACCGGAGAAACGGAAATCCATTCCTGTTCGTCGAAAGCTGCACGAAGGAGCAGGAGCGCCCGTGAAGATATTGTTGATTGTTCTGGCCTCAGCCGCCGCACTCGGCGCGCAGGATGAGCGGAAACACCTGTCCGTACCGATTGAAAGCAGTACGCAACCGTTGACAGTGGCGGCGTTGGAGATTGAACGAGGACCTGGGTATCCTTCCGTGATTCATTTGAAAGGCGACGTAGAGATCAAAATACCGGTCTGCGTCAAGACGGGAGCGGCGCAACATTGCGCCGGCGAAACGGTTTTACGTGCTGATGAAGTGGATCTACACGAGCAGACCGGCGAGATTGAAGCAAGAGGCGCGGTCCGCATCACACCGCGCTAGCCTGCATTTCTCACACACCTTCTGCTCCGGCGCGCGATAAGGCTGCGCCTACTTCGTTGCGCTCGTTCAGCGTGCTCGAGCCGCTACGGCCCTCCGCGCGCTGACCTTCGCGCGCCTCGTATCCACGGCCTTCTCACGCGCCTTGCAACGAACCTGTGTGAGAAATGCAGGCTAATTTGCGGCACGAACACCTCCGGCGAGGATGAGGGCGACAGCGCCATCGTCCTGGCGGACCTTGAGGAAGCCGGCGGGGTCGAGGCCCGCGGTGACGCCGCGAATTTCGGCGCTGTCGCCGGTGGGTTGATTGACGACAACGCGGCGGCCGCGAACATAGCTGGAGGCGTGCGTAAAGAGATCGAGAACCTGTTCGTTGGGCAGGTCCGCATAACGATCGATGGCGGTTATAAGCGCTTCGACGATGGGTTCGAGCGCGAGCGGCGCGCCTTTGTGAATGCGGAGGGAGGTGGCTTCGGCGGCGATGGCGGGCGGGAAGGCGGCGTGGTTGACGTTGATGCCGATGCCGACGATAGCGAGGCCGTCGACCAATTGGACGAGGATGCCGGCGCACTTTTTGTCATCGAGCATGACGTCGTTGGGCCAACGGAGGTCGCAGGCGATGCCGGTGGTTTCGGCAATGGCTTCCACGGTGGCGAGGCCGATGGCGAGGGTGAGGACGGGACCGGGATCAAGAACAGTCGAGAGATAGATGCCGGCGTTGGCTTCGGAGTGCCAGGCGTGACCGTGGCGGCCTTGCCCGGCGGTCTGTTCGCCGGCGATGACGATGGCGCCGCGCGGCAGGCACGCGGCCGCGGTCATGGTGGAATCGATGGAGGCGTAGTAGGCGATCGGGCGGTGCGAATGGGCGCGGCGAAGCGATTCGAGGTTCACAGAAGTTCCAGGCGGAGCGAGATGTCCATGGAACGCGCGGAATGGGTGATGACGCCGGCGGAAACGAAATCGGCGCCGGTATCGGCGTAGGCGCGGACGGTGCGGAGGTTGATGCCACCGGAAAGTTCGACGGTGGCGCGGCCTTCGATTTGGCGAATCCAATCGGCGGCTTCAGCCGGGGTGAGATTGTCGAGCAGAAGATGCGAAACGCCGCAGGCCAGGGCCTCTTCGAGCTCGGCGAGGGTGCGGACTTCGGCCTCAATGGGGAGCGGGGATTGTTCGCGGGCGCGCAGTACAGCTTCGCGGAGGCTGCCGGCGGCGGCGATGTGATTGTTTTTGATGAGAATGGCGTCGAAGAGGCCCACGCGATGGTTGGTGATGCCTCCGGCGGCAGCGGCGCGCTTCTCGAGAATGCGCATGCCGGGCGTGGTTTTGCGAGTGTCGAGCACGCGGCACTTGGAGCCTGCGACGGCTTCGGCAAATTGGCGGGCGAGGCTGGCGACGCCGCTGAGCCGCTGCAGGAAGTTGAGCGAGACGCGCTCGCGTTCGAGCAGCAGGCGGGCGTTGCCTTCGACGCGGGCGATGATATCGCCATCGTGGCAGACATCGCCATCGTGCTTGAGGAGGGTGATCTCTGGGAAGATTTGCTGAAGGACTTCGACGCCGCCGAGCACGAGCGTTTCGCGCGCAAGGAAAGTGGCGCGCGCTACGCAGTCTTCGGGGACGCAGGCTTTGGAAGTGACATCGCCAGGGCCGATGTCCTCTTCGAGCGCGAGGCGGACGATTTCCATCATAAGCAACCGAGCTTTTCGGCCTGCGCTTTGTACTCGGCCAGCTTCTGACGAATGGAATCGACGATGTGCGCGGGGGCGCGAGAGAGGAACGTATCGTCGGTCAACTGACGCTCGCTATTGGCGATGTTTTTCACGAGCTGTTCGCAATCTTTGCCCTGACGTTTGCGCTGCGCCTCTTCCTGCGAGGCGGGGACTTCGAAGACGAGGTCGAAGGCGGCGGTGGAACGGATGACGGGCGCTTTGGGCGCGGCTTCGGCTTTGAAGGCGAGCTTGATGTTGGCTAGCTTTTGGATGGGTTCGGCGTGGCGCTGCGCGACTTCAAGTCCGGGGCCGCGCGAATAGAGCGTGGCGGCGAGCTGCTGCTTGGGGTCGAGCTTGGCTTCGGTGCGCAGGTTGCGCGCCATGGTGACGATTTCCTGGACGATTTCGATTTCGCGTTCGGCGGCAAAATCGGTGAGGCCGGCGCGGTATTGCGGATAGAGCGCGATGGAGATGGAGACGGGGCGAGTGGCGCGATCGGTGGCGAGCCGCTGCCAGAGCTCTTCGGTGAGGAAGGGCATGGCGGGATGGAGCAGGCGCAGCGCGTTTTCGAACGCAGCGAGGGTGTTGCGCCAGCCGGAATCCAGACCGGAATTCTCGCGGAAGCGGAGCTTTTTGAGCTCGATGTACCAATCGCAGAACTCGTGCCAGAAGAAGTGCCAGAGCAACTGGGCGACTTCGTGATAGCGATAGGTTTCGATGGCGCGATTGACCTGATCGGCGCAGGTATTGAGGCGGCTGAAGATCCAGCGATCCTCGATGGCGACGGCCATGGTGTCGAGATCGGGCTCCGGCGTGAAGGTTTCGAGGCTTTCGGGAACCCACGGTTCGACGGCAGAGCGCTCCATGCTCATGAAGAGGAAGCGGGCGGCGTTCCAGATCTTGTTGGCGAAGGCGCGGCTGCTCTCCATGCGCTGCTCGGTGAGCACGATGTCGGTGCCGGGCGCGGCGCCTTGCAGGAGAGCCATGCGAACGGCGTCGGTGCCGTATTTTTCGGTGACGACGAGCGGATCGATGGTGTTGCCGCGAGTCTTCGACATTTTCTGCTTGTCGGCATCGCGCACAAGGCCGTGGATGTAGACCTGGCGGAACGGAACATCGCCCATGAATTCGATGCCGAGCATGGCCATGCGGGCGACCCAGAAGAAGAGAATGTCGAAGCCAGTGATGAGTAGCGACGTAGGGTAGAAAGCGGCGAGATCTTCGGTCTGATCGGGCCAGCCGAGCGTGGAGAAAGGCCACAAGCCGGAGCTGAACCAGGTATCGAGCACGTCGGTATCCTGTTTGAGTTCGCCAGAGCCGCAGCGGCTACAGGCTTTCGGGACTTCACGCGCGACGATGATTTCATGGCACTCGGAACAGTGCCACGCAGGGATGCGATGGCCCCACCAGAGCTGGCGGGAAATGCACCAATCGCGGATGTTGTACATCCATTCGTCGTAAGTCTTCTTCCAATTGGCGGGAATGAAGACGATGCGGCCGGATTCGGCGGCTTCAATGGCCTTTTCGGCGAGCGGCTTGGTCTTGACGAACCACTGGGTGGAGATGAGCGGTTCGACGACGGTTTTGCAGCGATCGCACTTGCCGAGGTTCAGTTTGTAGGGCTCGGTCTTGACGAGTACGCCGGATTTTTCGAGATCGGCGAGCACGCGTTTGCGGGCCTCGAAGCGATCGAGGCCGGCGTACGGGCCAGCGGCTTCGGTCATGACGCCGTGATCGTCGATGACTTGAATTTTGGGCAGATTGTGGCGGCGGCCGGCCTCGAAATCGTTGAGATCGTGCGCGGGGGTGACTTTGACAACGCCGGTGCCGAACTCGGGGTCGGCCAATTCATCGAGGATGATGGGGATCTCGCGATCCATGAGCGGAAGTTGGACGGTATGGCCGTGCAGATTGAGATACCGCTCATCTTTTGGATTGATGGCGACGGCGGTATCGCCCAGCATGGTTTCCGGACGGGTGGTGGCGACGGTGACGGAGCGGCCGGGGACACCGGTGACCGGATAGCGGAGGTGCCACAGGCTGCCGTCGGTTTCGGTGTGCGAGACTTCGAGATCGGAAAGGGCAGTGAGGCAGCGAGGGCACCAATTGATCATGTACTCGCCGCGATAGATGAGGCCTTTTTCGTAGAGTTGGACGAAGACCTCGCGAACGGCGCGGGAGAGACCGGGATCGAGAGTGAAACGCTCGCGGCTCCAATCGCAGCTTGCGCCGAGGCGAACCATTTGGCGTTTGATGGTGTCGCCGTATTGCGCCTTCCATTGCCAAACGCGCTTTTCGAACTCTTCTCGGCCGAGCTCGATGCGATTGAGACCTTCTTCAGCGAGCTTGCGCTCGACGACCATTTGTGTGGCGATGCCGGCGTGATCGGTTCCAGGAAGCCAGAGCGTTTCTTCGCCGAGCATGCGATGCCAGCGGATGGTGACATCGATTTCGGTGTGCTCCAGCATGTGGCCGATGTGGAGGGAACCGGTGACGTTGGGAGGCGGAATTACGAGTGAGAAGACTTTGGCGCTGGGTTTAGCGATGGCACGGAAAAGTTGGGAATCGATCCACCACTGCGCCCAGTGGGGTTCGAAGCGGTTCGGCTCGTAAGTCTTCTCAAGTTGCATGGTTTTCAGATATAAGGTAGCCCATGGACGCAAGGCAGGGGGATTTTTCCACGGGAAATACCAGTTTAGCAAGTGAGATGATGAGGAAATGGTCGAACGATTCGCAGGCTTCGCGGTGGCGGTGTTATTCGGGACAACGTTGGCAAACGCGCAGGCGCCACTGCAGCGCGTGAATGTGAAGACGGGGCAGAGCGTGGATTTTGTCACGGGAGGGACGGTGCGTGTGAGCGGTACGGCCGGAGATTTGAACATCGAAACGTGGGACCAGCCGCGCGTGGAAGCGACGCTGACGACGACCGAATATGCGAATGCGGGCAACCGCGATGCGGTGAAGCAGAGACTGGCGAGCGTCGACCTTGTGGTGGAGAAGCGCGGGAATGACGTGGCCGTGGAGATGAAGCCGCCGAAGCGGCATTTCTGGGGACGCTGGCTGCACGGGGCGACGAACGCAACGGTGGAGTGCCGGGTAATGATTCCGCGCGAGGCGAAGCTGGTGGTGCATCACGGAGACGGCAGCGTGCTGGTGTATGGCGCGGCGGGCGACATCGATGCGACGACGCGGTTTGGCGATATTGTGGTGCAGTTGCCGGAGCCGGCGCGGTATGCGATGGACGCAAAGGTGAGGATGGGCAACGTGTACACGGATTACGAAGGCCAGTACAGGAGCCGCGTGCTGGTGGGTGAGAAGTACATGAGCCAGGGCGAGGCGGGGGCGCACCACATCAGGCTGCGGGTGGGAATTGGCGGGATCGATATTGTGAAGATGGCCGCCGACGCGGCGCATGGTCTGTAGCGCACAGAGGCGCGTTTACATACATTTTCAATCGCCTTTCCACGGGTGGCGTCCAATGTAGTGGAGGGCAAGAAAATGCTGAAAAAGATTGGACTTCCGATGATGGCGCTGGCGGGCCTGCTGGCTTTCGGCGCTCCGCGCGCGGCCGACGCTCGCGTGCACTTTGGGGTTGCGATCGGAGGACCGGTCTATACGGCTCCGGTGGCGCCTTATCCTTACGCGTATGCGCCGGCCCCGGCGCCCGTGCCTTATGCTGACCCGTATGCGAACCCGTACTACGCGGCGCCTTATGTTGCGCCGGCGCCGGTGTATGTGGGACCGTCAATCGGGATTGGCTTCGGCGGCGGATGGGGCCACGGGTATTACGGGCATGGATACGCGCCCGCGTACAGGGGCGGATTTCGTGGCGGGTCCCACGGCGGGTTCCACGGCCGCCGGTAAGCAGCGGCAAGTTTCGAAATGGGCAGCACGGTCAGATGGCCGCGCTGCCTTTTTCTTTTTAGAGGCCGTGTCGCGCAGGCTGTGCGGCGGCAAGGAGCTCTTGTAACAGCTCGGTGGCAGGCTCGAAATCGGGGTTCAGGCGGAGCGCGGTTTGGCATTCCGCAACGGCATCTTGCATACGGCCGGGAGTTTGCGCGTAGGCCGCTGCGAGATCGAAATGGGCTTGTGCCAGGTTCGGATTCAGCCGGATTGCGGCCTGAAATTCGGCGATAGCCCCATCCATGCGGCCGGGGAGTTGGGCGAGCGCCATGCCGGCGTTGAGGTGCAGTTCGGGCAGTGTGGGATCGATGCGTAGCGCGGCGTCGAATTCACTGGCGGCCTGCTGCATGTGCCCGGGCATCTGCGCGTAGAGGCCGCCGAGATTGGCGTGGGCGTGGATCAGGTGAGGATCGAGTTGGAGCGCGAGTTTATATTCGCGAATGGCATCGGAGGAACGGCCGGAGGTGCGGGCGTAGGCGTCGGCGAGGTTGCTGTGCAACTCCGCGTAATCGGATTCCCAGCGCAGGGCGGTTTGGTATTCGGCAATGGCTTCGGGAAGACGCGCGGGGTCGCCGGATTGGAGGAGGGCGCCGGCGAGGTTGGAGTGGCCTTGCGGAAAATCGGGCGCGAGTTTGACGGTGGTACGGAATTCAGAGATGGCGTCGTCCAGGCGGCCAGGCTGTGTTTGCAGGATGACGCCCAGGTTGTTGCGCGCGAACCAGCTTGCGGGATTGCGCGCGATGGTTTCGCGGTACAGGGTTTCGGAATCTTTGTAGAAGCCGCTTTGCCGCGCGGTGAGAAGGGCGAGCGGGAGGACGAGAATGATGGCGAGCGCGGTGGCTGCGTGGGGCGTGCGGATGCGGCGAGACTGCTCGGTAAGCCAGCCGCATAGAGGGATGATGAGCGCGAGCGTGGCGAGATATTCGAAGTGATCGGCGACGAACGAGTACCGGAAGGGCAGCACGTTGAAGAAGCCGAGCACGGGAAAGAGCACGCCGACGAAAAGCAGGTACACGGCGAATGGGGCGCGGCGGCGGCGCGCGATGACGAGGCAGGCGGCGCCGACGGCGAGTGCGGCGGCAGGGTATAGGTAATCGGCGAGCGAAGGCGGCGCGAATTGCCAGCGAGGGTAATTGAAGATGAGGTTGGCGGGCCAGATAACGTTGGCGGCGTAGAACCAGATGGCGTGGCCGGCGATGAGCAGGCGCTGCGCGAAGGGGAAGGCGAACTCGGGAGTGCCGGCGCCGATGTAAGTGCGCTCGACCCAGGCGGTGAAAAGTCCGGCGGAGGCTCCGGCGGCTAGCCAGGGCGCGAGCGGGAGAAGGTCGCGGCGGAGATCGAGACGGCCGCGGCGCCACCAGAAGATAACCAGCAGGGCCGCGGGCAAGACGGCGACAACGGTTTTGCTGAGCAGCGCGAGCAGGAAGAGGGCCGAGGCGAGGAGATAGCTGCGGCGGTCGCGCGAATCATCGAAATGCAGATAGACGAGGAGCGCGGCGAGGCAGAGGAAGGCGGAGAGGGTGCTCTTCTGTTCGGAGATCCAGGCGACGGCCTCGACACAAACGGGGTGCAGAGCGAAAACGAATCCTGCGAGCCAGGCGCCGGGGAGCGATAGACGGCGGACGATGAGCACAACCAGCATGGCGGAAGCGGCGTGCAGAAGGACGTTGATGAGGTGATAACCGAGGACGGAATCGCCCCAGAGGTGATGCTCGAACCAGAAGGCGCTGTGGAGGAGCGGGTAATACTGCTGAGTGGCGCCGAGTTCCACCCAGATGCGCGAGAGGCCGTGAAGGGAGAGGAGCGCGGGGCGCGTGATGTGGTTTTCGTCGTCCCAGAGGAGCGCGCCTTGGAGGGCGGGCCAGTAGACGAAGAGCGTGGCGATTAAGAGGGCGGCGAAACCGGCGAGGTGAGGGAAAGCGGAGGCGCGCGGCGCTGCGACGGCGGATGTAGGGGAGGAGGCCTTGCGGAAAGGCGGACGCCCTTTCGGCATAGGGAGATTTTAACTTGGATGGGGAGTGGGGAGCGGGCGGCGGCGTGTGCGGAGAAAGAGGGCGAGGATTAGGGGAATAATGGCGGGGGCTGTGATGGGTTCTGGGACTAGTTCGATTGTGCCTTGAATGGCCGAGAGCGAGATTGTAAACTCGGCGGGACTAAAATCCGACTGACCAGTTTCTGTAGAAATATAGTCCACATCGGCCTGAAAACTGAGCCCCGATGTGTCGGGGTACAGAACCGAACCGAAGCTATCGACTACACTTATGTCGTCTCCAAAATCGTGGATAGTGCCGCCATCGGCATAAACACCCCATGGCGCCAGAGCATCGACGGTGTAACTGTAGGAGCACTGCAGAGCTCCATAGAGCGGATCTGAAGGATCACTCATGCAAGCCGCGGCGGATATAAAACGCGAGAATGAAACGCTCACTTCGGCATCACCGCCCGTTAACGCGTGCAATGCAGGATCGGGCAGAACGACAAAGTCTATGGTTTGGGAAGCATCATAGCAGCCACAAGAGGGATCCCAGACAGCATCGAGAACAAATTCGAAGTTGTTGACTTGCGCAGTGTTCGCTTGCGCCGGCGTATACGAGAGAAGAAGGGCCAAGGCAAGCAGGTATCGTGGGGACATAGGGCTCGATAAGTTGCAGCTTATCACCAGAGCAAGTTAGCTACAAATTTTACCGTTAGCGAGGCTACAAAAATAAACCGGCGACTTGCGCCGCCGGTTTGGTGAGAGTTGCAAGTTGTCTAACTCGACCGAGATCGAGTTAGAAGTGGACGCGGATGCCGAACTCCATGGCGCGCGGGCTGTTGGACTGAGTGGTGATCTGGCCGAACGAGCTCGGGCCGGTGCCGGTGAGGCTGAGGCTCGGATTGCCAGGTTGGAAGTGGTTCGCGACGTTCGTGATCAGTACGGAGAGCATCACGCCGACGCGCTCCTTGATGATGCCGACATCTTTGACGAAGTTGGCGTCGACGTTCCAGGTGGGGAGACCACGAAGGTTGTCGATACCACCGCAGCTCGTATCGTAACCGAGAACGCAGGGGCGGAACTCGGAGAAGACCGACGCTGGGTTGGCGAAGGCCTGCAGGTAAGGCGTTGAAGTACGGGTGCCGACGCCGGCGGTACCGAAGATGACGTTGGTGCCGGTAGAGCCCTGGACATTGTAGCGAGCCTTCATGTTACCTGTGTACGGCATAAAGCCGACAGCGTCTTCGGAAGTCGAACCGACCGCGCTTGTGCCAGGCGTGCCAACTTCACCGAAGGCTTCGCAACCGGTGCAGTTACCTTCGCTGTAGCCAACAGCCGTCGGACTGCCGCTTTGAGCCGTGAAGATGGGCGAGATGGTCCAGCCACCCAGGATGTGGCCGAGTACGCCATGCTGACCGCGGAAAACGGGCGGCTCGTAGTACATCGACAGATTGTAAATGAACTTGACGTCGTAGCTCTGCGGGCCGTAGCTATCGTGCAGGTTGAAGAGATCGAGCGGCGTAGTGGAGCTGTTGAGCTGCAGGAGCTGCGAGGTGCCGAGCGCACGGCCGTAAGTGAAGTTCGAAATCGCCGTGAGACCTTTCCAGGCAGTGGTGCGCAACGAGACGAACACCGCGTTATAGTTGCCGGAGCCCAAGCTGGTGTTATAGCCGAGCGAGGTGCTCTGGCCGACGGTGCTGCCGGGAACCGGCTGGCTGAACAGAGTGCGGCCAAGCGTCCAGCCGTTGGCGGAACTCATCTTATTCCAAAGATCGGAGACAGCCGTCTCTTTGATCAGTGATCCGTAGTTTACGGCAACAGCCTGAGTGCAGCTTCCGTAGCCTTTGCAGAATGCGGAGCCGGAGCCGCCGAGAGCCCCTTCAAAGAAGGGTTGGGCGGTGACGGCGGTGGGAGCCACACCCTTGAAGAACATCTGCTGATAGAGCTGGGAGTAGGCTTGCGAGAACTGCTGGCCATTGAGCGTTTCCATGTACGGCACGCTGTCGAGATTGACCAGCATGTACTCGTTGCGGAGAATCTTGCCGATATAGCCAACTTCCAACTGAATGTGAGGATTCAGCTCACGCTGAACCGTAAGGGTGAAATTGTCAGTGCGATCCGGACGGAAGTGCGGGTCGAGAGCATCGGGATCGGCCGTTTCCGGATTGGTTCCAACACCAGGATAGAAGGGCTGCGGAATGGTGGCGCTGGGCGAAGAGAGCGGCGCCGTCAGGCCATCGGTTCCGATGCGGAATGCGTTGGCCGCAGAGGCGTTGCCACTGCCGGCGCAAGCTCCGGTCATCAAAGGATTAACGCAGGTGACGCCTTGCAGGAGGCCGGGCCCAAGCAGCGGTACGAGAACGAGATCTACGCCGTTCAGGCGACCGTAGATTCGGCCGTAACCACCGCGAACAACGGTCTTGCCGCTGCCGAACAGCTTGCCAAGAATGCCGTCGCTGTAATGAGGATTCCAAGCAAAGGACGCGCGGGGGCTGAATTCTCCGTAGAAGGGATTGTAGGGGTACTTCAGACCGGAGCCGACATTTCGGACCAGCGAGAAACCGAGTTGCGGCGTATAGGAACCGCCTTGCAGCGCGGCCCTCTGGCGCTCGGCAATGAAATCCGAGGTAACGATGGGCTGATTGTTCGAATCGACCAGCTCTACCTGAGAGCCGTTGATTTCATACGGCGGCATTTCGAGATTCCAGCCGAGGCCGTACGTCAGCGTGAAGCTTGGCTTCATGTGCCAGGTGTCGTAAAAGTAAGTACTGTAGAACGGAATAATCGATTTATCCGTTGCAGGGGTACCCAAATTTTGTACGTTAAGGCTGGGGAGCGAACGCGTGTACATCACCTGACTGGAGCTCAACATACCCATCACTTCCGAGTAGTAGGTCTCATAAGTGGAATATGAGGAACTGGGAACGGAGGTGGGGATATAACATGGAGAAGGCGTAGCGCCGCAGGTGGTGTTGGTCGTCCAGTTGAAGCCGGCGCTGGTAGAGAGATAGCTGATCTGGTTGTTTACACCGGCGCCATTATCGGTGCGGGAATGGTAATCGAAGTTACGGCCATAAGAACCGCCGATACCGAAGAGGTGATTGCCCTTCAGCATGGTGAGGTCGTCACGGACCTGCTTGTCCTGGCCATCCCAGAAGCGTTGACGTACACTCTGCGTGTTGACGTTGTACGGAATCAAGGCAGCCGTACTCTCGCCGCCAAGCTCCACCGCACCGCCTAGACCAGGCAACTGCGCGGGGCCTTGCGCGCTGCCCCACTGCCAGAACTGCCGCAGATAGCTGAACACAAAATTATTGGTCGTGGTGGGCGTGATGGTAGTGGTCATGCCCGTGGTCCAAACCGACGGTTGCTGGGGACGCGGGGCTTTTGCCGAAGGCGTGCCAAAGGTGTCGCCGGGCAGCACGCCGCCGACATCGACCTGATTCGTCGTCAAGTTGATCAACTTATAGTCGCGGTAAGTAACGAACCAATGCCACCTATCTGTAAAGTCGTGGTCGATGCGGGCGACATAGTTATTTGAAGTCAATGGAGCACGCACACCGCCGAGGTAAGTTTGGGTGTTGAACGTATCGCCGCCGAGCGGGTTGTTGGGCAGCGGCATCTGCTTGCTCCAGATCTGGTTGACGATGGGGTTCAGACCAAGACCGCGGGGGTCGCAGGCGCCGGCCGGGCAAGTCGCCGGTTGATAGGTTACACCGTTCACGGTTACCGGCGTGGGATTCAGGTTGTAGGCCACGTATTGGCCGCTGGAGTTCGGAACCTGAATGACGCCCGCGCGCAAGAGGGCCGAGGGAACCGTTTTGGTGAAGAGAATGGCATTGGGGAAGCGCTGGCCTTCATAGTTAGTGAAGAAAAACCACTTACCGCCGAGGAAACTCTTGGGAAGCAGCGGTCCACCGAGGGCGCCGCCGAAACGGCTGCGGTGGTTCTTGGGGAAATCGACCGGCGTATTCGGGAACGACTGGCTGCCGAAGGTGAGCGGCGTGTGGTTATTGACCCACGAGTTAGCCTGGCCGATGGCGTTGTCGAAATAATACATGTAAGCGGAGCCGTGGAACTGGTTGGCGCCGCGTTTGGTGGCCATCTGAATCTGGCCGCCGGAGGAGTTATTGAAGTCGGAGGTTTGGTTGCTGACGGATACCTTGAACTCTTCGATACTTTCGATCGGGGTTGGAATAACGCCCGACGGAATACCGCCGCCCTGGCTACCGCCAAGACCGGAGTAGTTGGTCTGGTAACTGACCACGTTGCCGCCCATATCGTCGGTGACGTTGGCGCCATCCAACTGATAGGTGTTGGCGTCCTGCGCACTGCCCGCGGTATAGCCACTCATCGTGGTAGCAGGCTGCAACACTGCGATCGAGGTTACGTCACGGCCCATGTTCGGCAGCTTAAGCAGCGCCTGACCGCTGAGCGTGTTACCTACAGTTGCGTTCATGGTCTGCAATTCGGCGCCGGCCGAGGCAGTAACCTCAACCGTGGTAGCCGTGGAGCCGACCTTCAAAGTTGCGTCAAGCGTAAGCGACTGACCTATGCTGACCTGTTGATTGTTCACCTGATAAGACGCGAAACCGTCCTTGGTGAACATTACGTTATAGTGGCCGGGATTTACCGAGGGGAACACAAAGCGGCCGTCGCTGTTCGAGACGGAGGTTTGAGCGGCGTTGGTAGAAACGTCGACTAGTTTTATCGTGGCGCCGGGAACGGCTGCGTGGGACTCGTCGGTAACCTGACCCAGAACCGTGCCGACTGTACTTGATTGAGCAAATGCGCTGGTAGCGCACAGCAGAAGTGAAAATCCAAAACTCAGGAACGTAGATAAACGCGTAGGAACACTACGCAGGTTGAGCCGTTGGCTCCGCACCATATAACCCCTTCCCCCTTGTATCTAGAACTAACTCTCTAACGAGAACACAATCTCTCTGTAACGAGAACACAATTCCAAGAATTGGGTCGATTGTAGTGCTTCACACACCGGGAGTCAAGAAGAAAAAAGTAATGGGAGGCATGACAGAACTGTGAATAAAGGGCACATGATGAATGGTTTGAAGGCAGTGGCTCCGCTAACGGGTCCTGTTTACAGGGCATCAGCACGTTACGCTCGCACGCGGCCGTCTACGTAGGGAATTATTACAACTTTCGGCCGATGATGGCGTAATCGAGCGCGCCGAAGAACGAGTTGCGGAAATCTTCGGGGAGGCTCTGAAGCGAGGGCATGGAGTCAACGGCTGGGGACAGTTTGTGGACCTCTGTGCGCCCCAACCCGAACTCCTCCATATAGAAGGCCAGCAATGGGGAAGGGACGGGACGCATGTGAGTGGGATCGAGATAGAAGTGCGTGGCGAAAATGGCGAGACATTCGGGATTGGGCGTCTCAATGGCCAGGACCCCGCCGCGCGCGAGCCGACTGGCGCAGAGGCGAATCATCTCCGGAAGCCGCTCGGGCGCGAGGTGTTCGACCACTTGGGAACAGAAGATGCCGGCGAGGGAGGCTTCGGGGAGATTTTCGAGATAGACGTAGAGGTCGGCTACCTCGGCGTCGAGGCCTTTGGAGCGGCAGAGGGCGATGGACTCATCGCTAAGGTCGATGCCGTGCGCGGGAACGCCGGCGGAGCGCATGCTTTCGAGAAATTCGCCGCGGCCGCAGCCGATGTCGAGCACGTTTTGACGGCCGGCGAAGTACGGCAGATAGATCTCCTGGCCTTTGCGGACGTATTCTTCGGGGCCGCGGAA
>DATAUH010000263.1:0-5527 GCA_036268375.1 Bryobacteraceae bacterium | reverse complement strand
GACTTGATGTATTCGTCGGGGTTGCCGTTTTCCAGGCCGACGGCATCGTTGAAGCCTGCATTGTTTACCAGCGCGTCGATGCGGCCGCAGCGTTCGAGCGTTTCGTCAATTACGCGGCGGCAGTTTTCGGCGGACGTGAGATCGGCGAAGAGGGCGTGAGCCTGCGCGCCGGACTTGCGAAGGTCGCACTCCACCTGAAGCGCGTTTTCGACGTTCCTATCGACGATGACGGCGACTGCGCCTTCGCGGGAGGCTCCTGCAACAATCGCCGCGCCGATGCCGCTGGCGCCGCCTGTGACGATGATGACCTTGTTTCTAAGCTGTAAATCCATGCTGTGTTTTCAGGCTATAAAAGCGAGCGGCGTTGGCGCCGAAAATGGCTTCTCGTTGCGCGGCGGGGCGCCCCCGAAGGAAGTCCTCCATCAGATTCTTCACTTGAGCATAAGTGCCGGCCAGCAGGCAAACGGGCCAATCGGAACCGAACATCAGGCGGTCGGGACCAAACGCATCCCAGACGATGTCCAGATAGGGACGGAAGGTTTCGGGCGTCCACGCGCGCCAATCGGCTTCGGTGATCATGCCGGAAAGTTTGCACATGGTGAGCGGGTGCGCGGCGATGGTGCGCATATGCGATTCCCAGCGATCGATTTCGCGCGCGCGCACATCGGGCTTGGCAATGTGATCGATCACGAACGGCTGGTGGGGGAAGCGGCGGACGAATTCAGCGGCGGCGGGCAATTGACGGGCGTAGATGAGGACGTCGTAGGTGAAGCCGAAATCGGCGAGGCGGGCAACGCCGCGTTGAAAGTCGTCGCGCAGTAGAAAGTCGTCGGGCTCAGACTGCGCGATGTGGCGGAAGCCGCACAGCTTTTTGAATTGGGAGAAATGTTCGAGGCGGCGCGGAAGCTCTGGGGAAAGCAGATCGACCCATCCGACGACGCCCGCGATGAATGGATGACGCGCGGCGAGATCGAGCAGGAATTGCGTTTCGTTCTCGGATTGATCGGCCTGCACGGCAATGGTGGCGTCGATGGATTGGGCGGCGAGTTCGGGTGCGAGATCGGCGGGCATGTAATCGCGGCGCAGCACCGCCATTTCGGGTGTGATCCAGGCGTCGCGCACGGGATCGAAGCGCCAGAAATGTTGATGCGAATCGATGGTCACGCGCGCGCCCTCATGTGATCAGCCCCGGAGATTGGTCCAACCGCCATCGAGCGGGTAATCGCAGCCGGTGATAAAGGATGCAGCATCGGAGCAGAGGTAGAGGGCGAGTTGCGCTACCTCTTCAGGCTTGCCCATGCGGCCGATGGGCTGCGCCGACGAAAGCACCTTATACATTTCCTCCTCGCGGCCGGGATAGTTGGTGCGCAGATAGCCATCCACGAAGGGCGTGTGGACGCGCGCGGGCGAGATGCAGTTGCAGCGCACGTTATGTTTCATGTAGTCGCGTGCGACAGAGAATGTCATGGCGACAACCGCGCCTTTGCTGGTGGAATAGGCGAAGCGGTCGGGCAATCCGCAGGAACCGGCGATAGACGCCATGTTCAGGATGACGCCGCCGCCCGATTCGCGCATGTGGCCGACGACGGACTTGGCGCAGTAGAAGTAACTGTTCACGTTGACGCGCATGACCCGATCGAAATCGGCGGCCGAGGTGCTTTCGACGGTGCCGATGTTGGCCATGCCGACGTTGTTCACCAGAATGTGCAGGCGCTCCTTGGCGACGATGGCGCTGAGGGTCTCGCTGGCGCTCGCTTCCTCGGAGAGATCGCAGGGGTGGGCGGAGGCGCGGCCTCCGGATGCTGCGATCGAATCGACTGCGGCCTGGGCGCGTTCCGCACTGAGATCAAGAATATGAACGGCGGCCCCGGCGGAGGCGAATGCGGTAGCGATGGCGAGCCCGATGCCGCTCGCGCCGCCCGTGACGACGGCGGCTTTGCCGTCCAACCGTAGGTTCAGTGAAGGGGTCATGGATGAATGGACTGTCTCACTATAGACGGCGGCTGAAAGCGCTGTCAAATGCACTTTAGCGTAAAAGAATGGGCAGTCCTGCAATCTTTGTAACGAAATGGATGAGCGAATGAGCAGGTAAAAACCGGACGGAGCCTATACGAGGCGCGCTACGCGGGATCGGGCTGGAATTTGGCGTCTAGTATCATAAAATGAATGCCTCAGCGGGAATCGATGCTCGCCACGACGGCCGACTTCCCGGCGGGCCTGATCGCCAAGTTACAAGAGTTAGAGAACGCGGTGGGAGCGGCGATTCTCGGCAAGCGGGACGTGGTGCGGATGTCGCTGGCGGCGTTGCTGGCCCGCGGACATCTGCTGATTGAAGACGTGCCGGGCGTGGGGAAGACCACGCTGGCGCAGGCGCTGGCGCGCTCGGTCTCATGCCGGTTTCACCGTTTGCAGTTCACCAGCGACATGCTGCCGAGCGATGTTCTGGGCGTGACGATTTATAGCCAGCACAACGAGATTTTCGAGTTCAAACCGGGGCCGATTTTCACCAATTTCCTGCTGGCGGACGAAATTAACCGCACGACTCCAAAGACGCAATCGGCGCTGCTCGAAGCGATGAACGAGGGCCAGGTGACGGTGGACGGGCACTCGCATTCGCTGCCGCGGCCGTTTATGGTGATCGCAACGCAGAATCCGGTGGAGCATCACGGGACGTATCCGCTGCCGGAATCGCAGTTGGACCGCTTTTTGATGCGGCTGCGCATTGGATATCCCGACGCCGCGAGCGAACGCAGTATTCTGCGGCAAACACACGCGGCGCACATGCAGATGCCGCACAATCCGCTGACGCCGGAGGATTTGCAACGGCTGCAGGAGGCGGTGAACCGGGTGGCTGTTGACGAATCGCTGGTGGATTACATGCTGGCGATTGTCGAACGCACGCGCCGGCACGAGGCGCTGGCGCTGGGCGTGAGTCCGCGGGCGTCGCAGGCGTTGTACAAGGCGGTGCAGGCGCTGGCGCTGCTCGAAGGGCGCGAGTACGCGATTCCGGACGATGTGAAGCGACTGGCGGTTCCGGTGTTTGCCCATCGGGTGGCGATCAATCCACGGGCCACGCTGACGCCACGCCAATCGGGCGCGGGGGACAAAGTGGTCGAAGAGATTTTGAGCCAGGTGGAAGTGCCGCTGTGACCCGTCGCGACTGGCGACGGTGATGTTCCGCGAGACGCGGCCACTGCTGATCTGACAGACTAAACTTACACACTAATGAAAACAGCTATTATCGGCCTGCCCATGACAGGCAAGACGTCGTTGTTCACGATCCTTACGGGTGTTCATCAAGAGACGCGCATGGGGTCGACCGCCGCGCGGACCGGCATTGCGCGGGTGCCGGATGAGCGATTGGAGGCGTTGGCGAAGCTGTTTGAACCGCCCAAGGTGACGCACGCGACGGTGGAGTATGTCGACATGCCATCGGTTTCGAAGGAAAGCCTGCGCGATCCAGGATATATGGCAAGCTTGCGCGTGGCGGACGCGTTTGCGCACGTGTTGCGGCTGTTTCCGGATGAGACGGTACCGCACGAGAAGGGCTCCGTGGATCCATTGCGCGATTTAGAGGATGTAGAGACAGAGCTGATTCTGAGCGATCTGGTGGTGGTGGAAAAACGGCTGGAGCGTTTGGACAAGGATCGCAAAAAGATCAAGAGCCCGGAGCTGGATCGCGAATTTGAGCTACTGCAAAAGGCCAAGACAGTGCTGGAGGAGAACAAGCCGCTGCGAGAGATGGAGCTTGAGGCGGCGGATGAGAAGCTGATTCGCGGGTTTCAGTTCCTATCGCAGAAGCCGATGCTGTATGTGCTGAATTTGGGCGAGGGCGAAGCGGGAAAGTTGGCCGAGCGCGAGCGGGAATACGCCGAGGGTGCGTTGGCAGGACGTCGCAACACGGCGGCTTCGGGCATTTGCGGAAAAGTGGAAGCGGAACTTGCGGAATTGCCGCCAGCCGAACAGGCGGAGTATCTGGCGAGTTACGGATTGCAGGAATCGGGACTGCAGCGCTTGATTTCGGCGACTTACTCGCTGTTGGGACTGATGAGCTTTCTGACCGCAGGCGAGGACGAGTGCCGTGCGTGGACGATTCCGATGAACAGCACGGCGGTGAAGGCTGCGGGCGCGATCCATTCTGATTTCGAGAAGAAATTCATCCGCGCCGAGGTAGTGAACTGGAAGTCGCTTACGGATTTGGGCGGTTATGCGGGCGTGCGTGAAAAGGGCCTGCTGCGGCTGGAGGGCAAGGAGTACATTGTCAAGGATGGCGATGTGCTGGTGATTCGCCACAGTTAAGAGCAGGAGCGTAGCGAATGTGGAAAGCGGCGGCAGGTCTGTTGTTTTGCGCGGCGGCGCTGGCGCAAACGATCGCGATCACGGGCGCAACGGTTATCGATGGCAATGGCGGCGCGCCCAAAGCGGATGCCGTGATCGTGATCCAGGACAAGAGGATTGCTTCGATCGGCGATCGCGCGTCGGCGCAGGTTCCGGTGGGCGCCCAGGTGATCGATGCTGCGGGCAAGTGGGTGGTCCCGGGCTTCATCGATACGAACGTCCACTTGTCGCTTTATGGCGGGATGAAAGACCGGTACGAATCGCTGGTGCGCTATAACCCACGGCAGGAAGATATTGTCCTGGAAGGGGCGCAGATTCAACTGAAACATGGCGTCACGACGGTGCGGGACAGCTACGGCATGCTGATTCCCCTGACGCGCGTGCGCGACCGTATCGCGCGCGGTGAAGCGACGGGAGCGCGTATACAGGCTGCGGGAAATATTGTGGGTTGGGGCGGGCCATATTCGATTACCTTCAGCCTGACGCCAGAGCGCGACCTGACCCTGTTTCAGGAACAGATGAACGAAGCAGTATCGCAAGGCGCAGGCGAAGAGTTGAACGACATGACGCCTGAAGAACTGCGCGTCGCGATCGATAAATACTTGGATAAGGGGCCGGATTTTCTCAAGTATGGCGGTACCAGTCATTTTTCGCAGCCGACATTCATTGGATTTTCACCCGCAGCGCAGAAGGTGCTGGTGGATGAGACGCACAAGCGTGGAAAGGCGGCGGAGACGCACTCAACGACCATCGAAGGGCTGCGGCTTTCGATTGATGCGGGTATCGATCTGATTCAACATCCGGAGCTGATGACGCCTCGCGAACTGCCGGACGACTTAATGCGCACGATTGCGGACCGGCATATCGTGTGTTCGATGCTGGTGAGCACGATTACGGGTGAAACGTGGTCGAAGCACGTGAAGGATCGCGAGGCGGCGCAGAAAAAATTCGCGGAGGCGGACAAAAAGAATCCACGCGCGAAGACTCTGGTGGAAATGAAGCGGCGCGATGCGGAACTGGGAACGGATCTGGAGACGCGGCGGCGCAATGCGCAGAAATTAATTGGCGCTGGCTGCGTTGTGACGCCTGGAACCGATAGCTATTGGGGATCCGCCCCGGAGTTTGCGCGCGAACCGAAGCCGGAGAATCAGGACCATGGGCGTGGGACGATTCTGGCGATCGAGGGATT
>DATAUH010000262.1:0-10819 GCA_036268375.1 Bryobacteraceae bacterium | reverse complement strand
ACATCCATCAACTCCACCGCGTCGAGCGCGCTCTTTCCACGCCACGGCGCGCCAGCCGCGTGCGCGCTCTCGCCTTTGAACATATATTCCACGGAAACCAGACCGTTCTGGTTCAGCGACGGTCCCGAACTTACGCTGAATCCCGAAGCAACATGCGCGAACAGGCATACGTCGACGTCTTTGAACATGCCCGCCTTCACGTAAAACGCCTTGGAGCCCAACTCTTCCTCGGCGACCCCCGGCCATAGGCGAATCGTGCCCTGCAGGTGTTCGCGCTCCATCACCTTTTTCACCGCCAACGCCGCCATAATGTTCATCGGTACGCCCGAATTGTGCCCTTCGCCGTGCCCGGGCGCGCCTTCAATCATCGGTTCGTGCCACCCTACACCCGGTTTCTGCGATGCCCGCGGGATGTCGTCTATATCCGAACCCAAAGAAATAACGGGCTTGCCGGAGCCCCATGATGCCACCCACGCGGTGGGAATATTCGCATAATTGCGTTGGATCTGGAAGCCCTCTTTTTCCAAAATCCCCGTTAAGTACTTCGAGGTCTCAAACTCCTGGAAACCAAGCTCGCCGAAACTAAAAACGCTGTCGACCATCACCTGGGCCTGCTTTTTCATCGCGTCGATTTGGCCCGCAATGTCGGCCTTCATCGACGCCAGTTTCTCCGGCGAAACTTTAGCCGGGGCCTGCGCGTAGGCACACAGCGCTCCGGCCAGCGCAAGGGTTGCAAGTTTTTGCATGGGTGCTCCTATAGGGGTCTAGTGTAATCGAAAGTTCGCGTATTCGGTTTGCATGATCGGCGTTCATCAGCGTTTATCTGCGGCCCATTCTGATTCGGAATTTCTGCCGAACAAGAATACGGCCGCTGATGAACGCAGATGAACGCTGATAAAGCAGATCTCAATTCTTTGAGCGAGACCGTACTTAGCGCGGTATTCGAAGTCTCAAACTCCCTCGGCGCCGGATTTCTGGAGAAGGTGTACCAGCGCGCTCTGCTCCGAGAACTCGGCCTGCGGGGCGTCCGTGCAATGGCCGAGGCTTCTTTTCCCGTATTTTACAAGAGCTACGCGGTCGGAGAATACTTTGCAGATCTCCTGGTTGAAAATTCGCTCGTAGTGGAGTTGAAGTGCGTGGATAGGCTCGCCAATGAACCGCAATGTCTCGACTATTTGCGCGCCTCTGGTTTACCTCTATGCCTTCGCGTCAATTTCCAGAAGCCCAAAGTCGAGTTGGAAGAGAATCGTAAACCGGTTTCCCGACAACGAATCTCTGGAAACAGGCGCATACGGAACAGAGCACTGAACACAATCGCCTGTGCCGTTACTCGCCGGTCGCATTTAATGCGACATCGCGTAAACCACGTAGTTCACGCCGATGCGTATCGCCAGGCCCGCCATTTTCTCTGGATAAGTCGGGCTGTCGGCCCATTCCCACGCATCGCCCAGGTCGTTGTTAAAGGAAATCGCCACCATCACGCGATTCTTGTCGTCCAGCACGCCCATCCAATGTGGAACTGTACCCGCCGCGCGCCGGTTCATGCCTCCGTAACCGCCATAACCGCCGCGATTTCCCAGCGCCCACTGTCCCAGCACCTGAAAGCGATCGTCCAGATCGTACACGGTGTGAAAGATCGCGTTCGCGTTGTCGATATCCACCACCTGCCGGTCCGGGAAAATCATCTTCATGCTCGGCTCAAAGCGCGCATACTCGTCCGGACCCCAGAAATCGTCCAGCATTAGGAATCCGCCGCGCAGCAGATACTCTCGAATCACCTTGGCCTGCGCCGGCGTCAACTGCCAGTCACCCATTTCGCCCGCATTCATCCACGGCCAGTTATAGAAATCGTCGGTCTCATCCGGATTCACGGGCTGTTCCACCGACCGCGCTTCCACGCGGCTCAATCGCCGAAGCGCCTGCGCAAAATGCCGGTCCGCGCGCGGATAATCCTGTGTCCAACTGGTGCCGCCGGAGCGCCAATCCATAATCTGGCCCATGCGCCGGAAGCGACCGCCGCCAAAACGCGCTTCGGGATTCTGTGGATACATCAGCCGCGCGAATACCCACTCTGCCGGCTGCCGCCAATCTTCCGGCAGAGGGATGTTGTCGTACGCCTCCATGCTGATGAATTGATGGAATGGCTTTTGAAAAGCGAAAAGCGCACCTGCCGCCGTCAGCGCACACATAAGCACCGCCGCTTTGGGAGAGAACCAGGCGAAACTGCGCCACAATCGCATCGGCCGTTAGTGCGTCATCGCGTAGATTACGTAGTTTACTCCCAGCTTGATCGCCAGCCCCGCCATTTTTTCCGGATATTGCGGACCATCGGCCCACTCCCACGCGTCGCCGACGTCGTTATTAAAGGAAATCGCGATCATCACCCGGTTCTTGTCGTCATACACGCCCATCCAATGCGGCCGCGTGCCCAACGCGCGTTGCTGGCATTGCAGGGAGAAGTGAATGCACCAGTCGCCCAGCACCTGCGGCCGGTCATCCAGATCGTAGACGGTGTGAAAGATGCCGTCTTTGTTCTCCATCTCCACCACCGGCCGCTCCGGAAAAATCAGCTTCATGCTTTCATCGAAGCGCTCGTATTCTTCCGGCCCCCAGAAATCGTCGAACATCATGAAACCGCCGCGCAGCAGGTATTCGCGAATGGTTGCGGCCTCTTTCGGCGTCAGTTTCCAGTCGCCCATTTCGCCCGCGTTCATCCACGGCCAGTTGTAGAAATCGTTGAGATCGTCCGGATCCGTCGGCTGCTCCACCGACCGCACCGATATCCGCGTCAGCCGGCGCAGCGCCTGCACAAAGTGGCGGTCAGCGCGCGGGTAATCCTGCGTCCAGCTTGTGCCGCCCTCGTGCCAGTCCCACGGCATGCCGAAACGAAAGCGCCGCGCCAGCAGCGCATTCGGGTGTTCCGGATACATCAGGCGCGCAAATACCCACTCGGTCTTGTCCTGCCAGTCGTCGGGTAGGCGAACATTATCGTAAGGTTCGTAACTGCGATACTGGCGAAACGGATTTTGAAACCCGTAAACCGCGCCGATCACCGCCAACCCAAAAACGACAACTGCCAAGCCACGCCGCAACCACATCGAATAGCCTTGAATTACATCTCAGATTCGGCTTCTGCTTCGGCCGCGGCTTCCGGCCCGGCGGCGCGCGCTTCCGTAATCAAAAGCGCTGCTTCCTGGGCCTCCGCTCGCGGAACCTGCACCTGAAACTCCAGCGACGGCAGCACGCTCGGCCCGACAATCACGGCATCAACCCCGTTCGATTGCAGCATTGTTTGGATCGCGGTGGCTTCCATCTCCGCATCGTGGTTGGAGGAACTGAACACTGTTATTGCGTCGAGCTCGGAAGAAGTGTCGATGTCCAGCTCAGGATCTTGCGCCATGCCTCAAGGATATCGCAGAATGTCAGAGGAGGCCGCTCACACTAATGTCCCAAGATCGCGAAGACCTTAACTCCAGCGATGGAGGATCCAACCGCCTGGCGTGGTTTATAACCGGAGCAATCATCGGCGTCACCGTCGCAATGCTCTATGCTCCCAAGAGCGGTAAAGATTCGCGCCAGTACATCAGCGATCAGACCGATAAAGGCAAGGAAACCGTCAGCGACAGCGCCAAAGAGGTCGCCGAAACCAGCCGCGAAATGTTTGAACGCGGCCGCAAAGTCGTCGAAGACGCCGCCAACCTGTTCGATCGCGCCCGCAAACTGGTACGCGGTTGAGGCGTGTCTAACCCCGCGGGCTCCCGTATTTCAGTGGGCGATTTCGAAATCGTCTGCGTTCGCGCGGGCACGCACTGGTGGGATGGCGGAGCCGTATTCGGCGTCGTTCCCAAAACGCTTTGGGGCCGGAAGGTGCAGACCGATGAATCGAACCGCGTCGAGCAGGGCTTCAACTGCTATCTGATCCGCACCGGCGAACGCACCATCCTCGTCGAAACCGGCCTCGGCGATAAGCGCGACGCCGTCGCCCGGGGACGCATGCGCGTCCCGCCGCAAACCGAATCCATCGCTGAAACGCTGGCGCGTCACGGCATCGACCCCGAATCCGTCGACATCGTGGTCAACAGCCATCTCCACTGGGATCACTGCTGCGGCAACACCATCATGCGCGACGATCGCGCCGAACCCAGCCTTCCCCGCGCGCGCTATTTCGCTTCGCGCGGCGAATGGGAGCACGCCCACGAGCGTCTCATCCGCGATTCCGTCAGCTATCTGGACGAAAACTACGACCCGCTCATCGACTCCGGCCGCATGACGCTCGTTGATGGCGATTTTGAAGTGACCCCCGGCGTCTGGATGCGCCGCGCCCCCGGCCACAACCGCGACATGATGGTCATTACCGCCGAAAGCGGCGGCCAGACGTTCTGCTTCCTCTCCGACCTCATTCCCAGCCACAACCACGTGCAGCCCTCCTGGGTCGCAGCTTTTGATCTTTACCCGCTGCAGTCCATCGAAACCAAGATCGAGTGGCTAAGCCGCGCCGCCGATCACAACTGGCAATGCGGCTTCGCGCACGACGCCAAAGTCGATTTCGCCCGCATCGAGCGCGATCCTAAGATCCAGTTTCGCCCCACCTTCTAAGCCGCCGCCGGGGCGTTCCAGGTAACCGTGACGCTTCCCCAATCGTCCCTCCAGTAACCTTGCCAGATGGTATGATTCGTTGATCCTGACGGTAGTGTAGGCCCTTTTGCATGAGTCCAAAATCCAATTTCGATGCATCCCGCACCCTGCCGTGGCTGCTCATCCTCTTCGCGGGCAGCGGATGCTCGGCTCTCATTTACGAAATCGTCTGGTACCAGCTCCTGCAGCTCGTCATCGGATCCACCACCGTCTCGCTCGGTGTTCTGCTCGCAACATTCATGGGCGGTTTGTGCATCGGCAGCCTCTGGTTGCCGCGCTACCTCGCCAAACATCCGATGCATCCGCTCCGCGCCTATGCGCGCATCGAAATCGGCATCGGTCTGTGCGGCATTCTTGAACTGCTGTTGATCCCGCTGGTCGATTCCATTTATGCCGCCGTCTCAATTCACGGCGTCTTTTCCATCTTTCTGCGCGCCATAATCTGCGCGATCTGCCTGCTGCCGCCCACCATCCTGATGGGCGCATCGCTACCAGCCATTTCTCGTTGGATCGAAGCCACGCCGCGCGGCGTTTCCTGGATGGGCTGGCTTTATGGCGGTAACACCGCCGGTGCGGTCTTCGGCTGTCTGCTCGCTGGATTCTTCCTGCTCCGCGTCTCCAACATGACGGCGACTACCTTCGTCGCCGCCGGCATCAACATCGCCGTCGCGCTTTTCAGTTTCGCGTTTGCTAAGAAGACGCCAGACCAAGCCGTCGTTCAACCCGGTGAAGCCAAGCGCGCTCCCTGGCCTACTGGCGCTGGCCCAGTCTATCTTGCTATCGCCGTTTCGGGCGCCACCGCGCTCGGCGCCGAAGTGGTCTGGACGCGCCTTCTCAGCCTGCTGCTCGGCGCCACGGTTTACACCTTCTCCATCATTCTTGCGGTCTTCCTGGTTGGTATCGGCATCGGAAGTTGGGTGGGGGCAATTGCTGGACGCGGCCGGCGCCCCGCCGTGGCGCTCGGCATCTGCCAACTCATGCTGGTCGGCGGAGTTGCTTGGGCCGCGTACATGATCGCGCAGTCCGTGCCTTACTGGCCCATCAATCCGCTGCTCTCGAGCCAACCCTCGTACACGTTCCAAATCGACATAGTCCGCGTTATTTGGAGCATTCTGCCGGCTTCGCTGCTATGGGGCGCCAGTTTTCCGCTCGCGCTAGCCGCAGCCGCGTCCCCTGGCGAAGACTCCTCCGTGCTGGTGGGCCGCGTGTATGCCGCCAATACTGCTGGGGCCATCGTAGGCGCGCTCGCTTTCAGTCTCCGCGTGATTCCACTCGTCGGCACCCAGGGAGCCGAAAGGATTCTCGTCTGCCTGGCCGCGTTCGGCGCGGTGGTCGTGCTCGGGCCGCTGGTATTGCGCGGCAAATCGGTATTCGCAATGGTCGGCGTCGCGGCCGCCATGGGCCTGTCTCTCTTCATCGCTCTCAAAATTCCTGCCGTTCCGCCGGAGCTCATCGCGTACGGCCGCCGCATCATGATCAACATGGGCCGCTCCAAAATCCTCTACACCGGTGAAGGCGTCAACTCCTCCATCGCCATCTCACAATGGGATGACGGCGCCATTCAGTTTCACGTCAGCGGCAAAGTCGAAGCCTCCACCGAGTCTTACGACATGCGTCTGCAGCGTCTCCTCGGCCACATGCCCGCGCTGTTCCATCCCAATCCGAAATCAGTCCTGATCGTAGGCTTCGGCGCAGGCGTCACCGCCGGCTCTTTCGTGCCCCATCCCACCATCCAGCACATTGTGATCTGCGAAATGGAACCGCTCATTCCGCCCACGGCTACCCTCTACTTCGGCGCTCAGAATTACAACGTGAAGAACGATCCGCGCACCACCATCAACTACGACGACGCGCGCCACTTCGTCCTCACCACTCCCGAAAAGTTCGACATCATCACTTCCGATCCCATCCACCCGTGGGTGAAAGGTAGCGCCACGCTCTACTCCAAAGAGTATTTCGAGATGGTGAAGGCGCACCTCAACCCCGGCGGCATCGTCACTCAATGGGTACCTCTTTATGAGAGCGACGAAGATACCGTAAAGAGCGAAATCGCTACCTTCTTTGACGTCTTCCCCGGCGGCTCCATCTGGGCCAACGAACTGAGCGGCGGCGGATACGACGTGTTCCTGCTCGGTCAGGCAAATCCCGCGCCTATCAATGTCGACCAGATCCAGGCCAAGCTCGCAAGCCCGCAGTACGCCAAGGTGCTGCAATCCATTCGCGAAGTCGGCTTCAACGATGCCATCAACCTGCTCAGCGTCTACGCCGGCCAGGATTCCGACTTGAAGCCGTGGCTGCAAGGCGCCGAGATCAATCGCGATTGGAACCTGCGCCTGCAATACCTCGCCGGTCTTGCGCTCAACCGCAGCCAGGAGGGCACAATCTACAACAGCATACTGGCCTACAAACGTTTCCCCGCTAATCTGCTGACCGGCTCCGGGGAAACCCTGCAAAATCTGGAACGCGTCATCTCGTCGCCTCCGAAGTAGACGCTATTTGACGCGGCGAGAACCGGCGCAGGCGTGCCTTGCCGCCACACCGTTTCACCGTCCGCACGCATCACGGCCTGTAATCTGTTGACTGGCCGCGCTGCGCCATCCGGTCGGCGGCGTGCCTAAAATGGGCCTAATGCTCTCCCTGTTTCGTTCGGTCCGCACACTCCGGCGTTACTGGAAAATCACCGCCATCTCCGTCTTTTCGCTCTCCATCGCCATCGCTCTCGCGGTGATCGCGCTCAGCATCTCTAACACGGTCCTGCTTCTGCCGCCCTCAGGGTCCGATGCCGATCGGCTCGTCATGCTCTACTCGCATGCGGCCGGCGAAGATTTCGGCCAGATCTCCTACCCCGACTACCTCTACATACGCGACCACAATCACGTCTTCACCAACGTTTCCGCCGCCCCCAACTCCATTGGCTTCAATGAAAATATTGACGACAATGGCCACGAAACCAAAGTCGCCAACCGTCCCGTATCCGACAATTACTTCGACGTCCTCGGCATCCATCCCTTTCTCGGCCGCTTCTTCGCGCCCGGCGACGATCGCAGCGGATCCAATCGTGCTGTCATGACGTGGAGTTGCTGGAAGCGCCTCGGATCGGACCCGCACATCGTTGGAAAGGATGTAGCCGGCCACACTATCCTGGGAGTCGCGCCTCCCGAATTCACCGGATCGCTCTTCGGCGTCAATGGCGACCTGCTGGTCAACTTCGACACCGGCGACCGCGCCTGGTTCAACGAACGCGGCACGCGCCATCTCTTCCTCACCGCTCGTCTGAAACCCGGCGTTACGCGCGAACAGGCGCAAGCCGAGGTCACCACGCTCGCCGGGCAACTTGCCTCTGCCTATCCCACAACCGACAAAGGGCGCACTGCCACAGTCACGCGCGCCACGCTTCTCACGCCGGACGCCATTCCAGACCTGCTCTGGATGACCGCCATCCTCATCGGGCTTGTGCTTCTTGTACTGTTGATCGCGTGCGCCAACGTAGCCAACCTGCTTCTCGCCGCTGCTGTCGGCCGCCGTCAGGAAGCCGCTATCAAACTCGCCATCGGCGCGCCGCGCGGCCGTCTCATCCGCGAGTTTCTCGGCGAGAGCATCCTGCTGTGCGCCATCAGCGGCGTTCTCGGCTATGCTCTGGCGCTCGCCGTCGCCGCGCGCTTTTCCGATTTCAGCGTCGTCTTTCCCATGGTCGGGGCGCTCGCATTTAGCGTGAAGCTGCACTTCGGCGGCGCTGTCCTCGGCTCCACGTTGGCGCTCATCGTCGTCGCCAGCCTAGCCACCGGACTAGCGCCCGCGTTCTACGCCTCCGCGCCGTCGCTCGCCAAAATGCTCGGTGGCGAACTGGCCGTGGGCGGCACGCGCAAACATGCCTGGCGCAACGCGCTGGTCATCATACAGGTCGCTGTCTGCACGTTTGTCCTGGTAGGTATGGGTCTGGCTCAGCGCGATCTTTATAATCTCCGCAACGCCGATCTCGGATTCTCCTCCCGCAGGCTGATGGCAGTGAACGTTTATCTCCGGGCCGAAAACTACGATGAACCCCGCGGCAAACTTTTCTACAACACACTCCGTCAGACCACCGCCGCCCTTCCCGGCGTTCAGTCCGTAACGCTTGCACAAAATCTGCCGCTCTTCGGCTCCGGCGGCCCCGTTCCCGTGCAAATTGCCGGCGAACCGAAACCTACATTCGTGAACAGAACGATTGTGGACGATGCTTACTTCTCCACGCTCGGGCTCCGTTTGCTGAGCGGCCGCGCTTTCGGCGCCTCAGATCGCGAAGGGGCGCCCCTCGCCGTGATCATCAATCGCAAAATGGCCGATACGTTTTGGCCGGGTAAAGACGCGGTGGGCCGGATCATAACTGCCGATAAGCCCGCGCGTACCTTCACCATCGTGGGCGTTGCCGCCAACTCCAAATACGAGGACATCGACGAAGCAACCAAGCCGTTCATGTACTTCGCGCTCCGTCAAAACTACAGCCAGGAAATATATGTCATGGCGCGAACCGCCCGTGATCCGAAAGTCTTCCTGCCGGAATTCCGCAAAGCCTTGCGCGGCCTCGGACTCAGGATCATGATCGAACCCATCAGCTTCGATCAATGGATCGATCTCGATCTCTTCGGGCAACGCGTTGCCGCCGGCGGCGTCGCCATCCTCAGCAGCCTCGCGCTCATCCTCGCAGTCATAGGACTTGCCGGCGCCGTTTCCTATTCCGTCGGTGAACGGAAAAAAGAACTCGGCATCCGCGTCGCGCTCGGCGCAAGTCCCTGGCAACTTCTTCGGATGGTGCTCCGTCAAACCGCTCTCGTCGTCGGCGCCGGCGTTGTCGTCGGGATTTCTCTGGGTATGGCTGGCTCTGTCGCTTTGCGTTCGGAGCTTTACCAAATTGGCGCCGTCGAATGGATCGTGCTCATCCCAGTAGGTTTAGCTATGCTCGCGCTCTCGCTTGTCATCGCCTATGTTTCCGCGCGTCCCTGGCTCTCCACGGATCCTATGGAAGCCGTACGTCACGCCTGAAGCGCGAGCCTACAGTTCGCCT
This sequence comes from Bryobacteraceae bacterium, assembly GCA_036268375.1. Taxonomy (GTDB): domain Bacteria; phylum Acidobacteriota; class Terriglobia; order Bryobacterales; family Bryobacteraceae; genus PALSA-243. Next base: position 1,143 of record DATAUH010000262.1, on the reverse strand, counting down.
CCCCGGCCATGGCGCCGTGTAACATATCTAGCAACCATGAAACTGATATGTGCGCTCGCAGCCGTATTGGCTCTGAGCGCGGCAATTGGACAGGCGCAGACGGCCACCGTTGGCGCGCCCCTGCCGGCGTGGACGCCGGGAACCCTCGATATCCATCAGATTGCGACCGGCCGTGGTAACTCCGCATTGTTCGTCATGCCCGACGGCACGACGCTGCTGGTGGACGCGGGAGCGGCAGGCGACGGGGTCGCGGAGACGGATCCGCACCCCGATGCGTCGCGCACGCCCGGTGCGTGGATCGCGCGATACCTGACGCGCCACGGGGTCACGGAGTTGGACTACGCCCTCATCACTCACTTCCATCCCGACCACATGGGGCAAGTGTTGCGGACCTCACCCATGGATCGAACGGGAACATACAAGCTGTCGGGAATTACAGAAGTCGCCGAGAGCATTCCGATTCACAAATTGCTCGACCGGGGATGGCCCGGCTACTCATACCCTGCGCCACTGCAGGACGAAATGATCTTGAACTATCGCCGGTTTGTGGCGGCGCGAAAGGACGTCATGGCGGTCGAGCGATTCCGGCCGGGATCGGCTTTGCAGATCGCGCTGGTGCACGACGCTGCAAAGGATCGAGCCTTCGAGATTCGCAACATCGTAGGCAACGGCGAAGTCTGGACCGGAACTGGCGACGCAACGCGCCAGCTGTTTCCGAAACTCGATGGCCTCGCGCCCGCGGACATGCCGAACGAGAACATGTGCAGCAACGGCTTCCGCCTGCAATATGGACCGTTCCGCTATTTCACCGGCGGCGACTTGCCAGGAACGCCCGATCCCGGGTTTCCAAACTGGCACGCAATGGAGCCGGAGATTGCGCCGGCTATCGGGCGAGTGGATGTGCACGTGGTGAATCAGCATGGGTCTATGGGAGAAGAGAGCGAGCCGTTTCTTGAGGCACTGCGGTCTACCGTGCTGATTGTGCCAAGTTGGGCCCCCAGTCATCCCGCTCCGGATGTATTGAAGCGCGTCATCAACAGCCGGTTGCCGCCGTCGCCGCGCTACGTGTTCGCCACCGATATGCGTGAAGCCGCGAAGATCGTGATCGGCCAACGAGCCAATCAACTGGCGGGACCTCCCGGA
>DATAUH010000261.1:0-3482 GCA_036268375.1 Bryobacteraceae bacterium | reverse complement strand
TTCGCAGCCATGTGCGCCAGCGCGCTCAGCGAATGCCCCGTGAAGTGGCCGCGCAGTTCAGTCGCGCGCGTATTATCGTTCGGGTGCTCCCAACTCGCCACGCGCGGCGAATTCATCTCCGCCAGCGGCTTCGCGCCTTTGGTATCGAAGCCGGCATTCTCGCGAAAGTTGTACAACAGCCGGTCCGCCGAGAGCCTGCCCAGGTATCCGCGGTTCCAATCCTCCGCCTGTTTGTAGATTCCGCCGGTGACCTTCACTTCCTGCATCGGAAACGGCTCCGCCTTGAGCGCAATGTCCGCGCGTTTGAACTCCACCGGCCTGTCAAACGGCGGCACATCCGGCGGCCGTTGATTTCGCCTGCGCTGCTGCTCTTCGAGCTGCGCGGCCGTATTAGGATTGGGTGCGTTACCGGAACTGCTGGACTGTTGCTCTGCAAAAGCCGCCGGAACCGCGGCTGCTAAGGCGCCAAATGCGCGCCGCGAGAGACGCTTGTGGTCACTCATGGGGTACTCCTCAAACTGAAAATGAGAACGCTTACATTATATACCCCGAAGCTTTTCGCGAATCAGCGGCCCGCGCGAAATTCGATCTCCCGGCCCCGTTGGGCAATCGAATGCTTCTCAAACTCCGCGCTCTTCTGCGGATAGTCGGACCTGAAGTGCGCCCCCCGGCTCTCCCGTCGCGCCAGCCCCGAGCGCGCAATCAGCAGCGCCACATCGCGCAAATTCCGTGCAGCAGGTTCAGCGGAGTCCGCTCCTGCCTCAGCGCTACGTTCCAATGCGGCGCAAGCCTCTCGCAACCCCTCGCCATCCCGTACGATCCCGCAGTTCTCCCACGCCAGGTTGCGAATCTCGTCGCTCGTCATCGCGGGAACTTCGCCCTGCGGCGCAATGCCACTGCCGTTCCCGCCGCCCCGCTCCTCGCGCATCGCACGCCCCGCGCGCAACCCGAACACCACGCCTTCGAGCAGCGAATTACTCGCCAGCCGGTTCGCCCCGTGCACGCCCGTCGACGCCACTTCGCCCGCCGCGTACAGCCGCGCAATCGTCGATCGTCCGTCCAAATCCGTTCGCACGCCGCCCATCGCGTAGTGAGCCGCCGGTGCAACCGGCGCGGCCTGGCGCCCCAAATTCACGCCATATTTCAAACAAGTCTCGTAGATCCGCGGGAACCGCTCGCGCAGGAATTCTTCCCCCCGTGCCGTCAAATCCAGAAACACCGATGCCGCCTTGGTCCGCTTCATCTCCGAAACGATCGCCCGCGCCACCACATCTCGCGGCGCCAGTTCGCCCATCTCGTGATACTTCTTCATGAAGCGTTCGCTCGCCGCGTTCGTCAGTGTCGCTCCCTCGCCCCGCAACGCCTCCGACAACAGAAATCGCGGCGCGCCCTTGAGCGCCAGCGCCGTCGGGTGAAACTGTACGAACTCCATGTCCGCAATCTCCGCCCCCGCGCGGTATGCCATCGCGACGCCATCGCCCGTCGCCACCGGTGGGTTCGTCGTGTTGCGAAACACGTGCCCCAGCCCGCCTGTCGCCAGCAACACCGCCCGCGCCAAAATCGTCTCCGGTTCTGCCGCCCAGCGCGCATACATTAACGCGCCGCGGGCCTCGTCGCCCTCCATCAACAGGTCCGCCACCGCCGCATATGTCCGAAACTCGACATTCGACAACGACGCCGCTTTCCGGTACAACACCCGGGCAATCTCCCGACCCGTCGAATCCCCGTGCGCATGCAGCACCCGGTTGCGGCTATGCGCCCCCTCGCGCGCAAACGCCAAACGCGACCCCTCACGGTCAAACTCCGCGCCCCAATCGATCAGCTCTTCGATTGCCGCCGGCCCATCCTCAACCAGCGCGTGCACGGCCTCGCGCTCGCACAACCCGTCCCCCGCGTAAATCGTGTCGTTCTCGTGCAGTTCGATCTCATCGTCATCCGCCAGCGCCGCCGCAATCCCGCCCTGCGCATACTCCGATGCCGATTCGTGCAGGCTCTCCTTCGCCACCACCAGCACTCGCCCCGCCGCCGCTAACTCGATCGCCGCGCGCAGCCCCGCCACCCCCGCGCCAATCACTAAAAAGTCCGGATCCATTCACCCGCGATCATAACAAGCGGCGCCACGCCCTCCGCCTCGGAACCGCATCAATCCGCACGCACACAGCCTCCCCGCTCGACGCCTCGAGTTCGTTTTTTCAGCTGCCCTGCCGCCTCGCCGGAGTTCGTTTTTTCAAAACCTTTACGTCGTGCAATCATCGTGTCCCCATCCCACGGCTATACTGAAAAGTACAAGACATGGCTGAAACCAGCGTGTTCTGGCTGCGCGTGGCTGCGGCGCTGTATTCGATCGGGCTCCTGCACGCCATCCTCACGCTCGTCCGCCGCAAGCAGCATATATTTCGCGTGGCTCTGGGCGCGCTATCAGTCGGCGCCGTCTTCCACCTCGTCTCGATCGTCGAGGACGGCCTCGCCTCGGGCAGGTGCCCGATCACCAATTTCTATCAGACGCTCTCGATGTGCGCGTTTCTGATTGTCGTGCTCTATCTGTTCGTTGAATGGCGCTACAAGCTTCAAAGTATGAGCGTCTTCCTGTTTCCGCTCGTGTTCGTTATGTCGCTCGTCGCCACATTTGGAAATCCTGTCGGCACGTGGCCCAACGCGGTCGTCGGCGGAGCTTGGCTCACCGCGCACATCGCACTCGCACTGCTCGGCTACGCCGCTCTCGCGTTGATGGCGCTCGCGTCTATCCTTTACCTCTTCCAGGAGCGCGCCCTCAAAAGCAAAAAGCCGCGCAAGTCCTATCCGTGGCTGCCCGCGCTCGGCGTCCTCGACGACTTCATCGCCAAGGCCATGGGCGCTGGCTTCGCGCTCATCACCCTCGCCGTCATCACCGCCAGCACCTGGGCCTTCGTCGAACACAAGACCGCCTGGATCACGCAGCCAGGTATCGCTATCGCCTTCTTCACCTGGGGCACCTATCTCGTCCTCATCTGCCTCCGCACCACAGTCGGCTGGCGCGGGCGCAAGGCCGCCTTGATGACGGTAATCGTGCTCGGCTGCTCTGCCGCAACCTGGGTGGCGCACTCGCGTTTGGGAGCTTTGCTGGGCCAATGAAGCTCGCCATCTTCGGGGTCAATCACAAATCGGCTCCTCTCGCTATTCGCGAATCGCTGGCCTTCAGTGAAGAGGTCATCCCCGCGGCCCTCGGCGATCTCAAATCGCAATCTGGCGTATGCGAAGCGATGATTCTTTCCACCTGCAACCGCGTGGAGATTACCATCGCCTCCGAAGACTCCACCGACCCCGCCTCTCTCGTCGACGGTTTCCTCGCCGCCCACAAAGGTCTCGACGCACGCAAACTCGGCGGCCAGCTCTACCGCCACGAAGGCCGCGCGGCCATTCATCACCTGTTCCGCGTCGCCTCCAGTCTCGATTCAATGGTCGTCGGCGAGCCCCAAATTTTAGGTCAACTCAAAACCGCCTAC
>DATAUH010000260.1:0-9473 GCA_036268375.1 Bryobacteraceae bacterium | reverse complement strand
GCTCAAGATTAACTTAGTCGACTTACGGCAGCAGTTACTACGGCCGGAAACCCACGCTTTGCCATAAGGCGGCGGTGTTGTACATGCGGCCTGAGGTGATCACTTGCGTGACTTTGCGAATGTCGTGGATGTCGGAAGCGGGGTTGCCGTCGGTGAGGATTAGGTCGGCGCGTTTGCCGGGTTCGACTGTGCCGAGATCGTGGTCGAGTTTCATGGCGCGGGCGGAGACGATGGTGGCGGATTGGATGGCTTGTAGCGGCGTCATGCCGGACTCGACGTAGATTTCGAGTTCGCGCTGTAGTCCGTAGCCGACCAGGCCGGTGTCGCTGCCGGGGACGATGGTGACGCCGCCTTTGAAGAGAGCGCCGATTACGGCTTCGGATTGCTGCAGGCGGGTGCGCATCTGATCCGCCGTGGTGTTGCCGCCCATGCCGCGGAATTTGATGTCGAGGATGAAGGGCGCTTTGAGGATGCCGGGTTCGAAGGTGGCGACGTCGACGGATTTGGAGTGGCCGGCCATCTCGCCCCAGCCGGCGGTGGGGTCGATGACGGTGTGGTGGTCGACGAAGAAGGCGATGGCTTTCTTGGCAGTGTCGGAGTTGACGTCGACGGGGGCGCCGCGGCCGGCGGTGGGGTCGCGCATGACGGTGGTGGCGTAGTTGAGGTGGTTGATTTGATCCATGCCGGCCTCGACGCCTTGGATGGCGTTGAAGACTTGGGGGACGTGGCCGGTGACGGTCATGCCGAGCGAGTGCGCTTCGTCCGCGATGGCCTTGATGACATCCGGTTGCAGGTAGGTGTAGAGCTTCATCTGCTCAAAGCGCGCGTCATGATAGCGGCGGACGACGGCGCGGCCTTCGTCCGGAGTTTCAGCGGTGACGTCTCCGAAGGCTTTGAGGCCGCCTGCGTCAACGAGTCCCGCGAGCAGGAGGCGAGGGCTGAGGGCGCCGTGGGCAGCGGCGTCGCGCTGGGCGGTGAGGTAGTCGAATTCGCCGCCGCAATCACGAGCGGTGGTGATGCCGGCGGCGAGGAGGGCGGGTCCAAACTCGACGCCAGAGAAATGGATGTGCATTTCGAAGAGGCCGGGGAGGAGCGATTTGCCTTTGGCGTCGACGACGGGTGTGCCGCGCGGAATGGTGACAGAGGCGCGCGGGCCAGCGGCCGCGATGCGGCCATCGCGGATGAGGACGACGGAGTCGGGGATAGGCGGGCGGCCGGTGGAGTCGATAAGGGTTGCGCCGGCGATGGCGTAGGCGCCCGCACGTTCGAAGGGAACCGCGCGGGTGAGGGTGCTGAGGCTGGACATTTGCTGCGCAACGCCGGCTTGATAGAGCTTCGAGAGGGCGGGCTCGTATTCGGAGAGGACGGCTTCCATGGGAAGGCCGCCGGCGAAGGTCATGGCGGCGGCGAGTTGGCCTTGCGCGTTCATCCAGAGGATTTCACGGCCGAACATGAGGTTGTTGATGGTGTAGCGATCAAGCGCGACTGGTTTGCCATCGATGTCGATAGAGTCGCGGCCGGTGAGCACGATTTCGAGAGGCGGGGCGCCGGGTTTGGCGCGTAGGACGGGAAGTTGCGCGGGCTTGCCATGGGCGAGCCAGTAACGCATAAGCGCCATTTGAATGGCGAAGGGCGAAGGGCCGAAGACGGTGAAGTAGCGCGCGGGCAGCTCGGATGTGCGAGTGGCGCCGTCTTCCGAGATCTCGGCGGTTTTGGATATAGCGACGGAGCGGGCGGGCGTTTTGCCGTCGAAGGAGAGCGGCGTGTAGTCGGCGGCGAGGTGGAGCGTGGCTTCGGAGGAGCGCTTCATGCCTCGGTCGGAGTATTCGAAATTGGTGTGGAGGGTGAGGCCTGAGGGGTCTTCGGTGACTTCGTAATGCTCCTCGCCGATGGCGTGGAGGATCATGTGAATGGTGTAGGCGCCGGTTTCCGCGTGCGCGGCGGAGATGGCGAATAGAGCGGCGAGGGCGGCGGTTTTCATTCAGGCTCCGAATTGGCGGAGGTGATGGTCGGCATGGAGATAGCCCCAGCGCATCCATTCCCAGCGGGACATTTTGAGAAACATGGGGTGGGGGTGGAAGTTGGCCGCGTCGGAAGAGGGCGCGGCGAAGGATTGAATGGCGGCGACGAGGCGGGCGCGGTCGCTATCGAAGTGGGCGGGCGGAGTGCCGCCATCGAACTGATCCATTTCGGGACGCGTGGGCAGGAGCTTGGGCCAGGGAAGGGGGACGTAGAGCGCGCCCCATTTCATGGCGGTGCGTTGGAAGACGCCGGTGGCGGGGCTGGCGGATTTCGTGCCGAGCGGAAGCGAGAACGAATCGGACAGATGGCACAGCATCTGGTGCGCGTTCATGCGGCCCCATTGGGCGCGAGCCTCCGGCGTCACTTTGGAAATGCGATCGATGGTGTGTTTGAGTGTAGCGGAATCTGCAAGTGACAACAGCGGCATGTATAACTATTGTGCCGACTTTTCGAAGACGAACTCGTTACATCCGAGGCTGCCGGCGCAGGTGCGCAGGCGAAACATGTGGAAGCCGCGGGCGCGGTAGAAATCGAAGATCTCTTCGGGCTTGGCGACTTCGAATGGGTAGCCGCCGACCCAATCGATGAGGTCGCGGTAGAAGGACATGCCGCGCTCTTTGCCGTAGTTGCGGATGCTGGCGAAGGGGCGCAGGCGGATGAAGTCCTTGATGAGGTCGCGCCAGTTGAGAACGAGGAAAGACGGCCAGACGACGAGGAAGCGCAGGGGCTTGGGGAGCGAATTGTAGGTGCTCTTGACTTTGGTCCAGCGACGGCTGGCGGTGCCTTGGTCGTTGTAAATGGCGATGAAGAGCTTGCCGCCGGGGGCGACCGGAAGGGCCGCGTTGGAGAGCGCGGGCCACATTTGGCCGGTGTGGTGGAGGACGCCCCAGGAGTAGACGATGTCGAACTGGCCGAGGGAGCGGATGTAGTTTTCGTCGAGAGCGGAGCCGGTTTCGACTTTCCAATCGGGATCGTCGGGGAAGTAGCGGCGGCGGAGCTCGGTGGTGCAGGCGACGGAGTGGGGGTCGAAATCGAAGGAGTGGACGCGGGCGCCGAGGCGTCGGGCGGAGAGGCTGAAGAGGCCGCTGCCGGAGCCGATATCAAGGAAGCGGCGGCCGCGCAGGTCGGAGACGCCGAGCATGTCTTTGAGGGAAAGGACGGCCTGATCGATTTTGGCGTCGGTGAGGGTGGTGAGGAACCAGGTCCAGTTCTTACCGAACTCGAAACGCTGTCCTTGGGCTACTTCGGCGGCGTGCGTAGACATTACTAAAGTTTGATTGTCGCACGGAGCATAGTAATTCTAGCCTGAATTTAGCAGAGGGCTGGGGCGGCGATTCTGATAAGAAATAATTCGGGCAGCAGATCAACGCTGAGGAACGCAGATCGGAAGAATGTGATTTGTGTACGGGCGATGCATTTGGGTTTGCGCGTTTTGCGTGGGAAATGGGGCGGGGCTGGATCCCATGTTAGCCTACCGTAATATATGAAACTCGCGGCCCTGTTGCTTTTTGCGGCCTTTTTATCCCAAGCGCAGCCTACGCCGGAATCGGTACTGGGACATAAACCCGGGGACGATTTCTATCTGGCGACTTACGACGAGGCGCTGGGGTATTTGCAAAAGCTGGCGCAATCGACGGACAAATTGAAGCTGGTGCGGGTGGGAAAGACGACGCGGGGCCTGGATTGGTACATCGCGATCATCTCATCGGGCAAGAACCTGGCGGCGCTGGATCAGTACAAGGACACGGCGCGAAAGCTGGCGCTGGTGAAGGGGCTGAATGAGGCGCAGGCACATGAGCTGGCGCGGTCGGGCAGGGCGATTGTGCACATCGACTGCGGGCTGCATGCGACGGAGGTGGCGCCGGCGCAAATGGCGATACAGCTGGCGTATGAATTGACGTCGCGCAAGGACGAGGAAACCACCGACATCCTGAACAATGACATCCTGCTGCTGTGGTTTTCGATTAACCCGGACGGGCAGAACCAGGTGGCTAAGTGGTATCGGGCAAATGTAGGAACGCAGTATGAAGTTTCGAATCCGCCGGAGTTATTCCAGGAGTATATAGGTCACGATAATAATCGCGACGGGTACATGAATAACATGGTGGAGTCGCAGGCGATTACGAAGGCGGAGCTGGAATATTACCCGACGGTGTTTTATGACCAGCACCAGACGGCTCCGTTTCCGGCCCGAATCTGGATTCCGCCGTTTGGCGACCCGGTGTCGCTGAATCCGCATCCGCTGATGTACCGGTGGGTGAATGTGTTCGGCACGGCGATGGCGGCGTATCTGGACGAGCATGATATGCCGGGGGCGATGCATCGTGGAAGGTTTGACGATTGGTACCCGGGGTTTGTGGACCACGTGAATAACTTCCGCAATACGGTTTCGTTTTTGACGGAGACGGCGCTGTATCGCTATGCGACGCCGCACTTCTACACACTGGATGAGTTTCCGCGCGATAAGCAGGACTTACATACCGAAGTGTTCTATTCAAGCCCGTGGAAAGGCGGCTGGTGGCGATTGGGCGATGCGGTGCGATATAACATCGCGGCGTCGTACGCCGTGTTGGATACGGCGGCGAAGAATCGCGAACAGTTGTTGTGGGACCGGTACAGGGCGGGGCGCGATGTGATTGAGCGGTTCACGAAGGATCCGCCGTATGCGTATGTGATTCCGCGCGAGCAGCGGGACCGGAATGAAGCGGCGACGCTGGTGAGTAAGTTGATGACCAACGGGATTGAGGTGCATCAGGCGACGCGCGCGTTTTCGGCGAACGGGAGCACTTACAAAGAGGGCGACTGGGTGGTGCTGATGGACCAACCGTTCGCGGCGCTGGTGAAGGAGCTGTTCGATGTGCAGCATTACCCGGAACTGCGGGGGCCGGCGCCGATTGGAGGCGCGGCTGAGGCTGCGGGCGGCGGCGGCGGTGGAGGTCGTGGAGGACGCGGCGGTGGCGCTGCGGCTGCTGCTGCACCGGCTGCGACATCGGCTGCTACGGGGGGCGGCGGCGGTGGTGGACGCGGGGGCCGCGGTGGCGGGGGCGGGGCTGCTGCTCCGGCGGTGGGACTGGCGCAGTTGCCGTACGACGTGACGGGGTGGACGCTACCGATGCAGATGGGCGTGGAGACGGTGGCGGTGGCGGAGCCGGTTTCGGCGGAGACGCGGCGGTCGTTGCAGGTGGTGACGAAGCTGGATCCGTTGCCCGGGAAGGTGGACGGCGCGGGGCCAGTGTTTTCGATTGCGCGAAGTTCGAACGCGGCGGTGAAGGCCGTCAACGATGTGCTGGCGGCAGGCGGAACGGTGAGCTTCGCGAAATCGGAAAGCGCGATTTATGTGAGCGGGGCCCAGGCGGCGATGCTGCGGAACGACGGGGTGGACGCGACGTCGTTGAAAGAGGCTCCGGCGGGCGCGGTGACGGTGACGAAGCCGCGGATCGGGCTGTTTGAGCCTTGGGGCGGCAACATTGACACGGGATGGACGCGCTGGTTGATGGAGCAGTATCACTTTCTGTTCACAGTGGTGCGCAATGCGGACCTACAGAACGGCCATCTGGCAGACCGTTTCGATTCGATTGTGATCCCGGAGATGAGCACGCGGCAGATTATGGAAGGGCAGGCGGCGGGGACGGAGCCGGGGCAGTACGCGGGCGGAATTGGCGAGTTGGGCGCGCAGAATTTGCGCGATTTTGTGAATGGCGGCGGAACGCTGGTGACGCTGGGGAATTCTACGTTGTTTGCCGTGGACCAGTTCAAGCTGGCGTTGAATAACGTGGTGGCGGGCGTGCCGCAGAGTCAGTTTTTCTGCTCGGGATCGCTGTTGCGAGTGGACATCAGCCAGCCGAATCATCCGCTGATGGCAGGGTTGCCCGCGACGGCGGCGGTGATGTTTGAGCGGAACCCGGTGTTGGATACGAAACAGGGGTTCCGCGGGCGAATTTTGGCGACTTACCCGAAGGACCGGACCCCGTTGTTGAGCGGCTTCCTGCTGGGCGCGGACCGGTTGCAGGGTAAACCGGCGGCGCTGGACGCGGATTACGGCAAGGGGCACATTGTGCTATTGCCCTTTCGGCCCCAGTGGCGCGGACAATCGCACGGAACTTACAAGTTCTTCTTCAATGCGCTGTATTACAACCCGAGTTTGGCGCCGGAGGCTCCCGCGAGAGAGGGCGGGCGCGGGAATCCGCAGCAGACGGCGTGGAGAAGGGAAGCGGAGTCGGTGAAGGGCGAGATCAGTAAGTTGCTGGACCAGAATCGGGCTTACTTTACGGCGCGCGGACCTGCGGCGTCGGAACAAGGGAAGAAGTTAGAGGACCAGTTAGACGCATTTCAGCGGGATCGGCTGCCGCTCTTGGACGACTTACGAGCGCAAGTGGAGGACGGGGCCGTGGCGCGGGCGGAAGCGGTGTTTTCGGCGCAGCTGAAGCGGCTGGCGGTGGATTTACGTGCGAAGGATCTCAGCGGTCAGAAGCTGGAAGAGGTTTTGGAACAGTATAAGTTGACGGTGACGCCCTAATGAAGAGGACTACTGGTTTGAACTTTGGGTCGGTTGGGAAAAGGGCGGCATGGTTGCCGTTGGTGTGCGCGATCGCGGCGTCGAGCGCGCTGGCGCAGGTTCCGACGCCGGAATCGGTGCTGGGGTATAAGCCGGGCGCGGATTTTCACCTGACTAACTACGAAGATTCGTTGGGGTATTTTCGTAAGTTGGCGGCGGCTTCGAATAAGGTGAAGTTAGTCAACGTGGGTAAGAGCACGCAGGGCCGCGACTGGTGGATCGCGTTTATCTCCGAACCGGAAAATCTGAAGCAGATGGACCATTACAAGGAGATTTCGCGACGGCTGGCGCTGTCGCGCGGCGTCTCCGACGAGCAGGCGCATGCATTGGCGCACGAACTGAAGCCGTTTATACACATTGACGGCGGGCTGCATGCGACGGAAGTGGCGAACTTCGAGCATACGATTCAGTTGGGCTACGACTTAGCCACGAGCGAGGAACCGGAGTTTAAGTCGATCCGGCAGAATTTGATTGTCGAGCTGTGGTTTTCGATCAATCCGGACGGGCAGAGCGCGGTAGCGAACTGGTACATGGGCAATGTGGGGACGCAATACGAAGTAAGTCCGATGCCGCAGTTGTTCCAGGAGTATGTGGGGCATGACAACAACCGCGACGGGTACATGTTGAACATGGTGGAGTCGCGGACGGTGACGAAGGCGACGCTCGAGACGCAACCGCTGGTGTTTTACACGCAGCACCAGACCGCGCCGTTTCCGGGGCGCATTTACCTGCCGCCGTTTGCCGATCCGATTTCGGGGAATATGCACCCATACATGGTGCGTTGGCTGAATCTGATCGGAATGTCGATTGCGCAGTATCTGGACGACCACAACTTACCCGGATCGATGCACCAGGAAACGTTTGACGTCTGGTATCCGGGGTATCTGGATAACGTGGGTAACTTCCGGCATACGATTTCGTTTTTCACGGAGACTGCGCTGTATCGCTATGCGACGCCGCATTTTTATACGGTGGATGAGTTTCCGGCGGCGAGGCAGGGCTTGGGCGAGGAGATGTTGTATTCAAGCCCGTGGAAGGGCGGATGGTGGCGGATCGGCGATGCGTGTAAGTACATGTATGAAGCCGATATGGCGGTGCTGAATTTGTCGAATAAGTACCGGGAGCAGTTGGCTTACAACAAGTACCGCGCGGCGCGGGAGACCATAGAGAAATTCACGAAGGAGCCGCCGTTCGCGTATGAGATTCCGCGGCAGCAGCGGGACGCGCCGACGGCGTCGCTGCTGCTGGAGAAACTGATGTTGAACGGAATTGAGGTGCACCAATCGACCACGCCGGATGCGTGGGTGGTGCTGATGGATCAGCCGTTCGCGGGGCTGGTGAAGGAGTTATTCGAGCCGCAGGTGTATCCGCCGCTTACGCAGCGGCCGTATGACGTGACGGGTTGGACGCTGCCGATGCAGATGGGCGTGGAGGCGCATTCGATCACGACGCCGCTATCGAAGCAGTACCGCGATTCGCTGCGCGTCGTGCACGAAATTACGGGCCTGGCGGCGCCGTTTCAGTTGAGCGCGAATGCGAGTTACCGGGCGATCAACGAGATACTGGCGGCTAAGGGCGCGGTTTCATTGAATGGCGACCAAATTACGGCATCGGGGCTGGACTCGAGTAAGTTGAATGCGATTCTGACGGAGAACCGGTTGCGCGCGGACACGCCGAAAGAGGCGGGGAAGGCGATTCATGCGGCGCGCGTGGGTTTGTACCGGCCATGGACAGCGAGCATGGACGAAGGTTGGACGCGATGGATCTTCGAACAGTTCAAGTTTCCGTTTGCGAACCTGTATAACGCGGACATTCGCGGCGGGCACTTGAAGGAGCATTACGACACGATTCTGATTCCGGACATGAGCGAGAACCAGATACTGAATGGGTACCGGCCAGGGACGATTCCAGAGCGGTACGCGGGCGGGCTTGGTGAGGACGGTGTGCAAGAGTTGCGCGACTTTGTGGATGCGGGCGGAACGCTGGTGACGTTTAACTCAGCGTCGCTATTTGCGATCAACCAGTTTAAGCTGCCGGTGGAGAATGCGATTGCGGGCACGAACGCGGGCAACTTTTTCTGCAGTGGATGCCTGGTTTCGGTGCATTTGGAAGACACGAAGAACTCGCAGACGGCGGGCATGGCGGCGGACACGATTGTGATGTTCGAGCGCGGGCCGGTGTTCACGACTAAGAACGACTTCAAAGGCAAGGTGCTGGCGCGGTATCCGAGCAATCGGAACCCGCTCGAGAGCGGATACCTGGCGGGGCCGGAGAAGATCGAGGGTAAGATCGCGGCGCTCTCGGCTGAGGTAGGCAAGGGGCACGTGATTCTGCTTGGGTTTAAGCCGCAGTGGCGCGGGCAATCGCATGCGGCTTATAAGTTCTTCTTCAATGCGATGTATCTGGGCGAGTAAGTGGGCGGCGGACTCCTAGCACTTGGCCGATTCCTTGACCCTGCGGCAGTTTCTCGCGATCGGATTGGACGAACAGCCGCCGGATCACGTGACGAGATCTCGAACGCGGCGGCTGATCGGGGCCGAAACCCATCAACGAATCTTCACCTGGGTGCTGGAACGCTGGCGCAGGGCGGACTGATCAGAGGCAAGACGATCAGCGTAGATTCGACTACGCTGGAGGCGAACGCAGCTATGAAATCGATCGTCCGGCACACCGGCGAAAGCTATAGCGGATATCTGAAGCGGCTGGCGGCGGCTGAAGGAGTGGAAGCGACTGACGCGACAGCGCTGAGACGCATGGATCGAAAGCGCAAAAAGAAGACTTCCAACGAAGACTGGGCGAGCCCGAGCGATGCCGAAGCGGAGATCACGAAGCTGAAAGACGGGCGCACCGCACTGGCTTATAAGGCGGAGAACGCCGTGGATATGGAGACCGGAGC
>DATAUH010000259.1:0-3921 GCA_036268375.1 Bryobacteraceae bacterium | reverse complement strand
TGAGCGTGATGGTGATGTTCTCGGAAGGGATCGGCGCCACGACCACGCTGCCCGGAGATATCGGCGTTCATGCCTTGGATCTTGGTATTCCGATCTATCCGGTCGCCACCAACTACCAGCGACACATCTACAGCGCGTTTCCGCGGAATCTGTGGTGCATGCAGCATTCGAAGCCTTGGCCAAGCTGACAGGCGGCGCTCGGAGAAGTATGCGTCGATCGATGCGCAGTTGCTCTTCAAGGTACTCGATAGTTTTAAGGCAGCCGCGCTGGCGCAGTATGTGATCGGATTCGTTCCTGATTCGAATGCGTCCCCCAAGTAACACAATCTCGAAGTTAGGGTGGCGAAGAGGTCGAGCGGCTCGGTCGACGGTGGCAAGCGCCTGGCGATTTACCGATCGGAAATTCAGGAAACACCCAGGATCAGGCCGTGATCCTTCCACGCATAAGCTGCGCAAGAAGTCCACTATTTCGGCGTCCATGATCCACACATAAGGAATCGCGCAGAGCCAAAGATACTGCGTTGCCTCTCGCTGGAATTATTACAACTGAAAGCTCCACGCCGGCATTAATCCCAGCGCAATGCTCTCATCGGATCCACTTTTGCCGCGCGGCGCGCCGGAATCCACGCTGCTAACAAGGCGGCCGCGCCGAGCACAAGAATAGCCGAAACGATACTTACAGAGTCTGCCGGCTCAATCCCGAATAGCATCGCTTTCACAACGCGCCCTAACATCCAAGCAGCCACAAGACCGATTGCAGTCCCTGCCAGCAACAGCCGCAACGCTTCGGTGACAACAAGCCGCAGGATGCTGGCTTTCCTCGCGCCGATTGCGATGCGAATGCCGAATTCGCGCGTGCGCCGCGCGACCCCATAGGACGTCAGCCCATACAACCCGATGGCCGCCAGAGCCAGCGCCAGCCCTCCAAACAACCCCGCAACCGTTCCGACAAGCCGTTCCCGCAACAGCGACCGGTCGATTTCCTCCTGAACTGTGTGGACGTTGTAGATGGCCGCCGTCTTGTCCAATTCCTGAATCTTCTGTCGAAGCGCGGAGGCAAGCGCCGTGGGATTGCCCGACGTGCGCAAGTGGACGACGGTTCGTGATGCCCACGGGCCCGGCCGCTCCGGAACATAGATCATCGGAATCGGGCCTTCCCGCAGCCCCGTGTACTTGCTGTTCTTCACCAGGCCGACGATCTCCCAATCGTAAACGCCCTCTTTCGTGCCCACTCTCCGCCCGATCGGATTCTCACCGTTGAAGAAGTCTTTGGCGAACGTCTCGTTGACAACCATGACACTGCGCACCGAAACAACGTCCCGATCACCGATGTCGCGGCCGAGCAGCAGAGGAATTCCCATCGTGCGGAAATAACCGGGCGATACAAAACCAACCGACGGGGAATCCCTCAGTTTGGCGGCGTTCGAATCATAGTCCGGAGTGTAAATGCTCCAACCCGTGTTCGTACTCAAGGGTAGAGAGTCCGCTAGAGCCGCGGAGACAACGCCCGGCAGATTCTGAACTTCCTTCAACAGCCGTGAGTCCAACGCCGGATCGCCCTCGACCGATGCAACCAGGATGTTCTCGCGCGCAAATCCGGGATCCACAGTCACCAGATTGTGCAACGACCGCAGAAACAGCCCGGCGGCGATCAGAAGCAAAAATGAGAGACTCACTTGAAAAACGACCAGTCCCTTGCGCAACAGGATTCGGCCTGGCTTCCTACTAAGCTCCTCACCCTTGAGCGCAGGCGCAACGTCCACATTCGTGCTCTGGAAAGCGGGGACGACTCCAAAGAAGAGTGCAGCGCCGACGCCCAGAATCACTGTGAATAACAGAACCTGGGGATCCATCGGCGCGTTAAGGCTCCGGTCCGCCGGCAAGTATCCGATCAGGACATCGCGCATCCAGTGCGCCAAGAGAAATCCAGAACCTGCTCCGCCGATCGCCAGCGTCAGGCTTTCGGCGAGTAACTGCCGGACGAGCCTGCCCCTGGCAGCGCCCAGACTGAGCCTCACCGCGATCTCTCGACGCCGGGCGGTGGCGCGGCTCAACATGAGATTCGCTACGTTTGCGCACGCAATCAAAAGCACCAGCGCAGCCACTGAAATCAGCACCCAGAGCGCCATCGAGTATCCTCTGCGGAGCGAGGACACCCCGGTACCGCCCGGCATCAAAACGATCTTTTGCCCCATCAGGCTGCGACGCCTCTCCGGTTTCGTGGCGCCGTCGATGAAATACTCCTGGTTGTATCGCCGCAGCAGCGTCGTCAGTTCCGCCTCCGCCTGCGGTCTCTCCACGCCGGATCGGAGTCTTCCAAAAATCCGAAGCCATTGGCTGCGAGGCTGCGTCAGCGCCTTTCCGAGTCCTGGCAGCAGTGCTTCCTGCATCGCCATCGGCGCAAATACGTCTGCGGGCTCGCCGACTTCCGTTCCCTGAAACCCCGGCGGTCCCACTCCGACGACGGTGAACGGATGCCCGTTCAAAAGAATGCGCGCGCCGACAGCGGATGATTGACCGCCGAACCGGCGCAACCAGAAGTTGTGGCTCAGGACTGCGACCGCTCCGCGTGATCCGCCCGAACCGGGTATACGATCGTCTTCGTTCGCGATCACTGTGCCGATGGACGGCGGGACGCCAAGAACGCCAAAATACGAGCCGGAAACCAACACGCCCGAGATCCGCTCCGTTTCACCATCCTTGCTGAGGCGCATCGGCGTGGTGCGAAACGCAAGTACTCCTTCAAGCATCTGGCTGTGATCACGAAGTTCGGCGAACAAGGGGTAAGGCGACGAGAGGGTCTCGTTTCGAGTGACCACCATCAACCGCTGCGGATCCGTTACGGGAAGGCTGCGTAGAACCAGCGCATGCAGGACGCTGAATATCGCCGTGTTGGCGCCGATGCCAAGCGCCAGGGATAGAAGCGCCGTGATCGCGAATCCCGGACTCCGCCGCAGCGAGCGGACCGCGTAGCGAATATCGCTCACAGTGGTTTCGATTCCGCTTCCGAGCCACGCGTCGCGCACCTGTTCCTTAACCTGATCACCGCCACCCGCTTCGAGCATCACCTGTTTTCTCGCCTCTGAAGGCGAAAGGCCTTGGCGAATCTTGCGCTCCGTCATCTCATCCAGGTATCCGCGCAACTCCGCATCCAAAGAGGTTTCGAGACGATCTCGGCCGACCAGGTTGGCGAGTAGCCGCTTAACTTTGGCTGCCAGTCGCATTCTGTATCTTCTTCCTCCGCTAGGCCGATTCGAGAACCTGATTCATCGCCTGAACGGTGCGCGTCCAATTTTCCTTTTCTGCCGCCAGTTGACGCCGCCCGCTGCGAGTCAACGTATAGGAGCGGACCCGGCGCCCCTCAGCGGACTCCACCCAGTTTCCTTCTATCCAACCTTCCTGTTCCATGCGGTGCAACGCCGGAAAAAGCGAGCCGGCCTTCACTTGAAAGCTTCCGTTGGTGACGGCAGCGATGCGATCCGCAATCGCTGATCCGTGCATCGGGCGCAGATTGAGCGTGCGCATGATCAATAGGTCAAGCGTACCCTTAAGCAGTTCCGCAGATCGTTCCGGCATTGTTATAGGATTCCGATATCGAAGTTCTATATCGGAATATACGGCGCGGACAAAGAACGGTTAGCAATTGCGGAACATGTCCGACGCCGGAAAGCAGTTGCGCCCCTCGCAGTGATTGCGGCATCGGGCAGAGACCCCGGAAAGCACCGAAGGCGTGCTCACTTCTTGCGCTTTTCAGGCGGTTTCACTCGGATAAACAGCTTTTCCCATTTGTGATGTTTGCCCGATTTTGTAGACCGTCCGCCGGCAAAAGTTTCGCCCAGCAGTTCGATCTCGGACATCGCGTCCTGCTCCGCCCACCGCCAGTTCGGCAGCGGTTCGCTGCTGGATCCGCCCACTTGATAA
>DATAUH010000258.1:0-7218 GCA_036268375.1 Bryobacteraceae bacterium | reverse complement strand
TCGCCAGGTTTCAACAGCGAGAAGCGATATCTTCCGGTTCCATCCGAGTTAGCCGTGCGAGCTTCGTTGGTATCTACGTTTTTGATGGTTACAACCGCGCTCGGAACCCCCGCGCCGGTTGCGTCCGTCACAAGCCCGGTGACATCGCCGGTCGTCATCGTCTGCGCGGAAGCGACAGGCGAAAGAGCAATCGGGCCCAAACAGAATAAAGTCAACGCCAGATGGCGGACCCACGCACTTCGCTTTTTCTTCATGTGTACCCCTCTTTAGAGTGCCGGAACTCTCTGGTTTCGATCCTCTTGCCAACTAACCTAAAACCGGTAACTGAAACTAAACCTAAAGCCGTACGTAACAGTCCCGTGAAGTTTGGTCTTGATATACCAAATTTCACCTCGGAAAACAAGCGATTTCCCGCAGCTAAGGCATTCGTAACAGCTTGCTATGCTTGGAGCGCATGCCCGCGGTAGCGCTAAGCATCGCCGGCTCCGACCCCAGCGGCGGAGCTGGAATTCAAGCGGATCTCAAGACCTTCCATCAACTTGGCGTCTATGGAGAAGCGGCGATCACGTTGCTTACCGTCCAGAACTCTCTGGGAATCTCGCGAGTGGAGGTAATGGACGGCGAACTCGTACGGCAGCAGATCGCGGCCGTGCTGCAAGATATTCCCCCGGCGGCGGCAAAGACCGGCGCTTTGGGATCGCTTGAGGTGGTTGAGGCGGTGGCCGCCTTGGCCGCAAGCTTCCGGTTTCCGTTGGTTGTGGATCCGGTGATGATCGGCAAACACGGCAGCCAACTGCTTTCGGCGGATGCAGTACAAGCCCTGCGCGAAAGGCTGATACCGCGCGCCACCGTGGTGACCCCCAATCTTCCGGAAGCGGAAGCGCTAACCGGCATGCGCGCTACCAGTCCAGCCGATATAAATAGGATGGCGCGCAGGTTGTGCGAGATGGGCGCGCGCGCGGCCATCGTGAAGGGCGGACATGCCTCGGGCGAGCCGGTGGACCTGCTTTTCGACGGCGATCGGTTTTATGAATTTCACAGCCCGCGATTAGAAACCAGGCATACCCACGGCACCGGCTGTACGCACTCAGCCGCGCTTACCGCGTACCTTGCCCGGGGTTTATCCCTGATTGAGGCGGCGGCCAAGGCGAAAGAATTCATCTTCGAAGCAATAAAAACTAATCCAGGCCTGGGCGCGGGTTGCGGACCGGTGAACCATCATTGCTATCCTGGAGGCTCATGACAAAGGTGCAAATCCATTTTCCGTTGCAACGCGAGCTGGATGACGCAACGCTGGCTCGCATCTCCGATGCGCATGCGCTGTATGGGATTCAGCATGTGAAGCTTAATCCGGCGATGGATGGATTGACGGTGGAATACGATGCGACGCGCCTGCGACCGGCGGAGGTCGAAGCGGCGCTGAGCGGCTTCGGGATTCCGGTTACCACAGCGTCGGTTCGCATATGATGGAGTTTTAAGGGTCTCTCTGGCAAGGCCCGCTTGGCGGCTGACGCCAGACACGCAACACAAGCATCTAACATCTGGAGGCAGAATGGCATCCTCGGTTTTAGTCCCTATGGTGGTCGAGCAGACTTCGCGGGGCGAGCGCGCTTACGATATCTACTCACGTTTGTTGAAAGAGAACATCATCTTTCTGGGCACTCCGATTGACGATCAGGTAGCGAACCTGATCATCGCCCAGCTTCTCTTTCTGGAAGCGGAAGACCCCGAGAAGGACATTTCGATTTACATCAACTCTCCCGGCGGTTCTATTACAGCCGGCCTTGCGATTCTGGACACGATGGCGTTCATCCGCCCTGATATCGTGACTATCTGCGTGGGCCAGGCCGCCTCTATGGCGGCGGTGCTTCTGGGAGAGGGCACCAAAGGCAAGCGCTTCAGCCTGCCGAATTCACGCATCATGATTCACCAGCCGTCTATGCAGGGTTTAGCGGGGCAGGCGGCGGATATCGATATTTATGCGCGTGAGATTCTGCGCATGCGCGAGATTCTGAACAAGCGACTTTCGGACGCTACAGGTCAGCCGATCGACCGCATCGCGCGCGACGTGGATCGCGACTACATCATGGAACCGGATCAGGCAGTGGAATACGGCATGATAGATCGCGTCATCGCCAGCCGTGATCTGTCACCGGTCGCGCTGAAGAGTTAAGCACGTAACGGCGAGCCGTCCGGCCGGAGAGCTATCGCACTTGGACCCGTTTGCTTACGTCGAAGACTGGCATCAGCGGCTGTCTAAGGGTGGTTGGTGGCATAGCTTCGAATTGCCGGACGGCACGCTGATTGAAGGAGTAAACGCGCTTTCGGCTCAGAAGGCGCGCATTGCGCAATTTGCCATCCCAGCCGACCTGCGCGGCAAGCGAGCGCTCGATATCGGCGCCTGGGACGGCTGGTTCACATTTGAATTAGAGCGCCGCGGGGCGGAGGTTGTCTCGATCGATCGCTGGGACAATCCGCGTTTTCGCGAAATGCACGCGGCGCTCGGCTCCCGCGCCGACTATCGTCAGATCAACGTCTACGACCTTGACCCGCGCAAGCTCGGCCAGTTCGATGTTGTGCTGTTTCTTGGCGTGTTGTATCACTTGAAGCATCCATTGCTGGCGCTCGAGCGCGTGTGTGCGGTCGCGAGGGATTTTGCGGCCATCGAATCGTTTGCACTCACCGACCGATTCCAGCCGGGCATGAATGTGGAAGAGCATTCGCTCTTGCGCTTCTTCGAGCGGGATGAATTCGGCGGACAATTCGACAACTGGTTTGCGCCAACACCGCGCTGTTTGATCGAAATGTGCCGGACTGCGGGCTTTGCGCGCGCGGAACTGTCAGCCGTCCACGATTTTGGCGCGGCGGTGAACTGCTTTCGCCGCTGGCCTGAGAATACGCCGGAAACGCCCGCGCCGCACCTCTTCACGGCCATCCACGCGGAGAACTTCGGCATCAATTTTGGCTCCGATTGCGATGATTACGTGCAGGCAGAGGCCTCTGGCGGCGCCCCGTGGACGCTAGCGAACATGCAAGGGGAGGTTTCGGGGCTGGGATCGGCTCCGATTGCGGTGAGCGAGACAGCAGAAGGCCATCATCGCGCGAACTTCAAGCTGCCGCCCGGGCTTTCCGCCGGATGGCACGAGGTCCGCGTGCGCACGGCAGACAGCGAATGGAGCCGGCCGGTGCGAATCGCGGTGGATTTGCCCGCAAGCGCCGATGCGATCGAGATCGCGACAAGCTGTGAGGCATTCGACTGGCGCCCAGGACGTTTTTCGCTGAGTCATCGCTTCTTTAGCTTGTGGCTTCGCGGCTTAGCCGACGCGGAAAACGCGGATCGCGGCAACGTGAAGGTGGAAATCGAGGGACGCCGTCAGCGGACCGATTTCGTCAGCCTGCCGGACGCAAACGGGCTACGGCAAGTCAACGTGCTGGCCGCCGAATCCACGCGGCCGGGCAAGTTGCAGGTAGTTGCGGAGTTCGGCGGCGTGCGTTCGGCGCCCGTCGAAATCGAAGCTACTCTCCCGTAGGATTTTCGCCGGTAATCAGGCGTGCGCCGCGGCTGAAGGTAACGAACTGAATGCCCCACTGCACGAAAACGATCAGCCGATTCTGGAACTGCACCAGATACATCAGGTGAACGAACAGCCAAACCAGCCACGCGGTCCATCCGGAGAGATGCGCGCCAAAAATATTAGCAACGGCTGAGCCACGGCCGATCACCGCCAGATCGCCCTTGTCGAAATAGTGAAACGGCTTGAGCTCTTTCGGGCCGTCCAGACGCGCCACAATGGCCTTCGCCGCGTAAGCTCCGCCTTGCATCGCCACCTGCGCCACTCCCGGAAGCGGCTTGCCCTTCGGACCCTGGATCGTCGCAAGATCGCCAACCACGTAGATATCGGGAAAGTTCGGAACCGTAAGATCGGGCTTGACCTGTATGCGGCCCTGCTTGTCGGTGGGTGCGCCGGTGCGTTCCGCAAGCGTGCGTCCGAACGAAGAGACCGTCACGCCGCCGGCCCACAGTACCGTCTTGGAGACGATACGCGCGGATTGCCCGGACTGTGTCTGATACGTGACGCCGTCGAGATCAATAGCAGTGACGCGCACGTTGGGGTGCACCCGCACGCCTAGATGGATCAGCGATTTTTCGGCATCGTGCGCGAGATCTTCGGTGTAAGAAGGCAACACGTGAGGCGCGCCATCGAGCAGGAAGATTTGCGCTTCCTGCGGCCGGATATTCCGGAAGTCGTGTTTCAGTGTGTGCTTCGCTATTTCGCCGAGCGCGCCGCCCAGTTCGACGCCGGTGGCGCCCGCGCCCACAATCACGAAGGTCAGCCACGCACGCCGCTTTTCGGGGTCCGGCTCACGCTCCGCCGCTTCAAAGGCAAACAGGATTTTGTGCCGTATCGCTGTCGCCTCTTCAATCGTCTTCAGGCTCGGCGCGCAAGTGCGCCACGTATCATTACCGTAATAGGACGTCTTAGAACCGGTCGAGACCAGCAGCGCATCGTAGTCATACACCCCGCCGCTCTTGAGTGTCAGGCGGCGGAAATGCGGATCGATATCGACGGCTTCGCCCAGCAACACCTGCGTGTTCTTCTGCCGGCTGAGAATGCTGCGCAGCGGAGACGAAATCTCGCCCGGTGAAAGAGAGCCGGTCGCCACCTGATAGAGCAGCGGCTGAAACAAATGAAAATTCCGGCGATCGATCAGCACCACATCCACGGGCGCGCGCCGCAATGCCTGCGCCGCGTAGAGTCCGCCAAAACCACCGCCGAGAATAATGACGCGTTTCGCGATACTTTCAGCATAATCCGTGCGTTTAGATGGCGGTGTGGGCAGACGCACCGGTGTAGCCTAACAGCATGAGCTCAACCGGCCGCTTCAGCGGCAAAGTGGTCCTGGTGACCGGCGCCGGCCACGGAATCGGCCTGGCGGTGGCGCAGCGTTTTGCATCGGAAGGCGCGCTGGTGGGCGTAAACGATTTGAAACCGGAGCGCGCCGAAGAGGCCGCAGCCACTATACGCGACGCGGTCGCCTTGCCTGCGGACGTCTCGAGCAGGCGGCAAGTGGACGCTATGTTCGATGCGCTGATCGATCGATTTGGCACGATTGACGTGCTGGTTAACAATGCGGGCGATATCTACGCCTCGCGTCACTTTCTGGAAGGCGACGAAGAGTGGTGGGATCACGTGCTGGGCGTGAATCTGAAGGGCGCGTTTCTCTGCTCGCTACGCGCCGCGCACGTGATGGCGCGCAAGCGCTCCGGCAATATCATTCACATGTCGAGCGGCGGCGCGACCAAGGCGCACCGGGGGAACGTGGCCTACGACGCGTCCAAGGGAGGCATTGAGGCGATGACCCGCGCCATGGCGCTCGACCTGGCTCCTTACAATGTGCGCGTGAACGCGATCGTGCCGGGGCTGATCAAGACTTATGACATCGACGACGCGCTGGCGCACGAGCGCGGCCAAGTGGTTCCGATGGGGCGATTAGGAGATGCGGAAGACATGGCGGGTCCTACGGTCTTTCTTGCCACCGACGATGCCCGCTATATCACCGGGACCTGTTTGACAGTGGATGGCGGCGTGTTAGTGCAACAGCGCTCCACGCCGCTCGATACGTTTCCGGTGAGTAAGTTTCCGCAGATTTAAACGGCCGCGCGCTGTGCGACTTCGGCTGCTCCGCGCGGGATGCTCATGCCATCCTGCTTCAGACTCTCGCGCATCGGAGCCGCGTAGATATCGATGAACTTTCGCGAATACCGGAGCAATCCCATACGCCGCAGGCGGTTCATCTGGAAAGTAACGATTTCGCGCGATGTCCCCACAAATTCGGCGATGGTGTGATGCGTAAGTGAGGCTACTCGATAGGAACCATCCGGTTGCGGGGTTCCCAAATCCGCTGCCAACTGCAGCAGCGCCAGCATAACGCGCTCGGGCGTTTTGTGGACGGCCATGCTCTCGATACGGTCTTGCAGCTCAATGCATTCTCGAACCAGAAATTGCGATAACGCGATTCCCAGGCGGGGCTCGCGTTCGATCTGCGTCTCGATGTCGGCCCGGCTCCAGGCCATCAACGTAACATTATCAAGAGCTACCGCTGTTTCGGTCCGATTGGTTGGCCCCACCAGACACGACTCTCCGAATAAGCCTTCGGACCGAACAATACGCCCAACGGTCTGACAACCGTCTTCAGCGGTAGTACTAATCTTTACCCTGCCTAAGATCACGACGTACAGATCACCGGGAGGATTTTGCCCATCATAAATAACCCGGCCCTTGGCATACTCCTGAACCGGTTTTCTGGGCAAATACGTTAGTGGATCCTCGTACGCTAACCCAGTATGAGCACTGCGCATCATATCTGAAACCTCTTTCTTCCCGCTGAGCATCTACAAGGGCTCACTTATTAACAATATCTCCATTGAAAAATTTGCAACACCCACAAATATACTAGCCAAGGTGACCACTGGTCCGCAAAAACACAATTCGATATCCAGGCGCAACTAACCCTAGTACTTTTACGCGCGATGCTCACGCGTAATTACTTCAACCGAATGAAGGTTTCACAAGATTGATAAACTGACGAGTACATGGCCGTTCACGCTACCGGCTCCGCTTTGGAGGAACTCACCAGCCACCCCGCTGTACGTGAGCGTTTGCAATGGTTTACACGCGAAAAGCAATGGATTAACGAAATCCATCTAACGCTTTGCCGCATTCCCGCGCCCACATTTCTGGAGCAAGAGCGGGCGGTCTGGTTTCAAACGCAGTTTCGGGAAGCCGGCTGGGTTACCGCGATCGACCGCGCCGGAAACGTGGTAGCTACCGTGGGCGAGGCCCCCTATATAGCGCTTACAGCTCATCTGGATACGGTGATAGCTCCGCGTAATAAAGAAGATGTGTCGGTGGGGGCGGATGGCGCCTTCCGGGGACCAGGAGTGTCGGATAACGGCGCTGGCTTAGCTTCGCTGTTGGCCGTGGCGCGAGCCTGGAAAATGGGTTCTCCGCTGCCACACTTTTCGCGCGGCCTGATGCTGGCGGCCAATGTCGGCGAGGAGGGCGAAGGCAACCTGGCGGGCATGCGTCAACTTTGCAAAGCGGCCGCGGGCGGTAAGAACATCGAGGCCTTCGTGGTGGTGGATGGCGCGGAGACCAGCCACATTACCACTCGCGCCCTGGGCAGCCGGCGCTTTGAAGTGCTATTTACCGGACC
>DATAUH010000257.1:0-24132 GCA_036268375.1 Bryobacteraceae bacterium | reverse complement strand
GACGCGCCGCGCAGGTCGCCTTCGAAGGCGGCGTGCTGGGAAAGGAGGAGGCTGCGGAAGTTGGTTTCCTGAGCGGCGGCGCGCTGCTGGGCGGCGCCTTGCAGGTCGGCGATGGTGCGCAGGATTTGGATTTCGGTTTGAGCGAGTTTGCGCTCCCAATCGGCGCGCCACTCGACCCAGTTGTCGCGCAGGTCGCGGACGGCTTCCGCCGGATTTCCCGATTGAATAGCGGCGACGCGGCTTCCAAGCTCAGCCAGGGCGCGGTTGTTTTCATTGAAGGCTTCGATGGCGGCGTCGAGGCAGCCGATGGTCTTGCGGTTGAATTCCACCTGGTCGCGGACGTGCCAATCGAGCAGGCGCGCGATCATGCGTTTCCAGGCCTGCACCAGCACATTCAGAGGGCCGCCACGGCGCGGGTTGACGGTTCCGATGGAGGCCACTTTGCCGAGCGCCGAATCGCGCGCGTGCACGAGCGGCATGAGATCGGGCAGAGCGACGTTGGATTCGCCGGCGCGAGTTTCGGGATGCTGCGCGCGCACGCGGTCGCGCACGGCATGCAGCATGGCGACGAGCTCAGCGGTTTCCATTGGACCTCCGCGGGCGTTTCCAGGCGGCGGTGACGAGCGTGCTCAGGCCACCGCGCGGCGCCCAATCGCCGATCACGGTGGCTTCGATCGGTTTGGTGGCCTTGACCACGTCTTCAAGGATGCGATTGACGGCGTTTTCCTGGAAGATGCCGAGGTTGCGGTATTCGAGCAGGTACATTTTGTACGACTTCAACTCCAGACAGAGCTTGTCGGGCGTGTAGCGAAGGACGATTTTGCCGAAATCGGGAAGGGCGGTTTTGGGACAGACGGAGGTGAACTCGGGCATTGCGATTTCGATTTCGTAGCCCGCGTATTGATTGGGCCAGGTTTCGATTTCGGGCAGAGGGGAGTGCACACCGGCGGCGGCGTGCTCATCGGTATAAGCGCGTTTCAGTGGGGAGCGTTTCATGCGGAGACGTTTTCGGATAATAGCTTGGAAAGATGGTCGAGAAATATGCCGACGTCGGTGACGACGCCGACGGCCTGGCCGGTGCCGCGGTCGCTGACTTTGGTGGCGACGGCGGGGTTGATATCGACACAGACGATTTTGACCCAGCTTGGCAGCATGTTGCCGGTGGCGATGGAGTGCAGCATAGAGCCGAGGCAGAGCACCAGGCCGGCGCCTTTCAACTGCTCGGCGTAAGCGTCCTGGGCGATGTTCATGTCGGTGATGGTGTCGGGCAGAGGGCCGTCATCGCGGAGGCTGCCCGCGAGCACGAAAGGCACATTGGCCTTCACGCATTCATAAAGGATGCCGGTGCGCAGGCGACCGGTTTCGACGGCCTGGCGGACCGAGCCGGCATGATAGATGGCATTGATGGCGCGCATGTGGTTGCGATGGCCGTGTTCTTCCTGACGACCATCGGAGAGGCGCACGCCGAGCGAGGTGCCGAAGAGGGCGGACTCGATATCGTGCACGCCCAGCGCGTTGCCCGCGAGTACGGCGTGGACAAAACCGCGGCGGATGAGCGAGGCGAGGCCGGAATCGCCGCCCGTGTGCACGACGACGGGTCCTGCGACGACGATTACTTTCTGGCCTTGATCGAGGCATTGGCGTAGCAGCGCGGCGGTCTGGCGGACTGCGGTTTCGACCTGGCGCTCGGACGAAATGCCGTTGGCCATGAAGGCGAAGGCGAGGCGATCGCGCTCCTTGGTTTCGGGGGCAACGCGCGTGCCGCGCAGTCCGGTGACGATTTGATCTCCGGCGCACAGATCGCGCAGGCGGCGGCAGAAGGCGCGGCCCCCTTCAACGACGATCATGGCATCCATGCGCTGGTTTTCGACTTCGATCCATTTGCCGCCGTGGCGGACGAAGGTGCGGTGATTCGTCGTGGAGTAGAAATCCTCGGGCGCGCAGTAATCGCGTTCGACCGGGCGTAGCACAGCGTCGCCACCATCGACGATCGCGCAACCGAATTCGTGCAGCGCCTGCAGAAGGCGGTCCATGGCGGCCTCTTCCGGAGCTTCGACTTTGAGGCGCAGGTATGAGGGATCGCTATTGGTGCGGCCGATACGGAACTCTTCGACTTCGAAACGGCCGTTAGATTCGACCACGGTATCGAAGATGTTTTCCATGATGTGCGAATCGATGAGGTGGCCGTGCGCTTCGACGACTTCCTGAAAAGGCATAGGAACTTTAATTGTAGCGGCCGGAGGCGAATGCGCGCGTTCGCTTGGTTATACTGAGGGCTGTCGCACGCGCTTGAAGGCCCGCAAAAGCAGACAACCACGGCCCCTCCCGCCAGTATCAGGAGCTCCGTCGAATATTTGGATCTACGGCGGCCTGCTGATTCTTACGCTGGCTGCATACGCGCCTGTTTTGAAGAACGGCTTCGTGAATTACGACGATCCGGATTACGTTTTGGACAATCCCGTGGTGCGCGCGGGTATCACGGCGAACGGCATGTTGTGGGCGCTGACCACGGGCCACGGCGCAAACTGGTTTCCTCTGACGTGGCTTTCGCACATGCTCGATTGCCAATTGTTTGGGCTAAACGCGAGCATGCATCATTTCACCAGCCTGTTGATTCACGCGGCGGCGGCGCTGGCGCTATTTGGCTTTTTGCGCGAGGCAACGGGCGCGCGTTGGCGTAGCGCGTTTGTGGCAGCGGCATTTGCGCTGCATCCCTTGCATGTGGAGTCGGTGGCGTGGGTAGCGGAGCGCAAGGACGTGCTGAGCGCGCTGTTTTGGTCGCTATCTCTGTGGGCGTACGTGCGCTATGCACGGCGGCCGTCGGCGGCGCGCTATGCGGTGGTGGCGGTGTGGTTCGCGGCCGGGCTTATGTCGAAGCCGATGGTGGTGACACTGCCGGTAATCGCGCTGCTGCTGGATTGGTGGCCGCTGGAGCGGTTCGCGAAGGAACGCGCGGGACGGTTGCTGATGGAGAAGCTGCCGTTGGCGGTGATGGCGGCGGCGGCGGCGATGGCGACGTTCGTGGCGCAGCAGCGCGGCGGGGCAGTGGCGTCGCTCGAAGGACTGCCTGCGGCGCTGCGGCTGGCAAATGTGCCGGTGGCGTATGCGACATATTTGGTGAAGCTGGCGTGGCCTTCAGGACTGGCGCCGTTCTACCCGTTTCCGCAGTCGATTGCGTGGTGGCAGACAGCGGCCGCGGGTTTGTTTGTGGCGGCGGCGACGGTCTTGGCTTTGCGTGAACGCTCGCGCCGGTACGTGGCCGTGGGATGGCTGTGGTTCTTGGTGACGCTGCTGCCGGTGATCGGGATCGTGCAGGTGGGTTTGCAGGAACGCGCGGACCGCTACACGTACATTCCGTCCATTGGAATCGCGATTGTAGCGGCGTGGGGCGCGGCCGAGCTTTTCGAGCGGTGGAAATGGAGCATTGCCTCGCGGGCAGTGGCGGCTGGGGCGGCGTGCACGGCCATGATCGCTGCGACGGTTGTGACTGCTGGGTATTGGCGCGATAGTGAAACGCTTTTCCGGCATGCAATTGCGGTGACGGAAGGAAATTTCGTGGCCTATAACGACCTGGCGATCGCACTGCAGCAATCGGGCCGCGTGGACGAGGCGATTTCGGATTACCGCAAGGCGATTGAGGTGCGGCCGCGCTATCCGGAGGCGGAAATCAGCCTTTCTTCCGCGCTTTTGAGCCACGGCAGAATGCAGGAAGCGGCGGCGCATATTGCAAAAGGGTTGGAGTTGGCTCCGGAATCGCCCGAAGCGCACTTGAACGATGCGACACTGCTGGCGAAAGCGGGCCAGACGGCGCAAGCGGCGGAGCAATACCGGATTGCGCTGAAGCTGGATGCAAACGATCCGCGAACGCACGACGGGTTAGGAGTGCTGCTGACATCGCAACACGAAAATGAGCGGGCGGTGGCGCAGTTTCGCGAGGCGATCCGATTAAAGCCGGAGGATAGCGAAGCGCACTATAACCTCGGAAAGCTGCTGATGGATTGGGGAAGGGCCGAGGAAGGTGTGGCGGAACTGACGGCCGCCGTGCAGTTGCAGCCGCGCGACGTAGAAGCACAGTACAATTTGGGGACAGCGTTGGCGAACACGGGCCACATGGATGCGGCAGCGGAACATTTCCGCGCGGCGGTGCAGTTGCGGCCGGATTTTGCGAACGCGCATTTCAATTTGGCAGGAGCGCTAGCTGCGATGGACCGGTGCGAAGATGCGACTCCCGAATTTGCAGAGGCGCTGCGGCTGGAACCGGATTTTACTGCGGCGCGGCAAGGGTTGGCTTACTGCTCTGGGGTAAGGGGCGCGAAGTAGGGCTACCAGATGGCGCGCGCGTAGTGGCGGCGAATTTGCGAATCGGCGGTGATGAGAGACGCGTTTGCCGCTTTGGCATTGGCGACAATGAGGCGATCAAAAGGGTCGCGAGTCCAAGCTTCGCCAGTTGCGTGAACGGCGGTGGAGTGGAATGGCAGGTTACAAATCTGCAAGCCGATGTCGCGTTGCAGAGCGGAGACGAGGTTTTTGGCCGGTGAACGTCTCCGCCCGATTTCGTGAAGGATTTCCAGTTCCAGAATTGAGGCAGGCGAAATGAGCAGGTCGGATTTTTCGATGGCGCGTTTCGCAGGCTTGGTTAAGCGATCCACCGCGCCATCGTAAAGCCAAATCAGGACGTGGGTATCAAGATAGGCTATTGAAATTTCGCCCACTCTTTAACCCACTTTTTCTGGTCGGTTTCCGTCCACGCGCTCTTCGAGGCGTCATCGGGATTGCCGACGAAATCGTGGCGCTTCTTCAGGCGAGAGAGCTTCGAGACTTTGATTTCCGGCACAATGCGCAGCACAACACCCTTGCGGATGACTTCTACGGGTACGCCGGTTTCCACCGCTTCGTCCAGAACCCGGTAGATATTCTCACGTAGCTTGGAGGCGGTGAGCGTCATGAAGAGAGTATAGCAAGTACGTACGAGTGTGGCAATGGGACGTACGACTATTGCGAGCCGAACTCTTCTTCGAATTTGGCGATTTTCCCAAGGCGGCGGCGGTGGCGTTCGGCGCCGGAGAACTTGGCGCCAACGTAATCACGCGCAACGTCGAGCGCGAGGCTGGGGCCGATGATGCGCGCGCCCAGGCAGAGCACGTTGACGTCGTCATCCTCGACGCATTGTCGGGCGGAGAAACTGTCGTGGCAGG
This sequence comes from Bryobacteraceae bacterium, assembly GCA_036268375.1. Lineage (GTDB taxonomy): Bacteria > Acidobacteriota > Terriglobia > Bryobacterales > Bryobacteraceae > PALSA-243. Next base: position 18,937 of record DATAUH010000257.1, on the reverse strand, counting down.
TGGCGCCGCGGATGCCTTTGAATTTGTTGACCGCGACGCAGGCGCCGGCCCCACTGCCGCACACAAGGACGCCGCGCTCGGCGCGTCCATCGAGAACGGCGCGGGCGATGGCTTGGGCGAAATCGGGATAATCGGCGGGGGCGGTGGAATCGGTTCCGAGGTCGATCACTTCATGGCCCTGCTTTTTCAGGTCTTCGGCGATGGGGCCTTTGAGAGGGAAACCGGCGTGATCGGACGCGATGGCGATTTTCATCGATTTTCCATAATAGCCTGATGGCGTCACGTGCCCGCTCGTACGATTGCGTGCGCGCGCATTGCGAAACTTCACGTAGATTTGGTACCTCTCAAGTGTGCGATTGCTTGCCGTTTTGCTCGCGCTGGGGGCGTTTGAAGCGCCGCTGAGCGCGCAGGAGCCCCAGGATTCCACCCAATTCAGTCAGGTGATGGGCGCGGAGCGCGTCTACAGAGTTTATTTACCGGGCGCGTACGCGGACGCGAAGAAACGTTTCCCGGTGATTTATTGGTTTCACGGATACGAGTCGTCGGATATACGCGCGGGCCAGAGCAAGACGTTTGCGGAGTATGTGGCGGCGCACGAAGTGATCGTCGTGGATCTGGGGCCGGTGGAAACCACCGGGCAGTTTCCGCTGTACCTTCCGGAGCTGATGGAGCATGTGGACCAGACGGTGCGCACGGTTGCGGACCGCGAACATCGCGGCGTGAGCGGATATTCGGTGGGCGGCTTCTTAGCGCACTGGACGGCGGTGAAGTTCCCCGACCTGGTGGCGAGCGCGTCCGACGTGAATGGCGTGATGGAGGCGCCGCTTGGGCCGCGGGGCTTCGATGTGGATTGCGATCTGGACGATTTGCGGCCGGCGGGATCGGGCGTGGCGAACTTGAATCACGCAGCGAATGCCGCGGCGGCGCTCGATTTTCATATGCAGGCGTTTGCGAAGCCGCCGGCGAAACCGGCGCTCTTCAGCCACGTGGATCCCTATCCAAATTTTTCAATTTGGAATTGGGAAGTGGCGTCGAACCGGCGGCAGCCGGGGTTTGTCTCGCTGGAAAACGTTTCGGCGCGAGGGTTTCACTCCGTTGTGCGGGAGTGGCTGCCAGGCGGCGCGGCGTTGACAGGCACAAAGGTGGATATCGAGACTCCGGCGAAGCTTTATACGCCCAACAGCACGCATCCGGTGACTATCGTTCACGTGCCCGACGGCAAGGTGCGGCGAGCAGTGCAGAAAGCAGACGCGCAGGGGCGCATGAGTTTCGAACTGGACGGCGACGATTACGAAGTAGGGATTTCGGCGGAACCGGCCGTCGCGGTATCGGGCGCGGAGGTGGCGGACGCAGCGTGGGCCACGGCGGGTAAGCCGGTACAATTGCGCGTGAAGTTCTGGAATGTGGGCGGCGCGCGTTCGGGCACGCTGCCGATTCAGTGGGAATCGCCCGACCCGCACGTAAAGTTCGAAACACCAAGCGGACGCCTATTCGGTATGGGTTCGGGGGAATCGGTGAGCTTGCCGGTGACGTTTACATATGATGGCGAAGCGCCCGGAAGCGCGCACATCGTCGCAGTGGAGGGAACAAACCGCTTGCCGTTCGACGTGCCGATGTTCCCGGCAGCGGAACCGGCGAAGAACTTTTTGATTGCGGACGGACGGCCGCTGGAAGCATTTCAGCACGGCACGCAAAAGAGTGAGGTGACGCTGGGCGAAGGAAATGGGGACGGCAATGCGGCGCCCAGCGAGAGTTTCGCGATCCTGCTGCCGGATGCGGATTCGTTCCGCGTGGCAGAGCTGTTCACGAATGACGCTTGCGTGGACAACACCGTACGCGACGCGGACGATTGGGGCTCCGGCGTGAGCGTGAACTATTCCGTGGCTCGCATCCGGCCCGAGTGCCAGCCGGGGCATCGCGTGCATTTTCTGGCGCGGGTGTATTCGCAAACTCCGAACGGACCCGTGCCGCATTACGCAACCATCGAGTTGCCGGTGTGGTACCGCACTCAGGGGCAGCAGAAATAGACGTGGCGTTCGGTCCGATTCTCAAGCGCGATTTTTATATCCGCGATGCTGTGACAGTGGCGCGCGACCTTCTGGGCAAGGTGCTGGTTCACGGTCCGACGGCAGGCATTATCGTCGAAACCGAAGCCTACCTGGGTGGGGACGATCTGGCGGCGCATACGGCGCGTGGCGTGACGGAGCGCACGCGCGTGATTTTCGGACCGCCGGGGCACGCGTACGTCTACTTCATATATGGCATGTACGAATGCCTGAACCTTGTGGCGGAGCCGGAAGGTAATCCGGGCTGTGTGCTGATTCGAGCACTGGAACCGGCGCTGGGAATTGAGCAGATGTGGGCGCGGCGGCCCGCGGCGAAGAAGACGGAAGACCTGGCGTCCGGGCCAGGAAAGCTGACGCTCGCGATGGCCATCACGCGCGCGCAGAACGGGGTCGACGTGACGCGCGGGGCGCTGGTGGTGCGTGCTCCGGCGGAGGCGCGCAAGTTTGAAATCGCGACATCGGCGCGCATCGGCATCACCAAATGCGCGGACTGGCCGCTGCGTTTCTATATACGCGGAAATCGGTTCGTCAGCAAGGCTGGATAATGTTCGGCACAGCCGCTGGCCGAACAATTGCAAGCCCTTGAGCGGAGGGTGCGCATGCGCTCGATGACGTTTGCCGTAGCGCTGGTTGTGGCAGCAATTACCGTGTCGGCGGCACGGAAGCCCGCGAAGAAGGGTCCGCCGCCGATCGATCAACAGGCACTGCGAGCGCAGGTGCTGTTGGATCGCGCGCATCTCTCCCCGGGACAGATCGATGGCTCGATCGGCAATGTTACCAAGCTGATGCTGACCACGTTTCAGAGCCAGCAGGGACTGCCCGCGACTGGCATGAACGACGACGCAACGATGCAAGCGCTGGAAAAGATTCAGACACAGCAGTTTCAACCGACGCTGACGAATTACACCATCGTCTATGACGACGTGCGCGGGCCGTTTTCGCCGATCCCGGGAAAGATGATGCTGGAGGCGAAACTACCCTCATTGAACTTCACCAGCGTATGGGACGGGCTGGGCGAAAAGTTTCATTGCAGCCCGGGGCTGCTGCATCGCTTGAATCCGAACCAGAAGTCGCTGAAGCCCGGCGACCAGGTGTCCGTCCCCAACGTGCATAACGATGTGCCGCAGGGAGTGGCGAGCATTTCAGTATCGAAATCGTCGCGAGTGGTGCAGGCGCTGGATGCGAGCGGCAAGCCAGTGGCGACCTATCCGGCGACCATTGGGAGCGAGCACGATCCGCTGCCGATCGGCGAATGGAAGGTCACGCGGGTGGAGTGGAATCCGGTGTTTTACTACAACCCCAAGCTGTTCTGGAACGCTGGGCCGAAGGATTCGAAGGCGACCATCAAGCCGGGTCCGCGAAATCCGGTGGGCGTGGTGTGGATCGGCTTGAACAAAGAACACTATGGACTCCACGGAACACCGGAACCGGCGTCCGTGGGCCACACGACGTCGCATGGTTGCGTGCGGCTGACGAATTGGGATGCGGCTGAGCTTGGGCAATCGGTAAGCCCGAACATGCCGGTCTCATTCAAAGAATAGTCCTATGCTTCGCACGTTACTGTTCACCGCGGCGCTGCTGGCGGCGGCCCAGGGGCAGTGGGATGCAGACTACCGCGCGTTGGCAGCCCATCACCTGGTGATGCCGGTCCAAGGCGTGGATCCCAAGGCGATACAGGACACGTTCACCGATGCGCGATCAGGCGGGCGCACGCACGAGGCTACGGATATTCTGGCGCCGCGCAACACGCCGGTGGTCGCGGCGGACGATGGTGTAATCAAGAAGCTGTTCACCAGCGTCCGCGGCGGATTGACGATCTACCAGTTCGATCCGACGGAGACCTATTGTTACTACTATGCACACTTGGATCACTACGCAGAGGGCGTGAAAGACAACATCCCGGTGCATCGGGGCGAGGTGATCGGATACGTAGGTACCACAGGCGATGCGCCGCCGGATACGCCGCATCTGCATTTTGAGATTGGCCGGCTGGGTCCGGAGAAGCACTGGTGGCAAGTCTCGAACATCAATCCCTATCCTTTGTTGAAGCAGATGGGACGTTAGCGCCGAAGCAGGTGCGCCCGTCCGGGATTGCGCATCTTGAATTTGACCCGCCGCGCGCCGAGTAGCAAAGGCGTCAGGCTCACGCGCAAATTCCGTATCGGGCACGCTGTCAACATTCGCCGCTAAAGTGAGCCGCCGCCCCTTTCGTTTTAATGTGGCTTTAATGTACCTTTCCGTTCAGTAGGAAACCGCACCGGTCCGAGTTCGGTCTAAAATGAGTAACGCGTCTGTGCGACGGGATACGCGAGTTCCCGCCGCTCCTGCTGTTACAACTCGCAAGGAGTGTAAGTACCGGCATGGCGCAGACCGGATCGAAGTTATCCCCAACGCGAATCGGCGGGCAAACCATTGTCGATGAACTGATTCGCAACATGGAAGCGGGCCGCCTGGAACTGGCGTACAGCGTCCTGCTACCGTGCCTCTTCAGCGTTTATCTCCATCCCGACGATTATGCGCGCCTGGCTAGCGTGCAGGAATTGATTCGCGAAGATGCGCGACGTGCGTTGAGCGCGCGCATGGCGGAATGGAATGCAGCGAAACAGGGCAAATCGCTGCTACGGCGCGGTCCAGCGCGCAAAGAGTACCGCATCGCGCTGAACGATTGGTGGATTGAACTGTTTCCGGATACGGAAGGTTCGGTGCCGCCGGGCGACGTCGAAATCCATTCCGAATTAAATGATGTGGCGCAACCGGGGTATCGGGGCGCGAAGACCACGCTGATCGAGCGCGAACCTTCGGTGCCAGCAGCGACTGTGGTGCGCGACCGCCGCAGTACGCGCTTGAACGGCGGCAAAGTTTACGCGGAGATCCGCTACAAAGACGACTCCGGGCAGCAGACTTTTTTCGTGACGCAGAACGAAATCAGCATCGGGCGCGGAGGCGAGGATTTGTGGGTGGATTTGCCGCTGTACTCGAGCGATGAAGTTTCGCGGGAACATGCCAAGTTGCGGCGCGATCCATCAAGCGGCGGCTTCGTGCTGCTGGACAACAGCCGCAACGGTACATGGCTCAACGGCCGGCGCATTTCGCGCGGCGTCGAGGAACGACTGCCGGACCGCGCCGAAATCGGAATCGCGGAAGTAGTGAAGCTTTCGTTTGAGGCGCGCCGATGACGGAACTGTACAAGCTGCACACTCCATTTGCGATAGCGTTTTTAGCCTTCGTGGTTGTGTTTGTGGTATCGCATGTCCGCCGCTAACGCATCCTCGGTCGAATTTCGCTCCGCTGCGGCGACGGATACGGGATTGCTGCGCGAGCAGAACGAAGACCGATACTGGGTCGACCCCGCGCGGGGCATTTTCCTGGTGGTGGACGGCATCGGCGGCCATGCAGCGGGCGAACTAGCGGCGCAAACCGCGGTGGAGACGATCCGCGAATCCCTTTCACGGAGCGAGGCCGCCGCAATTTCCAGTGAAACGCGTATAAGAACAGCGATTGCGGCCGCGAACAATCGAATTTTCGAAATTGCGGAGCAGGACGCGGATTGCAGAGGCATGGCATGCGTGCTGACGCTGGCGCTCGTCGAGCACGGGGAAATGACAATCGGCCATGTGGGCGATTCACGCCTCTATCTGATCTGGAACGGCGTGATTCGCAAGCTGACTTCCGACCATTCGCCGGTGGGGCAGGACGAAGACGCGGGCGAGCTGACCGAACAGGAAGCGATGCGGCATCCAAGACGCAACGAGGTCTTCCGGGACGTCGGCGCGGCGCTGCGCGCGGCCACCGACGACGGCTTCATCGAAGTCCGCACGTGCCGCTTTCACCGCGACGCGGCGATTTTGTTGTGCAGTGACGGATTGACAGATCACCTAAGCTCCGGGCGCGTGCGCGAAATGGTAGAGCGGTACGACGGCGATGCCGAATGCGTGGCGCGCGAACTGGTGGCTGCGGCCAATGAGGCCGGCGGACGCGATAACATCACGGCGGTGTTTGTGGCGGGGCCGGAGTTTCGCGGACGAATGGGGACGACGCGTCCGCGCATTGCGACCACGCGCATACGCGTCTCGCGGCGCGCATTCACAGGACGCGCGGCGTTTCTGATTTATGGGGTATTGATTGGCATGTTGGTTTGGGCAGTGATGAGGGTGCACGGATGAACGCGCCATCGAAGCTCGGGCGGTACGAAATTGTGCGCCGGATAGGGCGCAGCATGACCGATGTGTATCTGGCTATCGATACCGTCGAGAATCGCAAGGCGGCGTTGAAGCTGGTGAAGACGAGCGGCGATTCGAAAACGCGCCTGGTGCTTGAGGCCGAGCGGCGCGGAGCAGCCATTCAACGCGAGATGCAGGCGCTCGATCCACGCGTGGTTGAAGTTTACGATTTCGGCGATCTGGACGGCTATTTCTTCGTCGCGATGCAGTACGTGGAGGGCCGCAATCTGGCGGAGGTGCTGCAGACGGAGCAATCGATCGCGCCCAGCCGGGCGGCGATCATCGCACTCGAGATCTGCGAGCAGCTGGCGAAATTCCACACACAGCAAGCAGCCGTAGTACACGGCGATATCAAGCCGTCGAACATACACCTGGGTCCGAACGACACCGTGCGCCTGCTGGATTTCGGTATCGCGAAAACGCTGCGAGCGGACCACGACGCCACCGCGCATAATTTCGGAAGCCCGGGCTATTGCTCGCCGGAGCGGCTGATGCGCAGCGAGGTGGGCCAGCAATCGGACTTGTGGGCACTGGGCGCGACGCTGTACGAAATGTTGGCCGGAGGCCCGCCGTATCAGGCGGAAAACACGGACAAGCTGGAGGCGTTGATTCGCGCTAAACGTTCGCCGCGCGCATTGCCCGCGGGCGTTCCCAAGCCGCTGCGGCTGATCGTTTCGAAGTCGCTGGCGCGGGAAGAGCAGCGGCGGTACCGCTCAGCCACGGATTTCATGGCGGATCTGCAGGCGTTCTTAAGCCGCAAGCCGACGCTGGCGGAAATGGAGCAGCGCGGCTGGAGCGGCAATTCCACCGTGCTGGCGGCGCGCGCCGTGTTTAGGCGGGCCACACACACCGTAAAGCGTGTGCGACGGCGGTGGAAGATGCTGGGCGCGGCGGGATGGTTCGCGGCGGGAATGGCGCTGTGGATTGGCGCGGCGTTCGCGTGGCAAGGCTGGGAGAACGCTCAGGCGCGGCGCGTGGCCGCTGAAGCGGCGGCCAGAAAGCGGGCGGAGGCGCGAGTGGCAGCTGCATTGGCAGCCGTGCCGAAAGCCGCGCCACCCATCGACTGGCCGGCGCGGTACGTCGCAGAGGCGGATCAGATTTTCGGCGATTATCGCGCCGGCGCGGACCCGGCGCTTCGCGATTTCGATTGGCGGCGCGCGGAGATTCGCCTGCAGGACGCGGTGAACCAAGGCCGCACGGACGACGCCACGCTGGGCAAACTCGCGTTGGCGAAGGGTTACGACGCATTGGAGTTGCTGAGCGTGGGCATGTACCCGGATCGCGAAGCCGCTAAACTGCGCGCCGAAGCGCGTGAGGATTTCGAAGACGCGGAGCGGCGCCTGCCGCAGAGCGCGGACGTGCACGTGGCATTGGCGCGCGTCTATGTCTATTCGATACCGAATCTGGACCGCGCGTTGTCGGAATTTGACGTGGCGCAAAAGCTGGGCGCAAAGTTCGGATTGCGGGAAGAGGAAGAGCAGGCGGATGCGTGGCGAATTCGCGCGCAGCAACTTGCGCTGGCTCATCCCGCGAAAGCATGGGAAGCTGCGCAGCACGCGCGCGCCATTTACCGGCGCTTGGATGGCTTCGATCGCGCAGATGATCACATCAAGGAGTTGGCGCGTATCCATCCGCCGGGCGCGCGGCGGTCTACACCGCGTGGGAGCAGGCGATGGCGGTAACACGCAGTTGGTCGGCGGCGGCGGCCGCGCCCGCAATGGTATCGGTCCGCGACCAGCAACCGGTTCCGCGCAGCCAGTGGTTCTGGCTAGTGGCGGCGTCGCTGTTTGTAGCGGCGGGGTTGACGTCGGTATACGCGGCCAAATCGATTGAGATGCTGAGCGCGCAGCAACCGGTGAACCTGAACACGGTATCGGATGCTAGCCAACTGTTGCCGTTACTCGAACCATTTCCAAATCGCGAAGAGCGCGAACTGGCGGCGCAACGAACATTCGACTATCTCGAAAGTGTGCGGCCGCTGCAGAACGCGGGCGCGCTTTCCGGACTGCGCATCACGGCCGACGAGATACGCAGCGATTCCCGTTGGGACGCCATGCGCAAACGGTTGAACGCGCAGCCGAATGCGAAACGACTCACTTTGCTGCAGCTGGCGAAGATCAAACCACTTCTCGCTGTGCGCACGCCGGAGGAGTACCGCCGGGAATTCTTCACGTGGTGCGCCGTGTACTTTGCAGGCTTTTATATAGCAGCATTCGCGTGGAAACTCGCGCGGTTTCGCGGCGACCGCACATTGCTGCCTGCCCTGCAGATGCTAAGCGGGATTGGCTTCGCGCTTATGGTGAGCATGCGCGACCCGCTGCGCGACACGCTGGAGTTTCACAAATTCGCTACTGGCGTATTTGCGGGCTGCGTGCTGCTGGCGTTGGCGGCAATCCCGTTTTTCGATTACAAGCGACTTTCAGATTGGTGCTACACGCCGCTGTTTTTGGCGCTTGGCCTGTTTGCCGCGCTGGAAAAATTCGGCCGTGGGCCGGCAGGCAATGACGCCAAGGTGAACCTGGGGCCGTTTCAGCCGGTAGAGGCGATCAAGATCCTGCTGGTGCTGTTTTTGGCGGGCTATTTCACGCGCAATTGGGAGCGGTTGCGCGACCTCCGCGAGCGGCGGCTGATGCCAAAACTCTTCCGCCGCATTGGACTGCCGCGGCTGGAGCATGTGGTCCCGGTGATGATCGCGCTGGCCATTGCGTGGGCAATGTTTTTCAAGCTGAAGGACCTTGGCCCCGCACTGGTGATGTTTTTCGTGTTTCTCTCCATGTTCGCGATCGCGCGCGGCAAACCCGGACTGGCGCTTGCAGGCCTCGCGCTAATGGTGGGCGGGGTCGCGCTTGGCTATCATCTCGGCCAGCCGAAAACTGTGGTGGATCGCATCGATATGTGGCTGCAGCCGTGGGACAACGACGTTCACGGCGGCGATCAACTGGCGCACGGCGTGTGGGCCCTCTCCACCGGCGGCGTGTACGGCTCCGGCCCCGGCTGGGGTGATCCGGCGATGATCCCCGCGGGCAATACTGACTTGGTTCTACCCGCGATCGGCGAAGAGTGGGGCCTCCTGGGCGTGTGCACCATATTTCTCCTCTTCGCGTTTCTGGTGTCGCGCGCGCTGCGAGCGGCCATTCACGCGTCGACGCACTACGGGTTCTTTCTCGGCCTCGGGTTGGCCTGCCTGATCACCTATGAAATGACGCTGATCAGCTCCGGCGTGCTGGGCGCGCTGCCCTTATCAGGCGTGGTGTCGCCATTTCTGAGCTCGGGCAACACGGCCATGCTCGCGAACTTCGCGATCTTCGCCCTGCTGGCGTCGATCTCGGCGGAGAAGCGCGAAGAAGGCGCGCATGAGCTCCTGAAAGCGCCCACGCGTTATTTGAAAATCGTGATGGCGTGCGCAGGACTGTTTCTGGTGGGTATGGCCGCGCGCTACCAGGCGCTGCGCGACAGCGACTATATCGCCCGCGAGGCGCACACGTTCGAAGAGGATGGCGTGAAGCGCCCGCTGCGCAATCCGCGCCTGAATTCGATTGCGCGCGAGATTCCACGCGGCACGATCTACGACCGCAACGGTCTTCCCGTGGCCACCAGCAGTTGGGCGGAGCTCGAAAAACATCGCGCCGAGTACGACGCGCTGGGCATTTCGCTCGACTCGTGCTGTTCACGTTTCGATGCCCGCTACTATCCGTTCGGCAGCGCGGCGGAGCACGTCGTGGGCGACATGCGCACCGGCGAAGGCTTCCATGCCACCAACGCATCGCTGGTGGAGCACGATTCGAACCGCCAGTTGCAGGGCTACGAATTCGCCGAACTGGCGCCATTGGCGCGCTACCGCCACCAACCAGGGAATGAGGACATCGCACGATTACTGGCGCGTGACCGCTCCGTGCATTTAACGCTCGATATTCGGCTGCAAATGCGAGCGCAGCAAATTCTTGAAGACCATTTGCGCCGCGTCGGCAGCCAAAGCGGATCGGTGGTGGTGATGAACCCAGCGACCGGCGACGTTGTGGCGATGGTCAGCGCGCCCACTCCGCTACCGCCGGGCTCGCGCGCCACCGCGCCCACGCCGGATGAGTTGCTCGACCGCGCGCGTTACGGGCAATACCCGCCGGGATCGACATTTAAGCTGGTGACCGCGATCGCGGCTCTGAACTTGGATCCGGAACTGAAGCATCGCACGTTCCTCTGCCATTCCCTGCCCGATGGCCGCGCAGGCACAGTGATTCCCGGCTGGAAGCGCGATATCAAGGATGACGTGGGCGACCGCGCGCACGGTACGCTCGACATGAGCCGCGCCATTGCGGTCTCCTGTAACGCCTATTTTGCGCAGTTGGGCGTGCACGATGTCGGCACGAAGGCGCTCACCGATACGGCGGCGAAATTCGGCATCTCGACTGGCGATCCCGCCAATTTGCGGCGTAATCTGCCGTTCGCCGCATACGGTCAGGGTGAAGTGCTGGTGTCGCCGTTCAAGATGGCGCGCGTTGCTTCGGCGATCGCAGCCGGCGGCCGCTTGCCGCAGGGCCGCTGGGTAACAGACGCAAGCAATACGCGCACAGACGCGCCGGTCGAAGTATTGCCTGCGTCGCAAGCGGCATTCATTGCCAATGCCATGCGGCGCGTGGTCACCGAAGGAACCGGCCGAGGCGCAATGAACGGCGAAGTCATTCAAGTTGCCGGGAAGACTGGGACGGCGCAGTTGGATGAAGGGCAGCCGCACGCCTGGTTCACGGGCTTCGCGCCCTACGATGCGCCAGTAGAAAAACGGCTGGCCTTTGCCGTACTGGTGGAGCACGGCGGCTACGGAGCGCGCGCGGCCGCGCCGGTGGCTCGCGAGGTGATGGATGCGGCGGCGCAGTTCGGATTGATCGATGGCCCGAAGAACGCACGCATCGAGGAGGCGCACAAATGAAAGTTGGGGACTTTCTTGAAAAGTGGGGCAAGACGCTTTTTGAAGCGCCGGTCTCGCTGGGCGCGAAACAGGACGAGCCGCCGGAATTGGCCGAAATTCGCCTGGCCGTGCTGGACCGCGTCAGGGAAAAGAGCTATCGCTCCGGCGGCAAGAAAGTTTTTCCATATGACCTCATTCACCTGACGATGCGCGGCGTGGAAGATGGCCGCCGCGACGTCTACGCCGGCCGTTTTTTCCGTAAGTACATCGAACAGGAAGTTCGCGCCGCGCTGCGCGACGGGGGTTGCCGCTTTCCTGAAGACCTGCGCGTGGACGTCGAAACCGCGAGTGGAATGCCGCAGGCCGGCGAAGAATGGTTGCTCGTCGAAGCCGGGTCGCAGGAGCGGGCGGATGCATCGAAGCGGCCCATAGGAAAGCTGCTAATTCGCGAAGGACAGGCCAATTTGCCGGAGATCCAGCTGGACAAAGCGCGCACCAATATCGGCCGCGTGGTGGATGTCTACCGTTCCGAGGGGCTGTTTCGCCGCAACGACGTGGCATTTGAGGCCGAGAACGACATCAATCGATCGGTCTCGCGCGAGCACGCGCACATACAGTACGATCGCGCCTCCGGTGAATACCGACTCTTCAATGACCGTTGGTACGAGCGCGGCCTAAACGGCGACTGCGCTACGTGGATCGTACGCGATGGAATGAGCCAGGAGGTGCATCGCACTTCACGCGGTACGCGCCTGGAGCCGGGCGACGAGATTCGCTTCGGCAAAGCCGTGGCTATTTTCGAGCTGGATTGATCGCGATTAGTGAGCCGGCGCGCTGGCGACGGCCATGCTGCCCACGGTGCGCAACTGTCCGATTCGCAAGTGTAGACCCTCGATGCAGTTCTGCGTTTCTTCGGGTGAAGCGCCGCTGCTCTCTAAGCCCGCTTTCAACTGCTCATCCGTGATGCGGCCCAGATACTGCATCAGCCATTGAACGTCGCTAGGGCGCACGCCCTGAGTCATCAGGCCGGTGTGCTGGCCGACGTAGCCCCACTGAATGTCCATGTTGACGCCCTTTACGAAATCGCGACTTTCATCCAGATATTCGCGGCAGTTCCACTTCGACCGTGTGAAAACTTTGCCCCAATTTCCGAATGAGGCGCCCCAGTCATCGATGAAGAAGATGTACTTGCCGCCCTGCTGGTAAATGGCCGTATTGCCACCCCGTGTTGCCGCGTCGCGATAATCTTTGTCGTCCCAGTTGGAGACAAGCATCATCATGATCTTGAGTCCATTGAGCTGCGGCATGCCGGCGAACGGGTTCTTGTCCCAATCCCAATTGACGTTTTCTATGTACTTAGGATCGTCGCTGCGCAGTTGAAAGCGGCCCTCTTTAAATCGGCCGCTACCATCTACATATTGATGCGCCCGCGTCAGGTGTTTCACGCCCTGGATCACGCCTTGAGGGACGAAGTAGTTCGCCTCTGTCCAATAGCCCACGGCCCAAGCCAAGCGTGAACCGAAAACATCGGGCTTAGCCTCGTGGCCAAACTTGATCACCCACGTTCGCCCGTTCGCGTCTTTCACCTGCACCTTGGGCGCGGTGCCGGTGGTGTCTTCTTTGTCAAAGACAAACGGCGGCGCGGGAACTTCGTTCTGCCCGCCGATGCCATAGCGAAAATCGAGTTGCTCCACCGCACCGGGATCGTGCCAGATTATGGATTGGCCGTTGGCAATTTCCGGAATTTGAGTGTAGCTTCTGGGCGCTGGATCGTCCCCAAGGACGGTCGGAGCAGCCATAGTTGCAAGCAGCGGAAGCGAGATTAGCCAGCGCACTAGCCCTGTGAAGTGCACGCAGGGCGCCAACTCGCACATCCAATCGTACGTTACAAAGCTAACGTAGCTCGGTGTGTCTGATGACGCTCCTTCGAGATTGGCTAGTCGGACTGGTCTGCTCTCGACTGGTATTTCAATAACGCGGAACAGTTATTCGAGGGCGCCTTGTTCGATCGTGACGTTTTCGCGCACGATCAGCCGGTTCGGCGCCAGTTCGAATACTTTGGGAAGGACGCGGCTGACATGCTCCTCCAGATCCACAAAGATGATCACGACCGGAAGATTACCACCGGCGTCAACCAACCCCGATGTATGAACGTGATTTCTACCGTTGAACCCTGCGACCGCGTGGAACGCGCTCGCCCCAGCCACATTTTCCCGCCGCAGCATCTGCAAAATCTGGTTCCACTTGTCGGATTCATTCAGATACATGGTAATTTGGACGGCCGTTTTCATTTGCAAGTCCTTTTCCTATAGATTGCGAGCCAGTACGGCCCCAAGCACGACCGCAACGAAGCACACCGCGTTAGTAACCAGAAAATTCAGAGCGGCCAATGAAAACTGTCCTCTCTCAAAAAGAGCGAACGTCTCAAACGCATAACTGGAATACGTCGAGTAGGTGGCGCAGAAACCCACCGCGATGAACAGACGCCAGCGGGGATCTGCCAACACCCGCTCGCTGGTCCAGATGAGAAAAAAGCCGAGGATGAAGCTGGCGGAGATGTTGATGATGAGCGTACCGAAAGGAAAGCTCGACGGGATGAGCTTGGCTACATACTGCGCAACAAAGTAACGAAGATTGGCGCCGATGATTGCGCCGGCTGAAATCAGGAGGACTGTTTGCATAATAGACTCCAACCTTCACTCGGTAGGAGTCATCAGCCCTCGCGGGGCGGTTGTGGCGAACTCCATCGCCGTCACCTTCAGTTTATCGCATGGGTGTCGGCCGCCAAACGCCTCCGTTCTCTTAGCAATCGATAGGCAATACGCGGCCGTTATGCACGACTGAAGATTCACCTCTGTGGAATCGGCCCTGACGTGCTATTCGTTGAGCGTCATGGACGAGCTCCTGACCTCAATCGCCGCCAAAAGGAAGCGGCTGGACGAATTGCGGCCGTTATCGCCGAGGGCGCTCGCCAATCTGGAGCATTATTACGATATCGAGCTTACGTACACATCGAACGCCATTGAGGGCAATACGCTCAGCCCCGTCGAAACCACGCTCGTAATCGAAAAAGGGATTACAGTTGGCAGCAAGCCGCTGAAGGACCATCTGGAGGCGCTTGACCACTATGACGCCATCCGTTACGTTCGCGAACTCGCGCGCCGCGAAATGCCGGTCACCGAAAGCGATGTCCGCAACCTGCACAAGCTGGTGATGCACCGGTCCGCGCCGCAGATCGCCGGTCAATATGCCGACCTTTCCCGTTACGTTCGCACCGAGTTCGCGCGGTACACATTTCCGCCGCCGGCAGAGATCCCGGCGCTCATGGGCGACTTCGCCGCCTGGCTCGGGTCTGCTCCTCATATACCGCAAACCGCGTTCGACGCGCACCGCCGCCTCGCAGATATTCATCCATTCAATGACGGCAATGGACGGACGGCGCGGCTTCTGATGAATCTTATCTTGATTCGCGGCAGTTACCCACCCGTTGCGGTGCGCCCGGAGGACCGGCTTGAATACATCGGCAGCTTGCAGCAGGAACAGGCAGGACAGGGAGCCGCCGCTTTCAATGCCCTTCTCTACCGGCGCCTGGATGCAACGTTGAGCGAATACCTGAGCGCTCTACAGGAGGCGCAGCCACCAGAAGCGGGACAGTGATAGAGCAAGCGGTTCCGAACCGAAACCGTGGATATTTTCCAGACAACCGCACAGAAGCGAAACGAGGCCGTTTACTCTAAGCTGGAACGGGAGTCCTGAACATGAACCTTGCCCGGTCGCCTATTCCTTCGGCTTCCCTGTGATGTAAACCTTCTCGCCCGGCTTGACCAGTTTCAGACGCTCCCGAATTTCGAGCTCCTGTTCGGACGCGTTGCTCTCGAGCCGCTTGATGTGATCGCGCATGCGCTCGATTTCCTTGTCCATCTTCCCGTTCTGGTCTTCGATCTGCTGGATCTCGTGCTGCTTTTCCAGCAGCCACGGAACTCCGTGCGGCCCGCGCAACGTAAAAAAAGCATACGTGGCAGCCACGAGAAATGCCGCAAAATATGCCGACTTGATGAGAGGGCCTTTCATGGGAGGTGACGCCTGGAAGATAATATTAGCACTAGGGGCAAGTTTCTCTCTCCCTTTTTTCCTCATGACCGACAAGATTGTGGTTCTCAGTACCTGCGCTTCTGAAGAGGAGGCCGGACGCTTGGCCAACCTGCTGTTGGAGCGCCGATTGGCTGCATGCGTGAACATTCTGCCAAGCGTCAAAAGCGTCTACCGCTGGAAAGGAGAGATCGAATCGGCGCCGGAGTGCCTGCTGATCATCAAGTCCGCGCGCGCCCAGTTCGATGCGTTGCGGGCCGCGCTCGAAAGCGCGCACTCCTACGAACTGCCGGAAGCGCTGGCGCTGCCGGTGATCGATGGGTCGCCCGCCTATCTCGCATGGCTCGCGGGCAGTCTGCAGGCTGAGGCGGAAAGCGATGGGCGCGCCGAACCGGACGGCAATCCACAGGTAGAGGTGGAGAGCAGCCCAGGAACGCAATCGTGACGCCTGTTTCCGCATTCCTGTTCGATATGGACGGTGTGATTGTCAATTCCAACCCGATGCATCGCCAGGCCTGGGAGGCTTTCAACCGCCGCTATGGGCTCGATACAACGGAGGAAATGCACCAGCGCATGTACGGCCGCCGCAACGATCAGATCGTGCGTGATTATTTCGGCGAACAGTTGAGCGATGAAGAAGTCAGCGCGCGCGGCTTCGCCAAAGAGGCGCTCTATCGCGAAATGGCGGGGGGCAACGTGGAAAGCATGCTGGTTCCGGGGCTAAAGCAGTTCCTGGATAAGTACCGCCACATTCCCAAGGCGGTCGCCAGCAACGCCGAACCCGCCAACGTGCACTTCATTCTGGACACCGCCGGCCTGCGTCCTTATTTTCAGGTGGTGGTGGACGGCCATCAGGTAAGCTATCCTAAGCCGAATCCTGAGATTTATCTGAAGGCGGCAGAGTTACTGAAAATCGAGAAGGCCGAGTGCGTAGTGTTTGAAGACTCGCATTCGGGAGTGGCGGCCGGCAAAGCCGCAGGAATGCGGGTGATCGGACTCGGTACCACGCACGTTGACTTGCCCGGCACGGAGCTTACCATCGATAATTTTTCAAGCGGGGAACTGGAAGCATGGCTGGCTGTTTACGATTTGGCCAGAAAATAGCGGTCCTGGGGCTTTGGCTCCTTACGGGCGTGGCTTCGGCCGAGACGTCGATCTCGCCCGAGCCGCCTGCGACCCTTCCACATCCCACCCTGGCCCAAATTAATCAACGCGTCGGGGCGAATTTCGCCTCCGCTTACGATGCCCAAACGGTAGTGCTGCGTGGCGTGGTGAACGGCCCCGCGATTCACTTCCCCGAGTACACCGCAATTGCGATTCAGGATTCGGAAGGCGGCGCGATTCTTGCGTCCCCGGCGCCCAAGCACGATTTGGACGTTTACCATCCCGGGAACGAGTTGCGCGTGATCGGCGTGATTTCACAGCGCATGGGCATGCCCGTAGTGCTTCCGCAATCGATCGAGCTTTTAGGCCAAAAGCCAGTCCCGGCGCCGGTTTCGATTACGCTTCGCGATCTGGCCGGCTTCAAATACTTGGGACGCCTGGTGCGCACCGAAGGACGCGTGAAATCGGTGTCGGCGACAATGTCCGGGCCGCTGATTACGCTGGCTGGGGCGCAGGACGTCTGGGTCTTTCTCGCGCGCGAACAGGGTCAGCCCACCGGCGAGTTCGCCGCCTATGACAAGGGAGACACGGTAGAGGCCACCGGCATCGCTTCCCAATATTGTCCCCGGCCGCCCTACAACCATTCCTTCGAAGTGCTGGCGCCGGTCCCGGAGAGCGTGGTGCGCAAGGAGCGCGGGCTGGGCTATCCCGCCGTGGCTGCCGTCTTGGGCGCATCCGCGCTAATCGGCATCGCCGTCATCTTGTGGGGTCGTGAGCGGCGCGTGCGCACACAGCGTGAACGGCTGCGCAAGATCTACCAGTTAGGTGAAGAGATCGTCGGCGCGGGCTCGCCCGAAGCCATACGGGCGCGGCTTTCGGAAGCGTTGCCGGCCATTCTGGCAATCTCGCGCGTTCATTTATATCTGCACAACCGCGCGGCAAAAACTTTGGATGGCGTGGCGGAGGAGTCCGAGGAATCGGCCTCCATACCGCTTGCCACCACTCCGCCGGCAGGTACGCAATCCGGCGCCGCCGCCTGCTTCCACTACCGCACGTTGCTGGTGATTCCGGATGTTACGCGCAGCCCGTTCCCCATCACCAGCGCCGAGCGCAGCGCGCCCAAATCGCTGCTGTTCGTGCCCATGATGGCGCAGGGCGAAGTGATCGGCGTGATGGAGCTCGACCAGGATGACCGTATGCGCGACTTCACGGCCGATGAGCAGGCCCTGGCGCAGCACTTGGGGAACCAGATCGGCGCCGCACTCCGCCTGCTGGCGCAGCGCACCGTGCAAACACAGCTTTTCCGCACTGAGAAAATGGCCGCGGTCGGCCGCCTGATTTCGGGCGTCGTCAACGAACTGCAAACGCCGCTGGCTTCGATCACGGAGTTGGCGAACCTGGCGCTGGGGCGCGATTCGCTCGATAGCGCGGAGCGCGATTTGAAGGCCATCTCCGCCGAAGCACAGAAGGCATCGGGTATCGTAGCGCGGCTGGTCTCCTACGCCGCCGCCGAACAATCGGAGGCGCGCCCGGTTTCCGTAGGCGGCCTGCTGCGTACGCTGATTGAATTCCGCGAAGGCGACTGGAAGGCCAGCGGCATACGGCTGACCGAAAGCATCAGCCGCGAACCATTGAACGTGTTGGGCTCACAGGGCCAGTTGGAACAGGTATTTTTAAATCTGCTGGTGCACGCGGAGCAATCGCTGTCCGAAGCGCCGCGCAAGATGATCACCATCCGCACCAGCGTACTCGCCAAGCGCCTGCTGGTTGAAATTTCGTTTTCAGCGGCCCCGGAATCGAGCCGTCCCGAAGAGGCTGCGTCTATCTTGAGCGTCACCCGCGGCGTGGTAGCGGGACACGGCGGCGAAGTCCGGCTGATTGAAAAGTCAAACGCCGATCCGCGCTTTGAGGTGGACCTGCCGCTTGTCGCGCGAGAGCGCCCCGCCTCCGCATCTTCCGCAACCCCGCAGCCGAAACCGGACGCCGTCAGCCAGAAGACGGCCCTGGTCATCGAATCCGACGAAGGCGCGCAGCGCCAATTGATCGCGCTACTCTCGGCGCGCGGCTTTCGTGTGGTGCCGCTGAACAATGCCGACAATGGACTCGATCTGGCGCAGCGCGTGCGCTTCGATGCGGCGTTCTGCTCCGTGCATGCGCCCGGCCTGAACTGGGTGGAGCTCTCCGAACGCATGCATTCACGCGTCGGCGGCTTTGTTCTGCTCTCCGAAGGGTACGACTCGGAACTGGCCGCGGATTTCGAAGGCGATGGACGTTTCGTGCTGCCGAAACCGGTGCAGGAAACCGAACTCGATCGCGTGTTGCGGGCGCTCGAGACTTCGTTAAAGACCACCAAAGTGGTCAACATTCGCAACAACAGCGTCGCTTAGTGCACGATTTCAACAGTCCGCTCACGTGTTTCCTGATCCATCCGGCTATGCACGGGCGTGAAAAAAATAGTGGACGCGGGGACCCTGTATAGGCCGCAGCCGAGCTGGGGCGTAACGTCATGTTGGCCTAAGTCTTGGCGGACAGCCTATTTCTTAGCGCAATGCTGATCG
>DATAUH010000256.1:0-9039 GCA_036268375.1 Bryobacteraceae bacterium | reverse complement strand
TGGCAGACGCGGCAGATCATCGACGCGGCGGGCAAGGAGTTTGTCGGCTCATACCTCGATACCGGCAACCCGGTCTTTGTGATGGAGGATCCGCTCTTCACAGTTGAAACACTGGGGCCAGTTGCGGTGATGCTGCACCTGCGCGATTCGGTGGTTTACGAAACGCCCGACGGCGTCGCCGTACAGTGGGTTCCGCTTGGTGAAGGCACAGTCGATTTCAAGAAGATCATCGCTAAGGCGCACGAAGTGTGCCCGAATATCGCTGTTTACAACAAACCGATCACGGGAAGGCCGCCGCAGCATCTTGCCATCTACAATCCGGCCTTTATGAAGGACTGGCATGATATGCGCGGCTCGGACCTGGCCCGCTTTCTTGTCCTTGCCAAACAGGGCCATCCTTTCGAAGGCCACATGGTGATCGAGGACGTGCCGGGCAAGGCCCCGGAGGCGATTGCCGCAGCGCTGCAATTTCAGCAGCAGGACCATATGAAGCGAGGGATTGAATACGCGCGGCACACGCTCGATCTCGGCGTCAAATGGCGCGCGTGAATGCTACTTCGCAGTCGTTGGACTAGGCTGGACGCTCGACGGACGCGCCACTCGCGACACTGCATTCACCAGCTTGCGGTAGGGCGGATCTTCGAAACTTTCGAATAAGACGAATTCGCCATCTCGCCACGTCGAATAGTTCCACCGCGCGAGCAGGGCCAGGTATTCCTGCCGCTGCTTCGCCGGCAATACACGCGGCGGGGAACCGCCGAATGTTTCGCGCAGCTTGCGGTCAAGCGAGAGTGGCTTTCCCTCCTGCACCTCGAAACTGAATCGCACCGGTTCCTGGACGTGCCCCGCGCGCACAAGCCAAAGCTCCACGGCGTCGGCCGCGATCGACGGCGTGATCGCCACGGCATGTAGACGATCGACGTCACGGGCCATCTCATCGCGCAACTTCAGCACTTCCTGCACCTTTTCGTATCGCTTGTGTTGGCGCGCGGCATCTTCGAACTGCATTTCCTCGCTCAGTTGGTCGCGCGAGCGGCCAATCGAGTCTAACAACGAATGGCCATCCGTCCGCAGGAACTCAACCACGCGTTCGATCTCATGCGTATACTCCGCCGCGCCGACAACCTGTTGGCACGGCCGTAAACACATGCTCATTTCGCCATACATGCAGCCCGGGTGTTCCGGTGAAGGCCGCAGATCTTCCTGGCAGCGGCGCATCTGAAACAGATCCAGAAACTGCGATTCGAACTTCTCGGCTGACGCGCGCGAACGGAACGGTCCGAAGTACAGGCCCTGGCGCGAGATTTGGGAGGTCACCTGGCTGCGCGGGAATTCATTATTCAACAGAATCTTGACATACGGCGGCATGCGCAGCTTGATGGCCTGCAGGTACGTCTCGGGAAAGTGCCGCCGCGTCAATTCGTAGAGCAACGTGGAGGATTCGAGCGCCGAACCGGTGAATTGATATTCAATGCGCGCCACGGTCTCGCGCAAGTTGAGCAACCGCGAGGGCTTTTCGCGCTCCTTCAACAGGCGCAGCAAGCGCCGCCTCAGTAATGATGTTTTCGATACGTAAGGCGCTCCTTCCCGCAGCCACAGAACGAAAACAGCCGGGGTGTTGGGCAGCGCTTCGATCGCCGCATCGAGCGCCGCGAGATTTGGCGCCTCGATGGTGTTCATTGGTAGAGACGAAGGTACTGTTCGCGTGCGGCGGGCGGCGTTTGCGCGACGCCGATATTCTCCTCGACATGCTCGCGCCGCCCCATGCCAACGAGCGCCACGGAGATTCCTGGTGTAGAGCGCGTGAACTGGATCGCGCGCTGCGCGGCGGTGGAAAGGCCAGGCAGCAATTCGGTGACGGCATCCGGCATGTTCGAGAGCACTTGCCCTTGCATCAAGGCGCCGCTGGCCACGGCCGCTATCCCTAACCGCTCAGCAGCAGCCAACGCCGATTCCGGCCGGTCCACGAATGCCTCTACCATCCCCAGATTGAAGGGCAGTTGAATAAATCGGAAGTGATGCTCCGGACCACCGACTTCCGTCGCAATCTCCGCCATGCGGGGCAGGCTCAGCGCGTCCTTTTTGCGGAAACCTTCCCAGGTCGCGGCGCCATACCAGCGAATCTTCTCCTGGCTCACCAGTTCTTCCAGCTTTGTGAACGCCGCGCGAAGACGTTGATCGAACTCGGCGCGAGACACGAAGCCCAGTTGTGTTTCGGGATTATGCAGGTAGAAGACATCGATGGTTTCGAGTCCCATATTGGAGAGGCTACGATCGATCTGGTCGGCCAGAAAGTCCGGGGCCATCGAATGCATCCGTCCCACGATATCCTCGGGACGCAGAGACTTCGGCACAGCGCCGGGCGTAAGAAAACCGGCCTTCGTGCAAATTACGATTTCGTCTCGCTGGAGATGCTGCAACGCGGCGCCGACGCAACGCTCCGAACGTTGATTGCGATAGTTGATCGCCGTATCGAAGAAGTTGATGCCGCTCTCACCGGCGGCGATCAGCGCATCTGTGTAAGCCTGATCCGAGGCGTCGTCATCGCCGCCCAGGTATGTGCCGATACCCAAACTCGATACCTGCAAGCCGAATACGCCGCGATAGAACTGCGCATTCAGGTATTGCGGGAATCGGTTGCAGTAGCGCGTGGTCGCTTCGATGGTGGCGAACATATACGCTACTCCGAAACGGCCTTGCTGTCGATCAGCGCGCGAAGCTCGGTGACGAACTGATCAAGCGGCTTAACGCCCTGGTCGCCATGCTTGCGATTTCGCACTGAAACCTGCCCGTTCTCCTGTTCGCGATCGCCCACGACCAGCATGTACGGAATCTTCTGCAACTGGGCTTCGCGAATTTTGAAATTCACTTTTTCGTTTCGTTCATCCACGCTTGCCCGAATTCCAAGACCATCGAGCTGCTTTTGAAGGGATCGCGCATACTCCGTCTGACGATCCGTTATCGGCAACACGATGGCCTGAATCGGCGCAAGCCACACCGGAAACGCTCCGGCATAGTGCTCAATCAGGATGCCGAAGAAGCGTTCGATCGAGCCGTAAAGCGCGCGGTGTACCATCAGCGGCTGATGCGCTTTGCCGTCTTCGCCGATGTACTCCAGTTGGAAGCGGCGCGGCAACGTAAAATCGAACTGCACGGTGGAGAGCTGCCACGGGCGGCCGATGGCATCCACCAATTTCACGTCGATCTTGGGTCCATAAAAAGCGGCTTCGTCGGCCATCACCTTGGCTTTAATACCGAGCCGCTCGGTCGCGCGCCGTAACGCGTTTTCGCCCAACTGCCACTGTTCGGGCGTGCCATCGTACTTGCCGCTTGCGCCGCCGTCCCACGTCGAAAGCTCGGCTTCATACTTATCGAAGCCGTAGGTGGTCAGCGTGTCGACCGCAAATTGCAGACAATCCACGATTTCGTTTTCGATCTGTTCCGGCGTGCAGAAAATGTGCGCATCATCCTGCGTAAAACCGCGTACGCGAAACAGCCCGTTCAATACACCGGAACGCTCATAGCGATACACCGTACCCAGTTCGCCCAAACGCACCGGAAGATCGCGATAGCTGTGCTGCTTGTCGGCGTAGATCAAAATGTGGAACGGGCAGTTCATCGGCTTGAGCTGGTATTCGGCGTCGTCCAGCTCCATGCGCGCGAACATATTGCCGGCGTAGAATCCGGCGTGTCCCGAAGTCTTCCACAAATCGAAGCGCGCCACATGCGGCGTATAGACGAGTGAATAACCACGCTTCAGATACTGATCGCGCATCCAGTCTTCGAGCTGTTTGCGAATGATTCCGCCTTTGGGATGAAAGAAAATCAGCCCGGGGCCGGCAAGATCCTGCACGCTGAAAAGGTCGAGCTCCTTGCCCAGCTTACGGTGGTCGCGCTTCTTGGCCTCTTCCACCTGTTTCAGGTACGCTTCCAGTTCTTTCGGCGTGAAAAAGGCGGTGCCATAGATGCGCTGCAACTGCTTCTTGTGCTCGTCGCCCTTCCAATATGCGCCAGCAATTGAAAGCAGCTTAAACGCCTTGATTTTGGAGGTATTCGGCAGGTGCGGGCCGCGGCAGAAATCGATAAATTGCGGCCCCAGCGTGTACTCGGTGAACACGTCGCCGGCGCGTTCGGTGATCAACTCGCATTTCATCCAGGCATCGGAGTATTTGCGCAGACCCTCGTCTTTATGGGTTAAGACGCGCTCGTAGGAAAGATTACGCGCCTGAATCTCCCACATCTTCTTCTCGATTTTTTCCAGATCTTCGGGAGTGAACGGCGTTGCCCGGTCGAAATCGTAATAGAAACCGGTATCGATAGGTGGGCCGATACCCAGCTGCGTCTCAGGATACAACTCGAGCACGGCAGCGGCTAGCAGGTGCGCGGTGGAGTGACGGTATACCTGCAACGCGTCCGTGTCTTTATTGGTCAAGATTTGAATCGACGCGTCTGTGTCGATCGGCCGATCCAAGTCGTAAAGGTCGCCGTTTACACGCGCGACCAAAGCCGCATCGGCAAGCCGCGGGCTGATGGATTTGGCGATCGCCAGAGGCGTAGTCCCTGCCGCGACGCTCTGTTTAGTGCCGTCGGGCAGAGTAATCTCGATTTGGGACATAGGGAAATCTAAGCGTAACATCCCCAATGCCCCATTGCGGCTGAAGCGTGGGCCGCCGGGGGGCAAACGATAAGCGGTTCGAATCCCCTTTAAGGAATTCGAACCACAGAAAAATTCGTCAAGGTCAGCGTGTCGCTCGAGTTCGCAACTGATCCCATAAGCGTAATCGTCAACCCAGCCGCGTAAGCGTCACCCGCAATCGCCGCGTTCGCTGCAAAGCTGAGCGCGGCGCCCCAAGTCTGCGAGCTCAACTGCGCGCTTGACGCCATGACGCTCGCATCCGCACGGCCCGTAACCAGCGTCTCCGCAGCAAGCGCGTCGCGATGCACAATCGCCGTGCCACCCCAATCGGCTTCAATCGAGAACCCACCTGCCGACCCGCTGTGCGCATAGTCGAAGCGGATGTCAATACGATCACCCTGCGCCAACAAACCCGCCGGAATCGCACAGCTACCCAGGCTGGTCAGCGTTCCCGCGCTTAGGGTTGCGCCGGCGCCGGTGCACAGAACCTGTGGCGTGGAGTATCCAGAGAATGTCGTCGTCACCGCACCTGTGTTATCGGCCGTCCTGTAGCTGGCAAGCAGCGTATCGCCGGGCTGCGGCGTAGATGCTGTCAAGAACTGAATCGAATTGCCGGTGGCATTGTAATCGAAGGAAGGCTTCTGAAGCATGCCGTTACGGTATACGGCCAGGCTGGATGCGGGCGCCGGCGCCGCCGTAAGCGCAAAGGTCTTGTTATTGCCGTCCACGATACCGGTAGGTGAGTCACCGTCGACGAAAGTGGGAGTCCCGGGATTGCCACAGGGCCCCGACGACCCATCAACGTGAACGCAGTCGCTCGAGTTTCCCGCCACCGTTTCCAGCAACCCAGAGGAATCCACAATCGCCGCGTGGCCCGCGCTGTACGAGGGCCCCTTCAACGGCCGGACGCCCAGATCCGCCACCAAACCGGTAATGGACGATTCGGGAGTTCCGCTCAAATTACCTACAGAGCCGGTCGAACCTGTTGAACCCGTCGAACCCCCCGAGGTCGTCGACGCAATGCGCACGTCACGAACACGCAGCGTCGTGGCGCTCGGCGGAACGGACCAGCTCTCATGAAATTGAATGCGCCCTTCGCTGTTATAAACCACGTTATAAACAATTGGGGGCGTCGCGGTAGAACTGGGTACTAATTGAACGCGTAAGTTGCCGCTGATCACCTGGACCGTCGTCGTCTGCGTCACAATGTCCGAGTTGTCAGCAGCCTGAAAGCTGTTCCAACTGATGGTGAGAGTGCCGTTGAAAGGTGTTCCATCGGCTTTGTACAGAACATCTTGAATCGTAGTAAGCGTCGGCGCGGCGGCGGAAACCGCGGCCAGAAACAGCACGGCGCAAAGTGAACGGCGAATCATCCTTCCTCCAAAAGAAAAACCCGCGCCGATTGCCGCAGCGCGGGTTTTTGCGCAGGAACTTTCCTGCCGCCTTCAGTTTAACTAGCCGTGTGTAAGGAAGTTGGAGAAACGCGAAACACTGCCGGGAGACAAGACGCGCATTTCAAGCGAGTTACGCGTCAAATTATTTTTCGGGAAAGCCTGTGACTGAAAACAGGACGCGGCAAGGGGGGTTGGGCAGGCGGTGCGCGCCTGCCCCACTCTGAAACTATTGCATTTGGAAGGAAACGTGACGTCCGCGGTTGAGACGCTCCGTCAAATCGCGATCCAGCTGACTTACCTGCATGCTCTTCTTTTCATGATCGAGCGTTGTGAACTCCATCGTCGAGCCACTAACCGAATAAGTTAGCGCCGCATAAATGGTGTGATCCTTCGTTGCAATCAAGTAAAACTGAGGGTCCGCATTGTTGGTTGAAGCGCCCGCAGTTGAGGAGCCGTAAGTAGCCGACCCATTGTAAGAAGGCCGGCTGAGTGGCTGCCCGTATTGATCGTAGTCGCCGGTTCCCCGGCTTACATAGACGTTCTGCTGCACGGGCGGATAAGCCGGCGCATAGGACGCGGATGTTGAGTAACTGGGATACGAATCGTAGCTGTAGGCCGGAGCGTTGTAAGGGTAATCGTAAGGATCGAAACCGTAATCATAAGGCCAGCCGTAACCATATCCAAAACCATACCCAGGGTAGTAACCGCCCCAGTAACCACCATAGAATCCGCTTCCAAAGCCATACCCAAAGCCTCGAGACCCGTATCCTCGATAGCCATAGCCGCCGAAGCCGCGATACCCGTTACCAACGGCTCCGCGGAATCCGCCATAGCCGCCTATCGAACCACGAAATCCGCCAACCGCACCGACGCTTCCCCCACGGAATCCGCCAACGCTCCCCCCGCGGAATCCACCAACGGCGCCAACGCTTCCCCCACGGAATCCGCCAACGGCGCCAACGCTCCCGCCGCGAAATCCGCCAACTGCGCCGCCCCCGCCGCGAAAGCCACCGCCGGAAGAGAAACCGCCGCCACCGTGAAATCCACCGCCAGAAGAGAAGCCGCCTCCGTGAAATCCACCCCCGCCGCCGTGACCGCCTCCTCCGCGCTGGGCCATGGCGCTGGCCGATAGCAGGAGGCTGCACGCTACAACACACAACAGAGCCTTCATGGAAATCTACCTCTATTCGGAGCTTACTCCCGGCGCCAATTTCACGCAAGCGAGACGCGCGCCAAGCGATTCGAAAAAACAAACTCGCGAATCCAGGCGGCTTCACTCTAGCCCTTATGAGCCACCTTCGCGGGCCGCCACGCCGGGATCAGCGATATCGAGCACGGTAACGCTCTCCTGCTCGTTCGGGTCCGTCCGCGCCACCAGTCCGACGCACGGAGTGTCGGCGCTCGGATTATAAGGAAGATGCGGCACATTGGCCGGAATGTAGGCAAAATCGCCCGTCCGCATCCACACGTGCTCGCGCAATCCTTCGCCGTACCACATGCCCGCCTCGCCCGAGATTACGTAGACGGCGCTCTCGTGATTCTCGTGGAGGTGCGGCCGTGCGCGACCCAACGGTGGAATCGTGACGACGTGCATGCATAGCCCCTTCGCCTGCGCCGTTTGCGCGGATACGCCCTCGAAGTACTCAAGGTTCTGTTTACCGCGATGCTTTGCCGCGGCGCCAATCACCACGCATGAGGCCATACGTCCTCCTGCGTATGATTGTAGAAGATGATCTATACGTGTTATGAAATGATCCGCGATTGCCGCGCGGATAAGGTGGAGGGGTGGTCTTATTTCGTTGCGAACTATACACCCGTAATCGCGAAACTGGTGGCGCACTACGGCGGCGACGTCGAAAGTACATTAATCGCGCTGAGGCAGCCCGGCTCGGGCCCGTTTCAATCCATGGAGCCCTCACCGGAACGTTGGTTTGTCGGCGAGGTCCGTCAACGAATCGTCGCCGCCGCGCCCGCGCCGAAGGTCGAAATGCCTCTCGACCTCGAGACCGTCGCTGCAGCGTTGGAGCCGCTCACGACAACGGAGAAACAGGTCGCGTGGTTTGAAAGCATGCGATTCAGCCCGCCACAGACCGCGGAGGCGCTGCGCATGGCGCCCGCCACCGTGGAAAAGATCCGCCAGCGCGCCGGCGAAATGATTCGCGCGAAAGTCGACTCCTGGCGTCGCGACATGCTCGCCGAAAACGGCCGTTCCCTGGGCCGTGAAGCGGCTCAGGCAGAGACGAAGGACTGCCTTCCCTCCAAAACATTCCTGGATATCCTGGACGGGCGCAGCACATGGCGCGGCCGAGAGGAGACAGAATCGCACGCCGGCAAATGCTGGCACTGCATCGACCATTTCTGCCGCATGGCGGAAGTGATTGAGGTATTGCGCGGCGTAAAACCGCTGAGTGAATCGGATGCCGCGCCGTGGAAGAAGAAGCTGGGTATCGAAACTGCGAAGAAGGCGTTCTGGCGACGTTAAGCGCGCCCGATTCCAATTCGCTATTCGTGGCGCAGCGCAGCCAATGGGTCTACACGCGCGGCGCGGAAACCGGGAACCAACGCCGCGACAAATGCGGTGGCCGTTAGCAGAGCGGCGGCAATGCCAGCGGTCAGCGGGTCCGTTGCTCGAAGCTGAAACAGCATGGAAGCGATCCAGCGGCCGGCAACCCACGCCGCCGGGAGCCCAAGTGCGATCCCGAATGCAAGCAGTTTGAAGGCGCCTTTCAGGATAAGGGACAGGACCTCTGCGCGACGTGCGCCTAGCGCCATTCGGATGCCGATTTCATTCGTTGACCGCGCCACGAGGTAGGCCAGCAGCCCGTACAGCCCGACTACCCCGAGGATGAGCGCCAATATACCGAATCCCGCCGCGCGATATAGTTTGATACAACAACAAAGATGCACAGGTACGCCACTCTGCCCCGCTTGCTTGCCGCCGCGCTCCTCTTCACCCCTATTGGCCGCGCGCAGACGCCGGTCTATCAAAATCCTTCCGCCGCCGTCGAC
>DATAUH010000255.1:0-13269 GCA_036268375.1 Bryobacteraceae bacterium | reverse complement strand
CCGTTACTGCCGCGAAGGCCGGAACATCGAGCGGAGACACGCCGTAGAGCAGCGTCGAAAGCAGACGCGTCGTGGCGGCTGCGATGAGCACACCTGCTCCGAGCCCGATCGCCGTCAATCGCGCAGCGTGGCCGCCGATCGCGGCGACCACGTCCCACTGGCTGGCGCCGATTGCCATGCGCAAACCGATCTCCCGACGCCTTTTCGAAACGATGTACGAGAGCACGCTATAAATGCCGAACGCGGCGAGTAGCAGCGCCAGCGCCGCAAAGGCTCCGAGCAGCGTCAACACCTCGGTACGGCCGGACAGTTCATCATCTACGATGGCGCTCATCGGACGAACGTTTGTGACGGGCTGCTCGGAATCGACTGCCCAGACGGCCTGCTGCAGCTCCTTCGCGACGCCGAGCGGCGCCTGAGCAGTGAGCACCGCGATCTCGGAAGGCTGAAAGAAGCCGATCGTGGTTTGGGGATACGGAACGTATACCGCGGGCTTCGCGGCGAGATCGAGGCCACGCTCACGAATGTCGCTGACCACGCCAACCACCGTCATCCAGAGCGGTTTTCCATCGCCGGTCCCCGTATCGATTCGCTTGCCAATGGCGGACTTACCGGGCCAATACTGCCGGGCCAACGATTCGCTAACTACGGCCACGGGACGAGTGTCTTCGCGATCGTTCTCTTCGAGCAAACGGCCTTCCTGCAGCCGCGCACCGACGGTTTCCAGATAACCGGCGCTCACCAGACGGAACAGAGCGTCCGGTTGCTGGCCGATTTGGGAGGGCTTGCCTTCTACACGCATCCCCATCGTATTACCGCGCGAAGTGTAGGGAAGATCGGACGTCAGGCCCGCAGTTTTGACGCCCGCGATGGACCGAACGCGAGCCAACACACCGTCATAGAACCGGCGGCGCTTTCCGGCGTCGGCGTACTTCGGATACGGCGCGTCGATGCTGGCGGTCAAAACGTTCGCGGTGCGAAAACCGGGATCAACGGCCCGCATGTGCACCAGGGTTTTTATGAGGAGCGCGGAGCCGGTCACCAGAACCAGCGCGATGGCAATCTCGCCGGCAACCAAGGCATCGCGAAGCCGCCAGTCCTTTTGCCCAATTTCGCCGCGCGCCGCAAGGGCGGTCTTCGCAAGCCGAATGGCAGGCATCAAACCGAACGCCATACCCGTGGCGATAGATATGCCGGCAGTAAAGGCGAGCGCCTGGGGATCGATTCGGAGCTCCGGCAGGCCTGCCGGGACCAACGGTTGGAGCGCGCGAATACTCCAGAATGCAAAGACAATTCCGAGTCCTCCTCCAGCCAGAGAGAGAACCAGATTTTCGATCAGGATCTGCCGCAGCACCCGCAGACGCCCGGCGCCCAAGGCCAGCCGGACAGAGATCTCCTTGCGACGATCGGAAGCGCGAGCCAACAGGAGATTGCCGGCATTGGCGCAGGCGATCAGCAATACGCACGCCGCGGCGGCGAGGAGGATCATGAAGGCGGCGCGACTATTACCGAGCATTTCGTCCTTCAGAGGAACCACGGTGATACCGATTTTCGAATTAGTCGCCGGAAACTCCTGTTCGATCTGTCTGGCCACTGAGGTCATCCCCGCCTGTGCCTGTGCAAGGCCATAGTCGCGCCGGATTCGACCCACAACATACAGGAAATGACTGTTGCGCCTGCTCAGAATCTGTGGCGAAAGCCCGAGGGGCAACCAAACCTCGGTATTGCGGTCGGGGAAAGCAAATCCCGGGGGCATGATTCCGAGTACGGCGTAGCTTTCGCCGCTCATCAATATCGATTTGCCGACCAGGGACGCATCACCTCCGAATCGGCGTTGCCAGAGGCGATAGCTGAGAACCACCGCTTTTGTGGCAGGCGCTTCCTCATCGGCTGTAAAAGTACGGCCCAGCAGCGGCTCGACGCCGAGCATCGGGAGCAGATTTGATGTCACAGCCAGGCCGAGAACCTGCTCGGGAGGGCCACCGCCGGCGAGATCCACATTTTTTCCGATGGCGTAGGCGGCGATTTGATCGAAGACGCGCGCCCGTTTTCTCCAATCGAGGAATGTGCCGGGCGAAACGCGGTTTTTGGGGACTCCGAAGGCGGAGAAATCCTCCCATAACATCACTAGTTTGCCGGAATCGCGGTAGGGAAGCGGCCGGATCACGGTTTGATCGAGCGCGGCGAAGATGGCGGCGTTGGAGCCGATGCCCAGCGCGAGCACGATCAGCATTCCGATGGTGAAACCGGCTGACTGCTTTAGTACGCGGACGGCGTAGCGGAGGTCGCATAGCACGGCTTCCATGGCGTGGTTAGACGGGCCGTGAACTGGAAGGTTAGCGCTATGGCGATTCGGTGAGGGCTCGGGGGATAGCGAGGAGAAGACTTAGTCGTTTTCCTGAACCGCCGAGCCCGCGGCCAGTGCGCTGCGCTTACGGCTGAAGAGAAAGTAGATAACGAGACCGATGGTTAGCCAGAGGAAGAAGCGGATCCAGGTGCGAATCGGCAGGCCCATCATGAGCAAGACGCAACAGATGATGGCGAGGATGGGAACGAGCGGCACCAGGGGACAGCGGAAGGCGCGCGGACGCTCTGGCTGCTTCTTGCGCAATACGATGACGCCCACCGACACCAGCACAAAGGCAAAGAGAGTGCCGATGTTGGAGAGTTCGGCGAAGGTATCGATGTCCCAAATTCCAGCCGGGATGCCGACCACAAATCCTGCGATCCAGGTGCTGATGTGCGGGGTGCGGAAGCGCTCGTGCACGGCTGAAAACATGCGCGGCAAGAGACGATCGCGGGACATGGCAAACCAGATGCGCGCCTGCCCGTATTGATAGACCAGCAGCGACGAAATCATGCCCATGAGGGCGCCGGCGGTAACGACTAAACGCAGACGATTGAAGCCGAGGGCCTTGAGCGCGTCGGCAACGGGCGAATCGGTGCCGAGCGTTTTGTAATTGGCAATGCCGGTAAGCACCAGCGAGACGCCGCCATAGAGCAGGGTGCAAATGATGAGGGTAGCGATGATGCCGAAGGGGAGATCGCGCTGCGGCTTCTGGCACTCCTCGGCCGCAGTCGAGATCGAATCGAAGCCGATGTAGGTAAAGAAGACGATGGAAGCGCCGGTGAGTACGCCGGAGAAGCCGTGGGGCGCGAACGGATGCCAGTTCTCTGAATGAATTGAGCCTGCCGCTCCGAAGCAGAAGAGCAGGATGGCGCCGATCTTGATCATGACCATGGTGGTGTTCGCACGCGCGCTTTCGCGCACGCCGCGCACGAGAACCCAGGTAACTAAAAGAGTGATGAGCAGCGCCGGTATATTAAAGATGCCCGCCGGACCGCCCGGCGCAGGCACAGGCGGGAATGCGAGCGCGGTGGGCAAATGAAACCCGAATAAGTTGTCGAACAGATCCTGCAGGTAGGCGGAAAAACCGACTGCCACCGACATGTTGGATACGGCATATTCGAGGATCAGGTCCCAACCGATGATCCACGCGACAATCTCGCCTAGAATGGCGTACGAATACGTGTACACGCTTCCTGCAACCGGAATCATGGAGGCCAGTTCGGCGTAGCAGAGGCCCGCGAACAGGCACGCAATCGCGACCAACAGGAAGGAAAGCGTGATTGCCGGCCCGGCGCCCGGGCGTCCCAATTGTGAAGTGGCGTGCGACCCGTTGAGGATCAAATCGGCTACTGTGGCTTCCAGAATGGATTTGATCGGGATGGGTTTTCCGGCAGCCGCCGTGCCGGTGAGGGTGAAGATTCCGCTGCCAATTACGGCGCCGATTCCGAGGGCCGTAAGACTCCACGGCCCTAGCGACTTACGAAGACTTTTGTGCGGATCTTCGGATGCCGCAATCAGCTCGTCAATGCTTTTGGTGCGGAAGAGGCCGCTCATTCGCTCGTAGCTTCAGAGGACAGACCGCGCAGACTAGCGCTTACGCTGACCCTGAGTCTGGTGGCGAATTCTCTTCTTCGTCGAGCCGCGAGCGACGCCCGTAGCGCGCTTGGCGACCGGAGCAGCCTTCTTGCGCGCGGTGCGCTTCGCCTTCTTACGTTCCACTTTATCGGTTACATTCTTGGTGTTCATCAGTCTCGTTTTAATCCTGCGTATTTTTCAATCAGCTTTTTCAACCCGAAGCGGGGAAAGTTCACTGTGATCTTAGCATCATCGCCATCACCTTCGCGGCGTACCACGGTCCCTGTGCCGTACTTGGGATGGTTCACCGTCATGCCGGTGCGCGCGGTTTTGCGAGGCGCTTGCGGTGGAGTGGGCAAAGGCCTCGTGGGGCCCTGCGGACGCGGCAACTGGGCTTCGGAAGACGGCGAAAGGCCGGAGAGCACCTGTTGGCGCATCTGCGGAGGTCCGCTGGGGCGGCTGTAGGATGATCCGCCGGTCGGCGGGCGCGACGGGGGCGGCGATGTGGGGCGGTTGTTGGACGTTCCGGGGCTTGCGGGGCGCGCGGCCGGCGATGAAGGCGGACGATTGTAGCTGGAGCCCGGCGCAGATCCGCTCGGGCGACTTGGCGGCTGCGATGGCCGATTGGACGTCGAAGCGGGGGATTGCGACGGCGGGCGATTGTAGGATGAACCCGAGGCGCCGGGAGGTGGTGGTGGCGGCGCCGGCGGGCGCTTGAACGGCATGCCACGCTCGCCGAAAAATTGCGAAATGCTGTCGAGCGAGTTGTGCGTCTTGCCGGTGTAGAGATTTTTCCGCGCCGTTTCGCGGGCATCGAAACGCTCCGCGTGCAGATTCACCTCGCCCTCATCGTCCTGCGGACCCATGTTGCTGATCAGGTGCTCCGGAACCTCGCTCAGGAAGCCTGAGGCCGCGGAACGTTCCGCCTCTCCGCCGCCAAATCTGCGGCGGTAACGCGCCCAGGTCAAAATCAGCCGCTTGCGCGCGCGGGTCATGCCGACGTAGCAGAGGCGCCGCTCTTCCTCCATCGCCTCTTCCGAATTTACGGAGCGGCTGTGCGGAAACAGCCCGTGCTCCATGCCCGAAATGAACACCAGCGGAAATTCCAGCCCTTTGGCGTTGTGCATGGTCATGAGCGTCACTGGCGAACGCTCGTCGATATCGTCAGTTTGCGCGACGAGTGCGACGTGATCGAGGAAGTCGCTGAGGGTTTCGCCGCGCTCGTACGCTTCGGCGGCGGCATTGATCAATTCGTTCAGGTTTTCCAGGCGGGTTTCGGACTCGGGGGTCTTCTCCTCTTGCAGCATGCGCCTGTAGCCGGTGCGATCGAGGATGAATTTGATCAGGTCGGGCAGCGGCGCTGAGAGGGCTACCTGCGAAAGCTCTTGAATCAGATTGCGAAACGCGGTCACCGCGGTTTGCGAGCGCGTCGAAAGGGCGCCGCTGGCGATCGTCTCCTCAATTCCGCCCCACAGATTGACGCCGCTCTGGCGGGCAACCTGTTCGATCTGCTCCACGGTGGTTCGCCCGATTCCACGGGCCGGCGTATTGATGACACGCAGAAGGCTGACGGAATCGGCAGTGGACGCGGTCAGCTTCAAGTAGGCCACGACATCTTTGATTTCGGAGCGCTGATAGAAGCTGAAGCCGCCGACGATATTGTATTTGCGGCCGTAGCGGCGCAGCGCTTCTTCAATCTGGCGCGATTGAAAGTTGGTCCGGTAGAGCACCGCGACATGGTCGGCCGGATTCGAGTTCAGGTACTTTTCGATTGCATCGGCAATGAACAGGGCCTCGTTTTCGGCGTCGTAGCCGGCGTACAGGCCGATCTTCATGCCGGCATCCGCGTCCGTCCAAAGCTTCTTGCCTTTGCGCGCTTTGTTGTTTTCGACTACTGCGCCCGCGGCGGCCAGAATGTTTTTCGTCGAGCGGTAGTTCTGCTCCAGGCGAATTACTTTGGCGTTGGGAAAATCGCGCTCGAAGTCCAGGATATTGCGCAGGTCGGCGCCGCGCCAGCTATAGATGGATTGATCCTCGTCGCCCACGACGCAGATGTTGTTGTGCTGCTCGGTGAGCAGACGCATCAACTCATACTGGCTGCGGTTGGTGTCCTGATACTCATCGATCATTACGTAGCTGAGACGGCGATTGTAGGATTCGCGGGTGGCATCGTCGGTGCGCAGCAGGCGAACGGCCTCAAGCAGCAGATCGTCGAAATCGAGCGCGTTGGCATTGCGCAGCGCCTTCTCGTATTCCTCGTAGAGCGCCGCAATCGACTCGGTTTCTTTGTTGACGGCCTCTTTGTAGATGTCTGTGGGCGTCTGCTTCAGATTCTTCGCGTGGCTGATGCGCGACAGCGCGGCGCGGTATTGGATGAACTCTTTCTCGTCGAGCCCAAGCGTGCGGTACGCGGCTTTGACGATCTGGAGTTGATCTTCATCGTCGTATATGGTGAAGCGGCGCGTAAAACCGGGACGTACGCGCGCCAGCGGATCGCCATCGCGGCGGAGCATGCGCACACAGAAGGAGTGAAATGTCGAAAGGACGGGCTGCGAATCGAGGTGAGTGTCGGCCAGCAGGGAGGAGACACGCTCGCGCATTTCGGCAGCGGCCTTATTTGTAAACGTCACTGCGAGTATGGCCGAGGGCGGCACGTGGCGCGCGGTCACGATGTGCGCGATGCGGTGCGTGATGACGCGGGTTTTGCCGCTGCCAGCGCCTGCAAGGATGAGAACCGGACCTTCGGTATGGCCCACCGCCTCACGTTGCTGGGGATTGAGCCCTTTGAGGAAATCCATTTTGAGGAGACTACTTGAAGTTTAGCAACTGGCGGCCGGATGCCGCCATTCTCCGCGGCCAAAATTACGCTGGGCGGGCGCGCTCCCGGCCCTCTTCGGCGCGCTGCAAAACCTCCTCCACGGCACGCACCAGTTGATCGGCGGAAAACGGCTTCTCCAGAAATCGCCAGCCGTGTTGGGCGGCCTCCGGCGAGTCCGCGCCCGAGGTCAGCAGCACCGGGCAGCCTTGTTGCGCAACGATTTCACCTAACTCGATTCCCGAGAGATTGGGCATGGAGGAATCGGTGATCAATAAGTCGAACGACGCAGGATCGAGGAGGAATGCATCGCGCGCCTCAGCGCCATCCAACGCTATCCTGACGTCGAAGTTGGCGCGCCGTAAATGGGCCGCAAACAGCGTCGTCAACGCGCGTTCGTCGTCGGCAAAAAGGATGGTCGCGCGCGTGCTACCGTTCGATGGCATCAAGTTTCAGTGTAATGCCCGGCATGGCAGAGCGACAGCCGGTTTATCCCTGTACAGCACGCGCATTTTTGCAGCCACCGGCTGCGCAGGGCGCCATAATAGGGCAACGCAATATGGATTTCGTAGAGCAGGTGAAATCATCGGTCAATATAGTCCACGTCATCGGGGAGTACGTGGGCACATTGCGCAAGAGCGGCCGCGATACCTACAAAGGGCTCTGTCCCTTTCACCAGGAAAAAACGCCATCTTTCAACGTGCATGAATCGAGGCAATTTTTTCACTGCTTCGGCTGCCACGCCACGGGCGATGTGTTCAAGTTTATCGAGCGCATTCAGGGCATCAGTTTTTACGAGGCGTTGAAGCAGCTTGCGGAACGCTACGGCATACCGATGCCGAAGCGCGCGCAATATTCCGATGACGAGACGCGTTTGCGGGGCGCGCTGTTTGCGATGCACGAAATCGCGCAGGAGCATTTCCGGGCGAGCCTGCTGGGGCCCGCGGGCGCCGAAGCACGCAACTATCTCGAGCGTCGTGGAGTTTCGCGCGAAACGATCGAAGAGTTCGGCCTTGGCTATTCGCTGCCCTCGGGACGCGCGCTGCTGCAGTTGCTGGAGCAGCGCCAATTTCCCGCGGCGCAGACGGTGGAATCCGGGTTGATTGCGCAACGCGAAGGCGGCGGAGGGTATTACGACCGATTTCGCAATCGCCTGATGTTTCCTATTCACAGCGAATCGGGAAAGATCATCGCCTATGGCGGACGCGCGCTTTCGCCCGACGAAAAAGCCAAGTACCTGAATTCGTCCGAAACGCCGATTTATAAAAAGAGCCGCACGCTATACAACCTGCATCGCGCGAAGGAGGCCATTCGCCGCGAGGGCCGCGCGATCTTAGTGGAAGGCTATATGGATGCGATCGGGGTGTCGGCCGCGGGCGTGAGCGAAGTGGTGGCGCTCTGCGGGACCGCACTGAGCTCGCATCAGATTCAGGCGCTGCGCGGGCCGATGAAGGAGATGCATGCGCGGCGCGTGGTGCTGAACCTGGACCCGGATTCGGCCGGCGACAAGGCGGCCGAGCGCGTGATCGCGCCGCTGCTGGAAGAGGGAATGCAGATCCGCATCATGGAACTGGATGGCGGACTGGATCCCGACGAATACTGCAAGGACCGCGGCTGCGATGCGTATCGCGTGCGGCTCGAACAGGCGAAGGGCTATTTTTACTGGCTGGCGGACAGCGCGCGCAAGAGGTTCGACATGCGCACGTCTGAAGGCAAAATTTCCGCTCTGCAATTTCTGCTTCCGGCTGTGCAACGGATCTCCGATCGGCTGGAGCGGATGACGGTGGCCAATGACGTCGCGGGGTATCTGAGCGTTGAAAGAAGCATCGTACTCGATACGTTTCTGCGTTCCGCCGCCGGGCGCAATGACAATCTGGTCGAGATGCCCAAAAGCTCTTTGCGCGCGGATGAGCGCGGACTGATCAACGTAATTTTGTCCGAGTGCGAAGGCCGCGAACAAATTCTGGCGGAATTGGCCGATATGGATATTGACGCGCTAGACTCGCGCCGCATTTTGCAAGCCGCCTTGGCGGCATATGCGGCCGGCTCACCGGTGACGCATGACGCGGTGAGCGGACGATTGGAAGAAAACGACCGGCGCGCACTGGCGGAGATCGCCTTCGCCTTCGATCCTGCGTGTGACGAATTCGGCCTGGAGTGGGGCTGGAAGTGTCTCGCACAAATTAAAGAGAAGTGCGGCCGGCAACAGGCGGCACAATTGAAGGCGCTCATTCAACAAGCGGAGCGCGCGGGCAATCTGGGTGAAGCGATGCGTTTGATGGGCGAACTTAACCGGCTCGAATTGGCTAATAACCGAGCGCGCCGTGGTGTACAATGAGCAGGAATTCCGTAGTTTCGGGGGATTACGGGGCTTCAGTGGCAAGTGAAGAAAAGTTTGGCGGGCTTCAAAAGCTCGTACAGATGGGCAAGGAAAAGGGCTTCGTTCTGTACGATGAAGTAAGTGAAGTTCTGCCTGGCGACCTGGAAGGGGGCGCCGAACTCGACGACGTACTGGCGGGCCTGGACGTCGCGGGAATCGAAATCCTGGAAGAGGCCAAGGATTTCGAAAAGAAGCTCGAAGATAGCGAAGAACCGCTCGATCTCGAACTGCCGGCGGGCCTCGGGGACAAAGTCAACGATCCCGTGCGCATGTACCTACGCGAGATGGGTACTGTTCCGCTGCTGACGCGCGAAGGGGAAATCGAAATTGCGCGTCGCATCGAACGGGGACAGGCGCTGGTTCTAAAATCGATTTCACGCGCGCCGCTGGTGATCGCCGAAGTGATCGCCATGGAAGAGGAGATGGCCAAACAGACCCTCTCCGCGCGAGACGTGCTGCTGATTTCGGATCCTATCCTTACAGACGAATTGGTGGAAGAGCGCCGTCAGGAGTTTGGGCGGCTGGTGGAAGAGATCGATCGCAACTACCGGCGCGTATTGCAGGCGCGGCAGAAACTGCTGGCGATTCCGCGCGCGATGAAGCCCAAGCAGTATCGGCGGCAGCTTTGGGAGATCGGGCGGCTGATTGTTCGCACCTCGCGGTTGATGCGCACCGTGCGTTTGCAAAGCCCGGTAATCCGCTATCTCATCGAACGCCTGCGTGCGGCGGTCGAAGAGTTGAAGCCGGTCGAAAAGGAAATCGCGCGCCTGCAGCGCGGCATCGAATCCTGGTCGGCCCAGCGGGCCGATGGCGCCAAGGAACTGCGTAAGCAGCAGAAGACATTTTCGCAGCGCCTGCAGCAACTGGAGGACGATTTCGGGGGATCCGGGGCGGAGCTTCGCCGTACGCTCGAAATCATCACAAAAGCGCATTGCGAGGCGGAGACCGCGAAGAAGGAGCTGATCGAAGCCAACTTGCGGCTGGTAGTGAGCATCGCGAAGCGCTACACGAATCGCGGCCTGCAGTTCCTCGACTTGATTCAGGAAGGCAACATCGGCCTGATGAAGGCGGTGGATAAGTTCGAATACCGTCGCGGCTATAAATTCTCGACCTATGCTACATGGTGGGTGCGGCAGGCGATCACGCGCGCTATCGCCGACCAGGCGCGTACTATCCGCATCCCGGTGCACATGATCGAGACGATCAACAAGCTAATTCGCACGTCACGCGCTATGGTGCAGGAGTTGGGCCGTGAACCGACCAACGAAGAGTTGGCGAAACGGATGCAACTCCCGGTGTCGAAAGTGCGCAAGGTGCTGCGCGTGGCGCAAGAGCCGATTTCGCTCGAAACGCCGATAGGCGAAGAGGACGAGTCGCATCTGGGCGACTTCATCGTCGATCAGAATGGCATCTCGCCTTCGGACGCTGTGATCAACCTGAACCTTCGCGAACAGACGGCGCAGGTTTTGAAGACGCTGACGCCGCGCGAAGAGAAGATCATCAAGATGCGCTTCGGCCTCGAAGACGGCAGCGAACATACGCTCGAAGAAGTGGGGCAGAACTTCGCCGTCACGCGTGAGCGCATTCGCCAGATCGAAGCCAAAGCGCTGCGCAAACTGCGGCATCCGAGCCGCAGCCACCGTCTGCGCGCGTTTCTTGAAAACGGCAACTCGCGTTAACTTGAAACCCGAGCGTGCGCTTCTGTACTCACACTCGGCGGCCGTTCTGGCGTAGAATCGTGTAGGGAGTTCCGCCTCTGCAAGGTAGCGAAACCAATACGAGCCCTATTCCGGAAAAGCAGCCCTTGCCTGCTCCGAACCCGCACCTGAGCGACGGTATCAATCACAATTTGATTCAGTCCGAAATTGAGGGTGGCGTGCATCTGCACCTGCTAGCGCCGGGGACTGTGCTGGAGATCGAAACGCAGAACCGGGTTTACACGATCATCAGCCAGAGCTGGAATGAAGCGTGGATCTCGGGGCACCCGGTCTTCTGCCCGGAGCCGGCGCCCGCGCACATACACGGGTCGACGTGGGGCGGCAGCATGCTGAAGGAACACTTCATCGGACGCGGCATGCATCTGGAATTTCACGTGGGTGAAATGCCGCCGGTGACAACGTCGCGGATTGTTGAGATCCGGGCTTACTAGCTTTTTTACATAAAAATTGGGCTGCGGATTCACGCGGCATGAACGCTGATTTTTTGCCTGGGCTATAGGTTAGCCGACTACGTTTCGCGCTTGCGTCAACGAGGCTATCAGAGCACCCGCGGCCGCTAACGCGCACAGCGCCGGAAACCAATCGCCGAAACGAGTGTAGAAGGTCTGCTGCGAAATGAAATTGAAGGCTGTGTAGGATGTGGCCTCCTGGTAGAACGGGAGGTGTCCGATCACGCGGCCTGCCGGGTCGATTGTTGCTGTCACGCCGTCATTCGCGGCGCGCAGGATCCAGCGGCGATTTTCGGCGGCGCGCATGCGAACGATTAACAGGTGCTGTTCACGCGCGGCGCTTTTGCCGAACCAGCCGTCGTTTGAGATCGTGAAAAGCACGTCGGCGCCGTCACGCACAAACTTGCGCACGAAGTTGGGGAACACCGATTCGTAGCAGATGAACGTTCCCAGATGATGCGAGCCAATGGGCGAAACGACGACCTGCTTGCCCGGGGCGAAATCGCCGGCTTCGCTCGAAATCGTATTCGCGACCGAGCCCAAGGGCCACGGGACGAACTCGCCGAAGGGGACGAGATTGACTTTGTCGTAGCGGCTCACTTCCCTGCCCTGCGGCGAAATCAGAACGGCGGAATTCAGCGGCGCTCCGTTGGGCGCGCGCGCCACGGTTCCGATCAGCAGATAGGCGTGCGTGGTTTGCGCCAACCGGTTTACCTGCTCATGCAAGCGAGCGTCCTGATAGTAGTAGAGGGGCGCCGGGTCTTCGGGCCACACGATGATCTCGGGAGGACGAGCGCCGCCCATCATGGCGCCGCGCAGGCTCAGGTCGGCCATTTCGTCCCCTTCGCGCAGCACGGAGTCCGTGGTCCAGTCTTCCGTCTCGGAGATATTCGGCTGGACTAAGAGCGCGGGCTCTTGACCGCGGCGGGCGTCCGGCATGGTGGGGAGAAAAGTCATGAACGGCAGCGGGGCCAGCCAAAGCAACTGCATGCGCGAACGGCGCAAGGCGATCGCTGCAACCGCGGCGGACATGGCCGCGAAGATGAAGGACATGCCGTAGACGCCGGTGAGCGGCGCGAGGCGCAACGGCACGCCCATATCGGTGGCGGCGTTGCCCAAATCAAGCCACGCAAAACCGAGCGGTCCGTGTGTGACCTCGATCGCGACCCAGAGCGCGGCGACTGAAGGTACCGCCCACCAGCGGCGCATCAAAATGCCGGCTAAAAGCGCGAAAAAGGCCATGTGCAGGCCCTTCGCAAGACAGAAGATGAGGAATACACCCCAGGCCAGCGGGTCGCCGAGCCCACCGTGAAACGAAAGAACGAACTGGATCCAGTAACAGACGCCGGACCAGAACACGATGCCACACGCCCACCCCATCAAGAAACGCCATTTCCAGCGTGATTCGCGCGCCATGGCGACGAGTAAGGGCGCGAGCGCAAATGGGGCAAGCCACGTGACGTTGAAACGAGGAAAAAGCAGGATCAGTAATACGCCTGTGGCTACGGAAAGCAGCCAATTTAGCACTGCGCGTCCGGGCGGACCGCATGCGCGCTAGGACTGCCCTCAGCAGCGTCGGCTACGAGATCCGCCATGTAGGAACTGCGCACCAGCGGGCCGCTGAACACCATCTGAAAGCCGAGGCCCAGGCCGTATTCGCGATAGCTTTCGAAGCGTTCGGGGGTGACGTATTCGGCGACAGGTAGATTGCGGCGGGTGGGCTGCAGATATTGGCCGATGGTCGCGATGGCGGTATCGTGCGCGCGCAGGTCGCGCAGGAGTTCGCGCACCTCGGCTTCGGTTTCGCCGAGGCCGACCATGAATCCAGACTTGGTCAAAGTTTGCGGTGAGTGGCGATGCGCGAAGGCCAGCACGTCGAGCGACTGTTGATAGTTCGCCTGCGGCCGCACGCGCCGGTAAAGCCGGGGCGCGGTCTCCATGTTGTGATTGAAGACGTGCGGACCTGCGTCCAGCACGCGCGC
>DATAUH010000254.1:0-2149 GCA_036268375.1 Bryobacteraceae bacterium | reverse complement strand
ACTGTTCAAGTACGCCTCCGCGCGCTGACCTTCGCGCGCCTCGTATCCACGGCCTTCTCACGCGCCTCGCGACGAACCTGTGTGAGAAATGCAGGTTAAGCGCGCGCACGCTGTAGAAGACCGCGTGCGCGGCGTCGATTTCGTCGTTCGCGAAGAGCAATATCAGATTCTTCTTGTAAAGTAATCCAGATGGACCATCTGGAGGCCGGCCGGTATTGGGAGGGGAACGCTGTTGCCTGGACTACTCTCTCGCGCCAGGGCTACGACGTGTATCGCGATGTCGTCAACACGCCGGGATTTCTCGCGCTGCTTCCTGAGATCGCTGGGATGCGCGGCCTCGATGTAGGTTGTGGCGAAGGCCATAATACGCGCCTATTCGCAGAGCGCGGGGCGCGGGTAACGGCGGTGGACGTGGCGCCCACGTTCGTGCGTTACGCAGTCGAAGCCGAGAGGGCTTGCGACGGTGATGTCGCCTATGCGATCGCAAGCGCTCACCAACTGCCGTTCCCGCCGGGCACTTTCGATTTCGCCACGGCGGTCATGAGCCTGATGGATATCCCCGGCCCCGAAGTGGCCATGCGCGAAATTCATCGCGTCCTGCGGCCCGGCGGATTCCTTCAGTTCTCCATCTCTCATCCCTGTTTCAACACGCCGCACCGGCGCCTCTTGCGGGATGCCGATGGCGCAGCACAGGCGGTGGTTGTGGGCGACTATTTCGAGCCCATGGATGGCACGATCGATCGGTGGACCTTCTCCGCCGCGCCAGCCGAGGTCAAAGCAGACCTGAAGCCGTTCGAGATTCCCGTGTTTCACCGCACCATCTCCGGCTGGTTCAACGCTCTGATCGACGCCGGCTTCGTTCTTGAGCGTTTCCACGAGCCGCGAGCCGATGAGCAGACCGCCCGCCGCGTACCGGCCGTGGCGGACACCCATATAGTGGCTTACTTCCTGATTGTGCGCTGCCGTAAACCATCGCCGTGAATCCGGCTTGAGCATTTGGAAGTCACGATGTTCTTGGGTAAGAAGTCACCGAGTAAACCGCCCCAATTCCGCGTAAGGCGCACAACAGAGATGAGGAGCGCGTCACCGTCGATTTAGGCAGCGCTCAAACCGCCCATCACGACTAAGCCTTCTTCCAGCGCCGGACTGACCTCATCTG
Organism: Bryobacteraceae bacterium; assembly: GCA_036268375.1. Taxonomy (GTDB): domain Bacteria; phylum Acidobacteriota; class Terriglobia; order Bryobacterales; family Bryobacteraceae; genus PALSA-243. The sequence continues at coordinate 990 of DATAUH010000254.1, read as the reverse complement.
GTAGAGTGGACGCGAATGCGAACCATTCCCGATTGGGACCACTACTACCTGGATATCTGCAAGGTGGTCGCGCAGCGAAGCAAAGATCCCAACACGCAGATCGGTTGCGTGATCATTGGTCCGAACCACGAGATCCGCTCCACCGGTTACAATTCCTTTCCCCGCGGAATCCGTGACGATGTTCCCGAGCGGTTGGAGCGTCCCACCAAATATTTATGGATCGAGCACGCCGAACGCAACGCCATCTGCAACGCGGCGCGCGCCGGCACCGCCACAGAGGGTTGCACCATCTACGTGGAGATCATGTGTTGCATGGATTGCGCGCGCGCTGTCGTCCAGGCAGGCATCGTTCAAGTGGTTATTTCGGCCGAGCGCATGTCGCAGTATTCCAGCGCCTACTATGATGAACATTTCGGCATGGTGGAGACGCTCTTGCAGGAAGCCAAAGTCATCGTACGGCGTGTTTAATGTGCAGCGGAAGCGTAAGCGTCCAGCAATGCCGTCATGTCGGTCCGGCGGGTTCGCCTGCACTTAATCCTATTAAGGTGGGACCCGTGCCGATTAAGAGTACAAGGCCCGTTTCTGAAATGCGGCATTCGCCGGCGATTGCGACGTTAACTCTTGTCTTGATCGCTGCTGCGCAGCTTTTCGGCCAGTCTGATCAGACATCAAAATCGTTCGAGGTTGCCTCTGTAAAGCGCCTGTTGCAGGCGAGCCCGAGCGTCAGCACCGGCGGTGGGCCCGGCACTCAAGAACCAGGCCGATGGTGGCGATCCAACGTTACGCTGTTAAGTCTGCTCGCCGAAGCTTTCCGGATTGAAGGACATGCTCTTGTCGCGCCCGACTGGCTGGGTTCAACGCGGTACGAGATTGTCGCCACGGTTCCAGCCGGCGCGACGCACGATGATGTCCCTTTGATGCTCCAGAAACTGATCATCGAACGCTTTGGCTTGACGTTCCATCGCGAGCAGAAAGAAATTCCGGGGTATG
>DATAUH010000253.1:0-14705 GCA_036268375.1 Bryobacteraceae bacterium | reverse complement strand
CTATCAATTCCACAACGGAAAGCCGCTGGTCTCTGTTTGGGGTATGGGTCTGAATGAAGCCGGCCACCCGCCCGAGGATGCGGCCGCCGCCAAGGCGCTGATCGCCTGGTTTCATTCGGGCGCTCCCGAGAAATACCGCGCAACTTACATGGGCGGCACGCCCTCCCGCTGGCGTTCGCTAACTAACGACGCTCGCCAATCCGCCGAGTGGGCGTCTACTTACCAGTCGATGGATCTCGTGCAACCTTGGACCGTCGGCCGTTACCGCGACCAGGAGAGCGCCGATCGTTGGAGGGAGCAGATGCTAGTTCCCGATCTCGCCCTCGCCGCGCGTAATCACCAACTTTACATGCCGGTGATCTTTCCGGGATTTTCCTGGCACAATCTCAAGCGTGAAGCTCCGCCGAATCAGATTCCGCGCAATCGCGGTGAATTCCTATGGCGCCAGGCCTACAACGCCAAAATCGCCGGGGCCACCATGCTGAAGATCGCAATGTTCGATGAAGTCAACGAGGGCACCGCTATCTTTAAAGCCGCCTCGCACCGCGCCGACGCGCCGGATCAAGGCTATTGGCTCACGCTCGACGCTGACGGCGCAGACCTGCCCAGCGATTGGTATCTACGTCTCACCGGCGAAATCACGCGCATGTTCCACGGCGAAATTGCGCCGCACGCGCAGATGCCGCTCAAGTAACTTCCACGACGTAGACCTGCGTAACTCCCGTGCGGTCGCTCGCGAACGCCACCTTGTGTTCGTCGCGCGACCAGGAAGGGTGCGGATGCGTCCACTGCGGTCCGTACACTGTATCCACCGCATTCTCCATCCAGCTCAATTGGTTCCTCGCCTGTTCGAAATCCTCCGCCATGGCGTAGCTCGATTTCCGCCACTGCGTCCCCTGATTGCTTGATTCACTCAAACAGAGTTGCCGCCGCGCGCCCGTGGCGGCATCAATAATCTGCAGTCCCTCGTCGGGATGGTTCGCGTCGCAAAGAACTCGCTTGCCCTCGCGATCCGGCGCGATGTGCCACGCGTTGTACTCAGCAATAGTCGAAATCGCGCGCGTGGTCCAGTCCATGCGGCAGAGCGCGCGCGGCCAAACCGTGAACAGAAGGTCGCCGGTCCCACCCAGGAACGTTTCATGCACGACGAACTCGTCGTTTCCGTGCTCGTAAAGGCATTCGAGCCCGCTGCCGTCGCGCCTGACGCGATGCATCCGCGGCGCAGGATCACCCGCAAACTCGATCCACTCCGGCTCCAGCGGATGAAATTGCGGATGGATCACCGTTCGCGGAAACGCAATCTCGCGCCACGCGTTTCCATCGATTTTTCCAACCACCAATCCGCGCATCGCGCCCCGCTGAAAAGCCGCTGTCAACCATTCGCCATCGCGGCTGATCGAGCATTCCCCTAATTGCGCGCCGGGACACTCCACAATCCGCCGCTGCGCCAGCGTGCGCCGCTCAATCGCCCACAGGCCACCGCCACGAGTCACGATCAGCGTCTCCCCATTTGGATGCAACGCCGCTGAGTACGGATGAATCGCCTCGCCGGAAGTAAGTTGACGCGTGTCGCCCGTATCTAACGAAATTTCGAACAGCTGCGCATCGCCCGTGCCGTATGAGATAAAAAACATCTCCCGGTCACCCGGAAAAAACGGGCTTTGCAGAAAGTAGGTCGGGTGACTAATCGACTCGCCTTCCGTAACCTGCCACACTCGCGCACCCGTCGCACGGTCACGAAACGCCTTCACCGCTGGCCTTCGTAAAGATTGCGGCCCTTCACCAACGCCTCGATCTTGCGGTCGGCCACCGACCGCTTCAACATCCAAAACCCGCAATCGGGATGCACCCACGCGAGGCGATCCGGTCCCGCGGCCTTCGCTGCATGATCAATTGCGCGTGCAATCTCCTCCGGTGTTTCGATGTGATTGACCTTCACGTCGATCACTCCCACGCCCAGCTTGATGCGCGAATCGATCTGTTGCAGGACCTCCAGCTCCGACGGCGGCCGATGCGCCATCTCCATCACCAGATGATCCGCATGCAGTGCGTTCAGAAACTCGATCAACTTTTTCCATTCGCCGCGCTGTATCGTCTGTCCTCCGTAGTTGCCGTAACAGAGATGCACCGCCCGCTCGCCTTTGAACGCATCCAGCACCACATTGATCGCAGTGGCCGCAACCGGTCCATCCACCGCATTGCCAGTGATGTTGGCCTCGTCCACCTGCAGACACGCACACGGCAGGCCGGCAACCTGCCGCGCCAGTACGTCTGCCAACGCTGCTAATAACTTGCCGAACCCGCCATAGTGCCGGTCCAACAGCGTGCGCGCCAGCATGTACGGACTCGTCACGGTAAATTTGAAGGGCCCATTCGCCACGCTCGCGGCCATCTGGCAATCGCCCATTAAATTCAACGAGCCTTCGCCTAGCGGCCCTTCCACAACGCCCGCAGGCTTGCGGCGAAACCGCATTGCATCGTTCTGCGCGTACGCCTCGTTCTCGCTGCGTCCCGTTTGCGCGCGCACGCCCGCCATCGGCCGCACAAAATAATCGATCATGCCGTTGGTGTCGGGGTGGTTCACGTCGAAGCGGTACAGTTCCCCGTCAGCCGGCAGATCGATTCCGGCCTGCCGTTGAATGTCGAACACCACCCGCGTCGCGTCCAGGCGCGCCTGATCGCTCGGCAGCGCTAAAAGCCAATCGGGAATCGGGTAGGACCCTACAGTAGTCGTGAGTATGGATGGCACAGGCTTCTCGAATTTTACATCGAGAGTCCGCCACATCACGTGAAGCAGCTTACGTTGGAAGACGGCGCGAACCGCTATGCGGCTGGTTTTTCGGCCACGGCGAGCAGCGTCTCCAGATATGGCGGCTCCTGCTCTTTATAAACTACCGTTGTCTCTGATTTGCGGAAGCCCGCGCCTTTCAGCAGCCGCTCGATTTCGGCCTCGGTGAAACCGAGCCACAAGTCCGCATAGAGCTCACGCGCCTCTTCAAAGTTGTGCCGGTTCAAATCCAGAATCGCGATTCGGCCGCCAGGTTTCAAAATCCGCCAGGCCTCGCCTACAGCACGGTCCGGATGCCGCGCGTGATGCAGCGCCTGGCTGAAGAACGCCAGATCCACCGTACCGCTGCGAATCGGCACGTCTTCTAAATCGCCCAGCCGGTATTCGAGATTCTCAATTCCGTGTTTGCGCGCCAGCTCCGATCCGAACTCCACCATCTTTTCGGAGTTGTCCACCGCAATCACGCGCTTCGCCGTCTGAGCCATCAATTGGGAAATCATGCCTTCGCCGGCGCCCAAATCCGCAATCACCATCGGTGGCATTAGCTTCAGCAATGCCTCCGCGACGCCCTTCCACGAACGGCCGGGCACATACTGCCGCCCGAATTTACCCGCCAGTTCGTCAAAATAGCGGCGCATCTTGTCCTGACGCTTGCGGAGGGTCACTCGCATCGCTTGCTGGTCCTGCTCCACTTCCGGAACTTCGCCCGTGGCTTTTCGCAGCAGGTCCATCAGTTCGGGCGGGGCATTCAGGCGATAAAACGCGTTCTTTCCGGTGCGCCGGTCGTCCACAAGACCGGCCTGTTTCAGTTGCGCCAGGTGAGTCGAGATCTGGCTTTGTCCTTTCGCCAGGATTTCCTGTAGTTCCGCGACAGAAAGCTCTTCCTGCTCTAACAGCAGCAGCAGCCGCAACCGGTTCGGGTCGGCCGCCAGCCGAAGAGATTTTAGGATTGACGCCATTCCTTGGTTAATATAATATCAATACATCAAGATTTATTGATACGATGTTTTTAGAGAGCTTTCAGGTTCGCAGCGCCGCGACCCCTGAGCGACAGGCCGAGAGGCCGGTGGTTAGAGGAGTTTTTTAACGAATGGGTACAGCTACACTGAACCAAACTGATTTTAAAGTTGCCGATCTCTCTTTGGCCGAATGGGGCCGCAAAGAGATCACAATCGCTGAAAGCGAAATGCCCGGATTGATGTCCATCCGGCGCAAATATGCCACAGAAAAGCCGCTGGCCGGTGTTCGCGTCACCGGTTCGTTGCACATGACCATTCAGACTGCGGTGCTGATCGAGACGTTGGCCGATCTCGGCGCGTCGGTGCGTTGGGCAAGCTGCAACATCTTTTCCACGCAGGACCACGCCGCGGCCGGCATTGCCGCTTCCGGCGTCCCGGTCTTCGCGTGGAAGGGTGAGACGCTGGAAGAGTATTGGTGGTGCACGTATCAGGCGCTGAGCCACGTAGACGGCAAGGGTCCGCAGTTAATCGTCGATGACGGCGGCGATGCGACGCTGCTTATCCATAAAGGATACGAACTCGAAAACGGCAGCGATTGGGTCAACAGTCCCTCCGCCAGCCATGAAGAAAAGGTCATCAAGGACCTTCTGAAGGACGTCCACGCCAAGAATCCGCAGCGTTGGCACGAAATGGTGAAAGACTGGCGCGGCGTCTCCGAAGAGACCACCACCGGGGTTCACCGTTTATATAAGATGCACGAAGCCGGCGCGCTGCTGGTTCCGGCCATCAACGTCAACGACTCCGTCACCAAATCGAAGTTCGATAACCTCTACGGCTGCCGCGAATCGCTCGCCGATGGCATCAAGCGCGCCACCGACGTGATGGTCGCAGGCAAAGTCGCGGTGGTTTGCGGGTATGGCGACGTAGGCAAGGGCTCGGCCCATTCACTGCGCGGCATGGGCGCACGCGTCATCGTCACCGAGATCGACCCGATCAACGCGCTTCAGGCCGCGATGGAAGGCTTCGAAGTCACCACCATCGAAGATACGCTCGGCCGCGGCGATATTTACGTCACTTGCACTGGCAACTGCGACATCATCACGCTCGAGCACATGCAGAAGATGAAGGACCAGGCCATCGTCTGCAACATCGGCCACTTCGACAACGAAATTCAGGTCGATCGCCTGAACGAGTCGGGCGCGAAGAAGACCAACATCAAGCCGCAGGTGGACATGTACACCTTCACTTCCGGTTCTTCCATCTTCATGCTTGCCGAAGGCCGTCTCGTCAACCTGGGATGCGCCACCGGTCACCCCAGCTTCGTGATGAGCAACAGCTTCTCCAACCAGACGCTGGCTCAGCTCGATCTCTGGAAGAATCGCGACGCGTACAAGCCCGGCGTCTACACGCTTCCCAAGAAACTGGACGAGGAAGTCGCCCGTCTCCACCTGGAGAAGATCGGCGTAAAACTGACCACGCTGTCGCCGAAACAGGCGGAATATCTGGGCGTGGCTTTGGAAGGCCCGTACAAGCCGGACCATTATCGATACTAAAGAAGGCGTGAGTTATTTTTCAGGAGAATCCATTGGCTAGCAATCAAAAACATCTCTTTACTTCCGAATCCGTCACCGAAGGCCATCCGGACAAGATCGCGGATCAGATTTCCGACGCCGTGCTGGATGCCGTCCTCACCGACGATCCCACGGGCCGCGTCGCTTGCGAGGTTTTGGTCACCACCGGAACCTGCATCGTAGCGGGCGAAATCACCACCACTACCTACGTAGACGTTCCGCGCATCGCGCGCGCCACCATCGATGAGGTGGGCTACAACGACGCCACGTTCGGTTTCGACGCTCACACCTGCGGCGTCCACAACCTGATTCAGTCGCAATCGCCCGATATCTCCATGGGCGTCGACACCGGCGGCGCCGGCGATCAGGGATTGATGTTCGGGTATGCGTGCGATGAGACCGAAGAGCTCATGCCGCTACCGATCATGATGGCCCACAAACTGGTGCAGCGCCTGTCCACGGCCCGCCGCGATGGAACCCTCAAATTCCTGCGCCCTGATGGCAAGAGCCAGGTCAGTGTGGAATACGTCGACAACAAGCCGGTCCGCATCGAAGCCGTCGTCATCTCAACTCAGCACCACCCCGAAGTCTCCACGGAAGAACTCCGCCAGGAAGTCAAGAAGCACATCATCGATCCGGTCGTTCCCGGCGGCATGGTGGATTCGCAGACCAAATACCACATCAATCCCACCGGCCGTTTCGTAGTTGGCGGACCTCACGGCGACACCGGCTTGACCGGCCGTAAGATCATCGTCGACACCTACGGCGGCATGGGCCGTCACGGCGGCGGCGCGTTCTCCGGCAAGGATCCGACGAAGGTCGATCGCTCCGCTTGCTACATGGCGCGTTACATTGCGAAGAACATCGTGGCCGCAAAGCTCGCGTCGCGCTGCGAAGTTCAACTGGCCTACGCCATTGGTGTTGCAGAGCCGGTATCCATCACCGTGAACACCTTCGGCACTGGCGCAATTCCGGATGCGCGATTCACCGAACTGGTTCGCGAGAACTTCTCGCTTACTCCGCGCGGCATCATCGACGCGCTGAAATTGCGCCGTCCCATCTACAAGAAGACGGCGGCATTCGGTCACTTCGGCCGCAACGAGGCGACTTTCTCCTGGGAAGCCACCGACAAGGCCGATACCCTCAAAGATAAAGCTGGCGTGGCGCAAGCCGCAGCTCGCTAGTCCCAGTTACAGACAAAAGGGCGGAGCGTGATGCTCCGCCCTTTTTTAATTTCTGCTTACTTCGCGATCGATGGTTTCAGCGCGGGCTTTTCTTCGTCGGCTGGCCCTAAATACGTAATCGCGAGCCCCGTCGCCACCACCACCACGCAGCCGATCACGTTGTACCAAAGCCAGGAAATCCCCGTAAACAGAAAAGCCGAAAAGATCGCCACTTCACCCGCGATCATTCCTACGAACGCAGCCGTTCCCTTCACCTGCTTGAATCCGAACGCCAGCACAAAGCAGCCGAGCAGCGAACCATAGAACAACGACCCAACCACATTCACCGCGACAATCAGGGACCCCAGTTTCTTCCCCCACCCGGCGAACGTCACGGCGTACGCTCCCCAAAACAGCGTCGCCACGCGCGACGCCATCACATAGTGATGATCGCTTGCGCCTTTGCGAATGTGCCGCTTATAAATGTCGACCAAAGTTACCGTCGCCAACGAGTTAATCTCGCCCGAACTCGCCGACATCGTGGCTGCAAAGATCACCGCAATCACCAATCCGACTAATCCCACCGGCAAATAGCGTGTGACAAACGTTAGGAAGATGTAGTTGGTGTCTTTAAAGCCCTTCTCCCCGCCTGCCGACTCCACCAGCCGCTCCGCGGTCGCATGCGCTGCGTCGACCTGCTTCTGCGCGTCACGATAGGCCGTAATTCCGCGCTTTTCGGCATCGACATCGCCCGCTCGATGCGCTGCCGCCAGCGCCAGTGCCGCCGCGCGACGCTCGGTCGTGCTGACATCAAAGTTCCGCGCCACCTGCGAGTAGTCCGCCGTGCTCTGAATCCGGTCCAGCTGCGCGCGTTCGAACAACAATGGCGGCTGCACGAACAGGTAAAACACAAACACCATCGCGCCGATAAACAGAATAAAAAACTGCATCGGAATCTTGGCCACGGCATTGAACAGCAGGCTCAATTTGCTTGCCGTAATCGATTTCCCGGTGAGATAACGCTGCACCTGCGATTGATCGCAGCCAAAGTAGGAGAGGAACAGAAACGTTCCGCCCAAAAGCCCGCTCCAGATGTTGTAGTTGTCTGTCCAACTGAAATGCGTTGTCACCGCATTCAGCCGTCCTGCCGCGCCGGCCAGGTAAACCGCGTCGCCGAACGAAATCTCTTTCGGCAGAAGCACAATCACGGTGACCAGGGATGCAATCAGTCCTAAGAAGATCACGAACATCTGTTGCACGTCCGACCACGTCACCGCTTTGATTCCGCCCAGCACCGTGTAAGTCACAACCGTGATGCCCATAATCATCGTCGTCACTCGCTCCGGCCAACCCAAAATCACCGAGAGCACAATCGCAGGCGCATAAATTGTTAATCCCGCAGAAAGTCCGCGCTGCGCCAGAAAAATCACGCTCGCCAACGCTCGCGTCTTCGCGTCAAACCGATTCTCCAGATACTCGTACGCTGTATATACTTTGGCGCGATGAAAAATCGGCACTGCCGTTGCGCAAATCAGAACCATCGCCAGCGGCAGTCCAAAGTAAAACTGCACGAAACGCATGCCGTCGACGTAGGATTGCCCGGTGGTCGAAATAAAAGTGACGGCGCTCGCCTGCGTCGCCATGATCGAAAGCGCCATCGCATACCAGGGCATCGTCCGCCCCGCCAATAAATAGCGGTCAACCGTGTTGCTCCCGCGGCTTCGGTAAAGCCCGTACGCAACGATCGAAACCAATGAGGTGATGAGAACGATCCAATCGGCCGTTCTCATTGATGGGCTCGCGTGAACACGTAGAAGACGGAAATGATGACCGCCAGATAAATCACCACGGCTGCATACACGCGTTTCCAGGTCCCCAGGAAAGGCGGGGCGCCATCGGGCTCTGCGGACATGAACTTATGTTAGTGCAGATTTTCGTCTGGGGCAGCACTCAACAGGTTTTCGGGAGGGCCAAAAATGACAAACCGCTCAAGGGCACACAATGCCTGAGCGGTTCATAGTTGCCAGCGCGCTGGACTTGTGATTAGCGGCGCTGTTTCGAGATTACCTTACAAGCAGAAGCTACCAGCGCGGTTCGCGCCGGCCACCACCACCGCCCGGACCGCCGCCGCCGCCAGGACGACGACCGCCACCACCACCACCGCCGCCGCCAAACCGATTGCCGCCTCCGCCGCCTCCGCCACCAAATCCACGATCCGGCTTCGGACGCGCTTCGTTGACATTAATCGATCGACCATCAAGACTGGAGCCGTTTAGCGCGGTAATTGCCTGGTCCGCTTCCCCTTCGTTTTCCATTTCCACAAACGCGAAGCCTCGTGACCGCCCCGTGTCGCGATCAGTCATAATTCTTGCGCTATTTACTACGCCGTAGCGCTCGAATAAGCTTCGTAGTGATTCTTCAGTTGAGCTGAAACTTAAGTTGCCTACGAAAATATTCTTCACTCTTATCGATCCTCCAGCCGATTTGAAAGCGGGGCTAATCAGGGAAGGCACATGACCGGATTGGCGGAAGCTATCAAATGCGCTCCAAGCATATCATGAGCAGGAACGGCTTGGAAGAAGCGAAAATTGTAAAACCGTAGGAAAATGGACGGAAATGGGCGCATAATTCTATCCTATATTTGTGGTACGAGGCGCGGGCGTCGGCGCCTCGTAAAGGCGCCAGGTATCTGTGCCCGGCGACACTAGCTGTAACACGTACTTACCGTAACTCCCTCGGCTTTCACTCACGAGTTATCTGTAACTGCGCCACTTAGAGCGTGGTTCGCCAAGATACCGGAACGGTGACGCTTCACTCTCGCCGCGGGTTTCGAAAAATCGGGCCGCCCCCGAGTATCCCTTTGTCCGTATGCCGGAGCTTGTCCTCGCTGGACCGGACGGTACTCGGGAACCGGCGTTAGCCATGTGCTATTCCTAAACTGAATGGACCGCATCGGGCGGTATAAAATAGTCAGGGAATTAGGCCGCGGAGCCATGGGCGTGGTGTATCACGCCATCGATCCGAATATCGGCCGTCCCGTCGCCATTAAAACCATTCAGCTCGGCGGAATACGTAAACCTGACGAGCAGGAGCGCCTCCGCGAACGCCTCTTCCGCGAAGCGCGGTCCGCGGGGATTCTGTCTCATCCCGGAATCGTCACCATCTACGATGTCGAGCAGCAGGGTGAAGTGGCGTACATCGCGATGGAGTACGTCGATGGCCCTACCCTCGACCAGTTGCTCAGTGACCCGCAACCACTCGCGCCCAAGCGCATTTTGGGCATCCTGCTGCAAACCGCTGCCGCGCTCGACTACGCCCACGCCAAAGGTATTGTGCATCGCGATATCAAACCCGCGAACATCATGATCGCCGGCGACGGATCTTCTAAGATCACCGATTTCGGTATCGCAAAGATCACCGCGTCAGAGCAGTTCACCATGACGGGCTCGATCGTCGGCACGCCGCATTACATGTCACCGGAGCAGGTGCAGGGTCAACCCGTCGATGGCCGCAGCGATCAGTTTTCCCTAGCCGTTATCGCTTACGAAATGCTCACGGGCGAAAAGCCTTACACCGGCGAGCACCTCACCACCGTCGTCTACAAAATCGTGGCCGAAGAGCCAATGGCGCCGCACCGCGTGAACTCGACGCTCGGCGGCGCAATCGATGGCGTCCTGCGCAAAGGTCTCGCCAAACGTCCCGACGGCCGTTACAAGACCTGCAGCGAGTTCATCGAAGCGCTCGACAAAGCCTGCGCCGGCGTAAAAAATTGGAAGCCGATGCCGCGCGGCGGCAGTTTGAACGAACCCACCATTGCCGACGCCCCCGCTGCGGCCACCACCATTCCCGCCGCACGCCGTCCCGCGCGCAGCGGCGGCACAACTACCATCGAGCGCACAGAAAAGCGACAGTCCGGCTTCCTTCCGTTCCTGCTTGCAATCCTTATGGCCGCCGCGTTGCTCGCCTTGATTGGTTGGCAGGCGGGTCCTTGGAAATCGAACGGGGCGCAAACTGCGCAGAACAACGATCAGAGCGACCAAGCCAAGTCGCAGCCTTCCGCCGCATCGGGAACGGCAGCCCCGGCGGCGCAGCCAACGGCCAGCAGCGGCCCCGTCAATCCGCCGTCTGACAAACCGAGCCCGCTCTCCGGCGCACCGGTGGACTCGCACCGCCATGACGACCCCGCAGATAAGTCGACTCCCGAAGATATGCCCAAACCACCCGCTGTGGCTCTCGCGGCGGAGCCCAATTCGAAAAAAGAGGCCTCCGCCAATGCGCCTGCGCATTCTTCGGGAACTCCGCGCGCTTCACAACCCACTGCGCAATCTGTAATGCTGGTGACCAGCCCCGGCGGCGCCACCGTCACCGTAGATCGCCATCCCGACCAGACCTGCAAAACGCCTTGCGAACTCCAGGTGCTGCCGGGGCGATACTCACTCGCTTTTACGCTCCCCGGTTACCAGATCGAACACCGCGACATCGATGTGGGAATGGCGGCTTTCGAACTGCCCGCTGTTGTCCTGCGCAGCCAGGGAGGCGTCTTGATGCTGAGTTCCAGCCCGCCTGGCGCAACTATTTTGGTGAATGGGAAGACAGTTACCGAAGTTACTCCGGCCCGCCTGACGCTGCCTCCCGGCGACTACACCATAACTGTGGAGAAGAACGGACTGCGCAGTGAAAACAAGATACCCATCAAGAATGGCGACACACGGCTGTTGAAGGTAAATCTAGGTCAGTAACTTCAGGCGTGCGTTGCGGCAGCAGATTCGACAGGCGCCCATGCGTTACGCGACTTTCACTAACTGCTTTCCGATGTTGTGCCCTTCCAGCATTCCGACAATCGCCTTAGGCGCGTTCTCGATGCCGTCCACTACGCTTTCGCGATAGCGAATCTTTCCATCGCGCAGCCAGTTTCCAAGCTGCCGGTACGCCTCTTCAAAGCGATCCGAAAACTGCCGCACCAGGAATCCTTCCACTCTGGCCTGCTTCAAAATCAATTGGCCCAGCCAGCGCGGTCCCATGCTGGGCTCTTCTGAAGCGTACTGAGAGATTTGTCCGCACACGGCCACACGCGCGCGCTGATTCAAGCGCGCAATCGCCGCATCCGTGATTGGTCCCCCAACGTTATCAAAGTAGACGTCGATGCCATTAGGCGCGAGCCCCCGCAGCTTGCCTTCATAATCGGGAACAGTTTTGTAGTTGAAGGCCGATTCAAAGCCAATGCTGGTGAGATACTCCACTTTCTCATCGGTACCCGCAATTCCAATTACCCGGCATCGTTTGATCTTCGCAATCTGACCCACCAAGGACCCCACAGCGCCCGCCGCGCCTGAGACCAACACCGTTTCTCCCGGCTGTGGTCTGCAGATATCGAGTAGACCGAAGTAAGCCGCCAGTCCGGGAACTCCTAAGACATACAATGCCGTTGTTAGTGGAGCAAGCTTGGGATCAATCTTGCGCAGCGTCTTTGCCGAAGCCACTGCATATTCCTGCCAGCCAAGCTGGCCTTCGACATAGTCGCCCTGCGCTAATCGCGGATCGTTGGATTCAATAACCTGACCTGCCACCCCGCCCACTACAATAGAGCCCGGTTCGACGGATTTCGAGCTTCCTCCCGGAGCAGCCATACGCCCTCGCAGGTAAGGATCAATCGAAAGGTATAGCGCGCGGATTAGCGCCTCGCCAGGGCCCGGTTTGGGCATCGGTGATTCGAGAAGCCGGAAGTCAGATTCACGCGGCAGGCCATGAGGCCGAGCAGCCAATGCAATTTGACGATTGGTCTCAGTCACTTTTAAGAATGTAGCACTTTGAAAAACCCCCCTTAGCCGGAAGCAGTGCTCCACGTCACCAAGCCCCGCGCAAAAAGCAAATGCAACGTGCGTCAAATTACGAAGATCTTTCGTACACTCGCCTTCTTCAGCTTAAGATACCCGAAAGGAGGCTTAATGGCGCCCGAAACGCAGAATGCTCCGCAACCGAACCAATCTTTTCGAGTAGATGTTCAATTACACGATCTCCTGGTTAATAAGAGTGGGCGCCCAAAATCCCTGCTTCCTACTCCCGGTCAACCGTTAATCCTTCCCGATCCGGTATATCCCTCACGCCCGGAATTAGCCAACATTCCCGACGTGCAATCATTTCCCGATAAGCGCTCCTGGCCGGCAAATCTCGTCTACCGCGCCATGCGCGGCTGGTTATTCCCGTACATGCGTTCACGCGTGCTGCCTGGCGACTTCCACCCGATCATCGCGTACCTATTCACCGAGTGGAAATGTAACCTCGATTGTCACTATTGCTGGGCTTTTGACAACCGCGTCAAAGGCATGACGGAAGATGTCGCCCGCCGCTCCATCGATTGGCTGCACGATCACGGCTGCCGCGTACTCGCGCTGATGGGCGGAGAGCCATTACTACGTCCCCCGTTTGTACACAAGGTCGTCTATTACGCCGCTAAGAAAGGTTTCTGGATTTACGTGCCCACCAACGGACGTCTGTTGCGTCCCGATGTAATTGATCGCCTCGGCGACGCGGGCGTCGCAACGTTTAACCTTGCTGTCGATGCGCTGGACATCAAACCCGGTCTGCCAAAAGCTCTCGCGCCCATCCGCGCCCACTTCGATCACTTAGTCAAACGCCAATACCGCTACGGTTACACGGTGTTCTTTAACATGAACATCTGCCGCAATAACATGGATGACATTCGCGGCCTGACGGAAATCGCACGCGAACACCGTATTGCCACCGATTACCATATCAACGAGCCTCCCATGCTGGAGCCGGAGCACTTCGAACATCTCCACGACAACGTCACTTACATCCACAAAGAAAATTGGCCCGAAGTAGACAAGTTAGTCGATTGGCTGATCGAGAAAAATAAGTCCGGCTACAAGATGGTGAACTCGGTGCAGCGCTTGAACGAAATGCGCGAATTCATGCGCGGCAAACTGCAGGATTGGAACTGCCGCGCCGGTCACAACAACGTGATCGTCCGCGTCGATGGTTCACTTGCCCCCTGTTTCCCGATGTATTCCGCTACTTACGATTGGGGCGTGGCGGGCGATCATAAATTCGACAAAAAGCAGCTCGAAGAGATGAAGCAGGGCTGCCAGCCTCACTGTTTTTCCACGCTCAATCACAATCTCGCCTATTGCTACGACGCCACGCGGGTTGTGAAATGGCTTGGTAAACAGGCCGCACACGGTTTCCAGGGCGCCAGCGGCAGCTTCACTTAAAACACCCCGCGGCGCAGCGCTAGCCCTAAAGAATTTGGAACTAGCCGCACCTTCCGCCCTCGGTTCGCGTGCACACGAATCGTATCTGGCGCGCCTTCCAACACCCGGCGTGCCCGCTTACAATAAGTGAAAGCTTAGTCGTCGACCGCGGAATACGATAGAAAGCGGCAACCGGATCTCTGCCCACTCCATCTAAAAGCTAAAGCATGCGCAGATTTTTAACAGCAGTCCCCTTGTGCCTTCTAGGCGCGTCCCTTCTCGCTGCGCAGGAAGCGCCTCAAACCGACCCGGCCTCTTCGGATTCTGCGCCGCCTCAAACGCAAGCTCCGGCTAAACCTCCCGCTCAACCGGTACAAACTCCTCCCGATGGGAACGTGCAGGCAGTAAGCGCCAATCCAGTCGATAAGCGCGTCTTTGGAGTCATCCCCAACAATCGCACCACTTCTGCCGATATTCCTTACCGCCCCATCACCGCGCGTCACAAGCTCTATATTGCCGTCAAAGACTCGTTCGATTGGCCGACGTACATTACCGGAGCGCTCTTCGCCGGCCTCTACCAACTTGAAAATTCGAACCCTTCCTTTGGCCAGGGCACGGCCGGCTATTTCCGCCGTTTTGGCACCGCCTCGGCGGATCAAGTCATCGGCAACATGATGACCGAAGGAGTCGTCCCCGCCACCTTTCATCAGGACCCGCGTTATTTTCAGATCGGCCCGGGCGTCTCGACTTTCAAGCACCGTTTCTGGCACGCCCTCACAGCGACAACCGTAGCTCCCATGGATTCGGGAAAGAAGACGTTCAACTTTTCCGAATGGGGCGGCAACGCAATCGGCGTAGCTATTTCGAATTCCTACTACCCGGACACGCGCGATGCGAAGGACAATGTAGATAAGCTGCTCATCGCAGTCGCGACCGATACGTTTTCGAATGTGGCCAAGGAGTTTTGGCCGGATGTAAAGCTGTGGTGGAAACGCAAGCATGCCCATTCCGTT
>DATAUH010000252.1:0-3426 GCA_036268375.1 Bryobacteraceae bacterium | reverse complement strand
AAATACTCTTCCAAGAGCCCTCGCATCATTGGGCCGTTCATGGTCGCCACGCTCGGACTTCCTTCGGCCTTGGCATTGATCTGATAGAAGGCGGAGTGGACCCAGGATGGACCACCGGCGATCGGAGTAAATGGGTCCGATCCATATGCGCCCCGAATCAGGCCGCGGCCAGTGGGATCGCTTAAAGGAAAGCACTCAGTCCTGAGATTTCCGGGCGTGGAATTGCCACCAGGCGCCATATCGGACTTATTGTTTTGATGAAACTCACAGGGCTTGATCGAGACTACTTCCCATTTCGGCACGGCCGCAGGCGCGCTTTGAGCGCGGATCGCAGGCGCGTTTAGAACGCCGATCAGGATGGGAATCGCGAAAACTGCCAGACCGGTCGCCGTCAGAGTCATCTTCCTCGCGGCGCTTAGCTCATCTGCAATGCTGCCCGAAAGAATCGCGCGGAGACGCTTCTTCACATCCGCGCCCGTTACTCCTGAAATGCAAGGTAGTGGGGATTCCACATAGAAGCGGCAAACCTCTAATATGCCTGCCACGTAGTCCGATGGTTCGCAGCCTGTCCGCAGAACTTCTTCGTCACACGCCAGTTCGCGCTCCTCAACCAGGCGCGATCCAATCCACCACACCAGCGGATGGAACCAGAAGATCGCCTCCACCATCATGTGCACGCCGGCGAATAAATTATCCCGGCGGTGCACGTGGCACAGCTCGTGCGTGAGAATCGCGCCAAGCTGTCGGGGATTCAGGCGTTCCAGGAAGTGGGCCGGTAGAACCAGGACCGGGCGCAGAAAACCCACGACCCCCGGTTCCTCCGCGCCAGGCGTGATCAGTGCCGGTACGGGGATCGGGAGTTCAATGGGCGTGCTGGTTCGCAGCGCTGCTCGAAATCCTATCCAACTGCGCCATCGCGCCAGCATGATTGCCAGAAACCCGAGGGCCCACACGACACCGATCGCGACTGGCGCCCAATCGAGTTGCGTATGCGCTGAAACAGTTGGCGTACGAGCCGGCGAAAGCGGTTGCGCAATTTGAACAAGGGCGTTCGGAAAGACAGGTGCCGCAGCGGACACTGGGCGCCGGGTTGGACGCGGAACCACACCTCCGAGGCTCACCAGCAACGCGAACGGTATGAGAAATTTTAGCGAGGCGCTCAGCCAAACCCAGTAGCGTACCTTCGGCGAATTCTTGCGCAGGACAAACGCGAGCAATCCCGCCAGAAGCGCGAAGCATGATGACTGCCACAGATGGTTGATGATGAACGGTGCAATCATTTCGATCTCCGCATGCTTTCCGCCTTCCGTTGGCGGTCCGCTTCGGCCGCGGCCTTTTCCATTTCGCGTATGTCGTCAAGTGTTAGCTTGCCGGACTCGATGAGTTGCGCCATCATGGGTTGCGGCCGTCCCCCGAAAAAGCTCAAAATTTCATCGAGCAGCCCATCCCGCGCGGTGTGCCTTGCGATCAGTGGCTCGAAAATGTCGGCGTTTCCGATCTTCATGACTCGCCGTACGGCGCGTTTGGCTTCCATCCGGTATACCGTGTTCGTGATGGTGGTGTAGGCAGGGCGAGGTTCGGGAAACGTCTCCTGAATCTCCCGCATAGTGGCCCTTCCCTGGGCCCACAGCGCTTCCAGAATCCGAAGTTCGAGCTTGGCGAGTTTGGGCTTCTTCATATGCCGTTTCTGATCTTACTACTGCATGGTAAGGTCGTCAAGCGGAATGCTTGGAAGCCTCGGCGGTCGCCGATAATCCGCAAACGCCAGGTGTATGCCTTTGGAGAATCGGCTGCAACTTTGAGACCCTGCTGGAACGGCAACGTCATCGAAGACAGCCCGGGCATTCCACTATTGACCGCAAACTACTTGTTACTGTAAAGTCATATTCAGCGCAGCGCTCTTCACGAGCATAAAGCCCGGTTCACTACCCCGAATACGCGGTTCGAGATGTGAGATGAGGGCTTGGCGAAGTGGCGGCGCGCCCGCGAACGACTTGGGGACTGCGCAGACCGTGACCGCGCCTGCGTGGAAGTTGGTGTGAGTGCGTGAGGAGGTGGGTGATGAAATCGCTGTTACTGCTGCTCGCATTGCCGGGCGCCATTTTGGGCCAGGCTCTCGAGGGGACCTGGCAGGGGACTTTGACGCCGGCTCCGAACCGGGAGATCCGGATCGCGTTCAATATCACGAAGGACGGGAACGCGTATCGGGGTTTGTATTACAACATCGAGGCGGGGCGGCAGCTCAACCTCGGCGCCATCACGCTCCAGGGGAACACGATCAAAATCCTCATTCCGGGAATGGGAGGAACGTACGAAGGAAAGTTTGAGGCAGATGGGAACTCCATCACGGGCGCACTGACGCAGGGCGCCAAAACGCTGCCCTTGCCGTTGAAACGCGCCAACTCCGAAACAGCGTGGGAACTGCCGGCGACAAGGGCTCTCCCGCCTTTGCCCGAAGGCACGAAGCTGGAGTTCGAAGTCGCCAGCATCAAACCCGCGAACGGCGGGCGCCCGGTAGGCGTCGGCTTCAACGTGTCGGCGACCGAACTGCGCAGCTCGAACATCAGCGTTGCGGGCCTCATTACCTTCGCATTCGAACTCCATCTGAGCCAGGTCGTTGGGCTGCCGGCTTGGGCCGGGACCGACGGGTATGAGATCGGCGCCCGGCTTCCTCAAGGAGGCGACCCGACCGACGCCCAGCTCCGGACGATGCTAAAGAATCTGCTTCAGAGCCGATTCGGTCTTGCCTTCCATACGGAGAAGCGTGAATTACCCGTGTACGCGATCGGCATAGGGAAGAACGGGCCGTCCGGCGTCAAGATGACGACCAATACCACGAGCGGACTGCGAATGACCTCTCAAGGTCTCGGCAGAGTGAATTTTCAGGGCGCCACGATGGGCGCTCTTGCGGCGCAATTGCAGCTTCGCGTGCTCGACCGTCCGGTCATCGACCAGACCGGCCTGAAGGATCGCTACGACTTCACGCTGGACTGGAGGCCCGACGAATTCCAGTTTCCCGCCGTTCCCGCAGAGCGGCGCGCCGCCGCGGCGGCGAACAACGACGCGCTGCCGGATCTGTTCACGGCATTCCAGGAACAACTTGGCTTGAAACTGCAGTTGACGAAGGCTCCTGTCACGGTGCTGGCGATCGATCAAGTATCGAGGCCGTCGGAGAACTGACTAACACGGTGCGGAAACATCGAATCACTGCGCATCTCAACATAGTGAGCGTGATGCACGAGCCGGTCGAGGTGCCGTCTGCAACTGTAGGATCGCCGATCTGCCCATGCCAGCGGGCGACCGGCATCTGCGAGGTCAGGATTACGCTCCCAGTTTGATAACGCTCCTCGCCGCATTCCCAGAAGTCCCGACGTTCCGTTTCAGTGAGCGGCGCCATTGCCCAGTCATCGACCACAAGGACATCGA
>DATAUH010000251.1:0-7215 GCA_036268375.1 Bryobacteraceae bacterium | reverse complement strand
CCGATGTAGGCGACCGGAGCGGCCGCGCCAGTGGCGGGATCGATTGCGACCCGCTTTCCGGCGGAGACGCCGGGTATATACAGGCGAGGAGCAGCGGATGCCGAATAGAGATTCGTGAAGAAGTTGGAGAAGGTATGGTTGAGATCGTTCTGTGCCGGCTGATGATAAAAGCGTATGCCGTAATCGAGCGTCAGGCGACGGTTTACGCGCCAATTATCCTGAACGTAAGCTTCAACGTTCCAGTAGTAAACGTTGAATACGGCGCGCGCAGTGGCCTGTTGGTAGGAATCGACATAGCCAAGGAACGCATTGGCATAACCATTACCGGTGTTGAGGGGATTGTTGGCGTCGGGTTGGAAGTTAAAGTTTCCCGCGTAAACCTGGCCGCTGGGTTGGATTTTAGTATTGTGTTCCACATATACGCCGGCCTTCAAACTATGGTTGCCGAGGATCTTGCTTAAGTTATCGGTGACCGTCCAGATCGTGTTGAAATTTTCATAGTTACCCGCAGAAGTAGAGTTGCGGGTGTATGTCATATTATTCGGTTCTGGCGAGCCGGTGCCAAACTGGAACTGCGGAAGAATAGGCTGATAGCCGTTGGTGACGGATACGCCCTGAGGGTTGGTGGTCGGGATGGAGAACAGCGTGGGTATGCCGGGAAGCAGGCTGCGGTTTTCGGAAGCGTAGTTATCGGTGGAATACCAGGACCAGGTGTTCCAGCTTTCACCAACGCTAGCTTCATTCACTAACGTCGGAGAAATCGTATAGACGATGGACCCTGAGTAACCGTGGCCTGGGTTTGGATGGTCGATCGGCGCGATGCCTTTGTTGCCTAGGATGCCGCCTGTGCCAGACGAGAACTGCACACCCTGGTAGAGCGAAGTCATATCATCGTGATCATTAATCCAGCGGAAGTAGCCGGAGATTCTGGAAGTGATGTAGGGGTCCAGGCGCAGAACGTCATTGCGCCGAGGGTGAGTGGCGCTGGCGGATTCGAAGTAGTTTACGACGTTCGCCTGGTTTCCGGTTCCGGTGAAGTTCGGCAGCGGAAAAAACGAAAGCGCGGCGGGCCCGAAGCCGGTCGGGTCGGCGCGATTGGCAGGAATGATATTGCCGGGGAACGGCGCATTGTTGTTTTGGGGGTCAGTGATGGTGATCAGCGAGCCGTTATTTGCAAACGTCTTGGAAAAATCTCCCATACGTTCCAGCGCTGAAGGGGTGTACTTAGTCTGCGTGCCGCCGCTAACGAACTGCCCCGTGTATTCCTGTGAGAAGAAGAAAAACAGCTTCTTGCGATCGCGGTTGAGCAGCTTGGGAATGAATGCAGGGCCGCCGATGGTGTAAGTCTCGACGTTATAGCGATAGCGCGGGATAGCTTGCGCGGCGCCGTTCGACTGCACGCTGTGATTATTGATCCAGTTATTGGCATTGAACTGTTCATGCCGATGGCTCCATTGCGCAGTTCCATGGAAATCGCGGCTACCGCCTTTGGTAACTACCGTGATCGTGCCGCCGGAGTTGCGCCCAAACTCGGCCTGGTAGTTTGACGAGAGAATCTTCATTTCCTGAATGGCGTCCAGATTAGGCTCGTAGTGCAATGTGCCGTTCGAGCCCGTGTCCATGTCGGTGATGCCATCTACCGTGAAATTCTTAGCCGACGTGTTGCCGTTGATGGTGATGCCGGCAATCGCATTGGGGCTGGTTACGTCGCGGGCGGCGGTCGTATCGATGACGCCGGGTACCAGTTTCATATAACCGAAAAGATCGCGTCCTTTTAATGTGACGTTTTCCAGCTGGTTGGCGTCAATTAACTGTCCCTTTTCGGAACTTGCAAGCTGGATGGGCGTAGCTTCCGCGGTAACCGAGATCGACTCCGTCATGCTGCCAAGTTCCAGATTCAGGGTGCCGATGTCGCGAGTTTCGCTGGCGGATACAGCGATATTTTGTTCCTTGAAGGCTTTGAAGCCGGTGGCCTGGACAGTAATCGTGTAATTACCGGGGGCTACATCCGTAAATCGGAATGTACCGGTCGAGTCGGTAGCGGAAGTACGCGTGCTTCCGAGACCTTGGTTAGTGAGTGTTACGGGCGCTCCTGCTAATACGGCGGTTGCAGGATCTACCACACGGCCGATGAGCGTACTGGTAACGTTTTGGGCGACGGCGATGCCTGAAACGAGTGTAAGCGCTGCGCACACCAAAAGCGAAGCGGTGCGGATCAACATGGATTACCCCTTCCCCAGCGAAGATTCGGCTTCGTGAGCCGACTAACTTCGGCGAGTATATGGGCGAATTGAGGCTAATAAAAGACCTCGACGGTCGTATAAAATCCCTCAGAAGCCTGACTTTTATAGGGTAAGTTATGTCCTTGACGGTCCCGGACGGTGTTCTCTACCAGAAATCCGCCGCCAGAACCACTGGAGGTCCGGAACTTCCCCGAATTACATCGGTCGCAATCACGACTTGTAAGTTTTTCTCTTGCCAGTTACGCGGCGCCATCGGAGCTAACTTCTGCAAATTTTCCGCGGAACTCACAAATTCGCTCGCCGCCTGCGTCCCCCAGGCTCCCAAGCCGGCAACAATGAGCCCGACCTGCTCGGTTTTGGGATCGCGCACGCGAGTTACCAAGCCGTAATCGCGCATGGATTCCGTCATCGGCGCGGCATACCGGAAATTCCATGAGTTATTATCCGGATTCTTCCGGTCTACGATTTGTGAGCCCTCGCCGGAGGCGTGATGCTGAAAGCTGAAGCGAAGGCCGGAGGTAAGTCGCAGCGTCCACTCATTATTCATCGCGCCAATCAGGATAAATGGACCCTGCTGCAGGTCGCGAAAAGAAACCGCATTGGCCCGATTCAAGATGCGGAACGGTTTGGCATTGGCGCGCAGCGTGCCGGTGACGGAAACCAGGGCCAGCGCGTCGGAAAGGTTCATGCGGCGGGCCGGAAGGCGCTCGAAATCGCCAATCGTGGCAGGGACCTCGGCGGGAGTCGCTTGACCGCCTCCAAAACAGACCAACGCCGCGTTGGGCGAGGCAAGAATCGGACCCCACAACTGTTCAAACTGTGTTTGCGCGCGCCACATCGGGCTGAAAACAATGGCTGCCACCAGCACCACCGCCGCGATCGCCACCATCGCATAACGCGGAATTCTACGTTCGGCGTGCGGCGCCGCAGGCCGCGGAAGTTCAATGACCTCGGCTAAGATCGGAGCTGCTGGAAGAGGCTCTTCGACTATGGTGGGCTGGTCGAAAAAACGAACTTGAGGCACGTACGAGCCAGGCGGCAGGTCGATACGCACGCCCGAATCGCTGTCGAAATCCATATAATATTGAGCCAGACGGCGCCGCACCTCGCCGGCCGCGCTGCGCACCGAATGGTCGGCGGCAGTGTCGTAATCGACGGGACGGCCGAACGCTTCGACGCCGATGGTCCGCTCTTTCAACGTTGCCGACTGTCCATCCAGTAGACGCTCGATAACGTATTTCAGTAGGGAGCAGTTTCGCTTGCTATTGCGAAATGCGGGACTCGACAGGACTTCATCGAGATGAGTTAAAACTCGGCTCCGTTCCGCAGCGCTAAATTCAACGGTTGGTATCGCTGTGAGGCGCTGGCGGGACGACAGAGCCTGCGTGATCATTGTCGCCTTGGACATGGTACCCCTGTGGTGGAGGAGTATATCACCGGGTTGAAATGAATGTCCAGGACGGTCCCGGACGCGATGGCTCACCTCGCCGACTGTCACGGACTTGCCTGTAGGCGGCGTGGCGTTTAGAGTTGCTACCGGAGATCCGGATGACGAAATCAATCTTTGCCTTGGGCGCGCTTGTTGTAAGTCTGGCTGCGCCCTGCTTGCGCGCACAGGAGGTGCAGGAGCCACCGCAAGGCGGGCGCGGCGGACGTGGAGGCCGCGGCGGCGGTCCTGCATTCCCACAACAGACCAGACAACTGGCTTCGCCCGAAGTGATTGCGCGCGGCAAGGCGGTGTACGGCGTCAACTGCGCGGCGTGCCACGGCGGCGATCTGCGCGGCGGCGATCAGGGAGGCCCGAGCCTGCTGCGTTCACTGACAGCTCTGAGCGACCAGCATGGCGAGTTGATTTCGCCCATTATTCACGGCTCGCGGCAGGATAAAGGAATGCCCGCGCTGAATCTGAGCGATTCTGACTCAGTAGCAGTTGCCGAGTACATACACAGCGTTCTGGCACAGGTCGGCCGGCAGGCGCGGCCGCCCGGGAGTCCGGATCCGACGGCGATTAATCCGCTGGTGGGCGACGCGACCGCCGGCGCAACTTACTTCCAACGCGCCTGTGCATCGTGCCACTCGGCAACGGGCGACATGAAGGGGATCGCATCCAAATTTGAAGACGTGCGCGAACTGCAGAATTCGTGGGTGACTGGAGGCGGCGGAGCCGGCGGCCCGGGCGGCGGAGGCGGACGACGCGGAGGTTCCAAGCCACTGCCGGCGGTGGTGACGTTGGCGAACGGGCAGAAACTGCAGGGAACCCTGATACATAAAGACGATTTTCTAATCACGCTGGTCCTGGCGGATGGTACGCGGCGCTCATTTACCCGTAATGGCGATACCCCGGCGGTCGAGACCAACGATCCGGAGGAGGCGCACAAGAAGATGGCGATGACTCTTACGGACAAAGATATGCACGATGTTACTGCGTATCTGGCAACTTTGAAGTAAGTCGAGGCGCTCACCATGAAGTCTATCTATCTCACAACGGCATTTCTAATTACGGCGCAGACGCTGGGGGCGCAGGCAGGCCTCGACCCTACCGACATTTTGAAACCGCTCGGCGATGAGTGGCCAATTTATGCGGGCGATTATTCCGCCAAACGGTACAGTTCGCTCAAGCTGATCGACCAATCGAACGTGAAGAATCTGAGTCTGGGATGGGTGACGCGATTTACCGCTGGCTCCGGACCCAACGGCGGCGCGCCTGCGGGTGGCGGAGGTTTTGGCGGTGGACGCGCAGGCGGGGGAGCAGCGCCGGCTCCGACCATTGTGAGCGGTTTCGGCAAAGGCGACCTGAATACGGGTGGCGCGCCGCGATTGGGCGGCGGCATTCTGATGGTGGATGGCATCCTTTATATGTCGTCGCCGGACAACGCCTGGGCGGTGGATGCGCGGGATGGAACGGTGCTTTGGCATTATTACTGGAAGACACGTGGCGGCACGCACACGGGCAATCGAGGTATGGGGATGTGGCACAACAACCTGTATCTCGAAGTCCACGACGACTATCTGATCTGCCTGGATGCGAAGACCGGACACGAAAAGTGGAAGAAGGAGATTTCCAGCTTCGACCAACAGTACTTCTCATCCGTGGCCCCGATTGTAGTGGGTAATCATATTCTGGCGGGCACGGGTAATGATATGGACGCGCCGGGATTTCTACAGTCCTTCGACCCGGAGACGGGCGACCGGCAGTGGATCGCTTACACGGTGCCGATGAACAAGGGCGACAAAGGTCTGGATACGTGGGCGAGTCTGGATGCGGCCCGGCATGGCGGCGGGCAGGCGTGGATTCCGGGCGCTTATGACCCGGAGACGCACCTTTATATCTACGGGACCGGGAATCCAACGCCGGCTTACACTACCGGGCGCGGCGAGGGCGACAATTTATGGACGTGCTCGATCGTCGCGGTGAATGTGGATACTGGCAAGATCGCGTGGGGTTACCAGACCTCGCCGCATGACACGCACGATTGGGATGCGACCGAAACGCCCGTGATTGTCGATGCGCCGTTCAACGGAAAGATGCGCAAGTTAGTCATGACCGGACAGCGCAATGGCTATTTCTTCCTGCTGGATCGAGTAACCGGCGAACACTTAGTAACCGGAAAGATGGGGTTGGTGAATAACTGGGCGTCAGGCTTAGATGCGCAGGGGCGTCCGAAGCGTAATCCAGACAAAGATGCGACGGTCGGCGGCGCGTTAGTCAACGGCGATGTCACGAATTATCCACCCGCGACGTTCTCGCCCGACACGGGTTTCTTCTATGTGCACGAAAACAATTCTCTGCGCATCAGCTATCTGATTGATGCGGACCCGCGCGGTTCCATGGGTTTGGGCGGTACGCAATCCGGCGGTAACTTGAGTTACGGTTCGTTTCTGGACGCCATCGATTATAAAACCGGCAAGGTAGCCTGGCGGCATGAAATCGGCGGCACAGGGGGCTTCCTTTCGACGGCCGGCAAGCTGTTGTTCGGCGGCGATGGAGAAAACCTGGTGGCGTGGGATCCGGCGAACGGGAAACCGCTGTGGCACGCCCACATTGGAGCCGCAGGCAATGCGCCTGAGACTTACATGTTGGACGGCCACCAATACGTGCTCGCGACCGGCGGCGATCAGTTGTACGCCTTCCTGTTGAACTAACTAATCCTCTTGGGGCGCCTGGCGCGGCGCCCCGTTTTTTAATGCGCCCGGCAGGCCCTGCGTCACCCACGTGAAGAGTGTCTTTTCACCGTGACGACTGGCCAAGTCCGCGACTGCCGTACTTGAGTCGGCGTAGGCTTTGCGAGCCGCGGCGGCATCTGTGGTCTGGCGCAGTTCCTGGTCGGATGGGAATCGCACCGGTCCCGCATGGGCCGCAGGGGCATCGCTCAGGTAATCCACAAGCCCTTCGCGAAACCAAAGCGGCAATGACGGAGCCGCTTTCGATTCGACAAACACGTGCAGGATTTCGTGGCGCAAGGCGTATTCCGCGCCGCTCGCCGGCTGCATTTCAATTCGCATGCCGTGCGCATAGGCTGCAACCCAGCCGGGCTCGCCGGTTGCATCGCGAAACCCTTGAACATCGGGATACACGCGGATTTCGATGGGGCGCGAGAGCGTCCAACCAGTGCGGTCGCTCCAGTGATGCAGGTCGCGCTCGGCGGCCGTGAGAAGTGCCGAATCGCGGTCCTGCCGCGTGGTGTAGAGCACGACTCCCTGGCCAGCAAGTCGCTTCCATTCGAAGCCGCGAGCGGAGGAGCCGATCTCGGTACCCGGATAGTAATACGCGAGGATATCGTGATAGCTTCGGCCTTCCGTGCCCATTTCGTCTGCGCCGTGCTGGCACAGACCGACGCCGTGGCCGGAGCCGCGCCCATCGAATGAGATCTTTCCAGCAGCGGAATGCGCGTCGAACCGATCGCTTCGCAACGTGTTCCAGCCAAGCTCGCGGCCGATGGCGAAGCGGAAGGCGCTGGCGGAAATCGGCACA
>DATAUH010000250.1:0-9758 GCA_036268375.1 Bryobacteraceae bacterium | reverse complement strand
GGGTGGAACTGGCTGGCGGATGAAATCGGTCGGGCGCTTTGCCCGCTGAGTGGCGATGATTACCCAGCGGCCCGTGATGGGATCGTTACGTAGCTCGGGCAATCGACGATTATACCGTGCGTCAGCGGAGGGCTCGGCGGGGGAGCGGGGAGATACACGAGGGCAGACGCACATCAGCAGGCCGCCGTAAGCCATCGCCGGAGGCATCATCCGCAAGGTGCAGGTGCGCCGAGCGGGCAGGATCGCGCCAAGCAGCGGCAGATGAGAGAATACGAACAGGGACGTATATGTCGACTATTCCAAGTGACCAAGGGCCAATCACGAAGGCTGATCTTAATGCCGCGATTCGCACAGCCATCGAAGAGATTGCCGGACGCATGGAGCGAGTCGAGTCCAGTCTTAGCGCACGCATGGAGCGAGTCGAGTCCGGTCTCAGCGCACGCATGGAGCGAGTTGAATCCGACCTCACCGCGCGAATCGAGCGGGTTGAATCCGACCTCAGCGCGCGAATGGAGCGTGTCGAAACCAACCTGCTCACCGAGTTTCATAAGTGGGCGAGTCCTGTAGAAATGCGGTTGCGTAGCCATGGCGCGGCGATCCGGGCAGTAGACCTGCAGCAGGAAGCGGTGACCGACAGCATCGGCAAGTTAGTAGCGCGGCTTGACGAACTCGAACGGCGAGCGGATGAGCGTAACCGGCTGTGAGTATTCAAGACGGAGTCAACGCGCAGCGGAATCAAGCAGGGGCTACTTCGGTGTATTCGAGGTCGAGCGCTGCGCCGCACTTGCTGCAAGTGAAGGCTCCATCGTCCGTCATGCAGACGGCGGGGGCTCCGCAGACGACGCATTCGGCTGTGGGATCGGTGGCGTCAGCAGGCGGGTCGGGCGGTTTAATCCCGGTGAGCACGCCGCCCTTGCGCCGGGTTGCGGGTTCGAAGGTTGCTCCGCAGTTACTGCACACGTGGTTGTAACAGCAGTTCGGCGTGCAGCTATAAAACACTTCCGCCGAACTGCACACCGGACACGCCAATTCGAGTTTCTTAGTTTGCACGTTTATTGTTTCTGCATCCCGAAAAATTCGGGATTGTAAACAATCTTGGTATTCTTCTGCAGCGCTTCCATTGCCTCCGTGGCAAGCTGCGGGCGCAGTTTTTTTTCGATGTCGGGCTTCACATCGTCAAAGCTCTTAGCGTCCACGCTGTCCAAGCGGATGATGTGGTAGCCGAACTGGCTCTTCACGGGTTCGCTGATCTGGCCCGGCTTCAATTTCTGCGCGGCCTCTTCAAATACCGCCACCATTTGGCTGTGACCGAAGCTCCCGAGATCGCCGCCATTCGCCCCTGAACCGGTGTCGTCGGATTCTTCCTGCGCTTCCTTGCTGAAATCGCCGCCGGCCGCAAGTTTCTTTTCGATGTCCTGCGCCTTGGCGAGCGCTTCCTGATCGGTCAAATCCTTTGCGCCCGGCTTTACAGGCACAGGCGATCCCTGAAAGCGAATCAGGATGTGATGCGCGTGCATCTGCTCGTAGTCGACTTTGTGATCGTCGTAATATTTGTGCAACGCCGCGTCATCGACCTTGGCGTCCTGAGTAATTTTCTGCGCGGTCGCGTTCGCCAGCACCTGATCCTGCTGGAATTTCAGCTGTTCTTTGAAGGTCGGGGCCTGGTCCAATCCGCGGCGCTTGCCTTCCTGCGCCAGGGTCAGGACTTTTACTAACTGATCTGCGAACTGCTTGCGGCCGGGCCCTCTCACGAACGCCTTGTACTGATCTTGTAAGCCGTCCGCAAGCGCATCAAACTGCGCGGCTGTGATGGAAAAATCTCCTACCGTCAGAATTACTGTGTCGGGCGGAACTTGCACTGCAGGTTTGGGAATCGCCAAAGGGATGGTCACCGGGGGACCGCCTGGAGTAAGCTGGCCCTGATTCGGCTGAGCCGGTGTGGCAGCCGTTCCATTTTTGGTTTGCGCCGGCAGCGGAACGGG
Source organism: Bryobacteraceae bacterium (assembly GCA_036268375.1). Lineage (GTDB taxonomy): Bacteria > Acidobacteriota > Terriglobia > Bryobacterales > Bryobacteraceae > PALSA-243. The sequence continues at coordinate 7,776 of DATAUH010000250.1, read as the reverse complement.
GGTGGCCTGCCGGGTGGCAGGCGGAGTTTGACCGGTAGTTTGCGCCAGCAAACATGCGGGACACAATAAGAGTGCAGTACGCAAAAACTTCATATTTTCCTATGATAACTTGCGGGCGGGGAAGGCCTGATTGAGAAAGAATTATTGCGCGGGTTCAATTTCGGCGGACATGGAACCTTTCGAACGATCCAGACGCCAATCGGGTCCATAGGCGCGAATTTGATCGCGCGCGAATTCGGCGGCGGGAAGTTCGCAGGTGATCAGCGTAGTGCGCCCGCAGCGATCCACTTCTTCGGCGTGACGGTAGGCCTGATCGAGCGAGAAGATCAGAATCTTCTGCAACATTTCGATGACGTAATCGTATGTGTGATCGTTATCGTCCATGAGAACGACGCGATAGCGGGGAATCAATTCCTCGCGTTCGACGATCTCTGTTTCGGGTGCAATCAGCGGCCGCGCCATACTCTTAGAACATAGTATGCGTCATTGCGCAATCTGTGACAAGGCTGTTAACCATCCAGTACCGGCCCATTCGGCAAACCAATTTTGAACGGAGGCGGCTAGTACGCTGACATCTTCGCCACGCTGTTCCGCCGCGTCCACCAGACTCTCCACCGCTTCGCCGACGGACTTGCCCGCGCGAATTGCTTGTAGTAATTCAAACTCGCCTGGCTCGATACGGCGGTAGTACACCACGTCGTTGTTACGGTAGACGGCCAGGAAGATGGGCTGTGGCTTGCGGCGGCGGTATTTTCGCGGCGCGGCAGGACGCACACGCTCCATAGCGTCGTTGCCCGGGGCGTTGCTGGCGGTATCGTGCTCTTCCACGCCTTCATTGGCTTCGATGCGCAGATCGTCGACGGCGTAGCTTACGGCGAGAAGTGAAAGGTGCGGCTGCAACCCGATGCGCAGGTCGCCGCCCAGTTCGAGCAGATCTTCGGGTCCGAGGGGTTTGCGCGCCTCGCCATCAAAGGCCTCGATATGCGCCCATTCGAGGCGGACCATATCGAGGGCCAAGTCAAAATGTTTGCCGGCGTAGTCTGGATGGGTACGCAGCCAAGCCTCCAGTCCTTCACCCAAGTTGCGCAGGGTAAACGATTGCGAGGGCCGGTCGGTGAGATACGCGCGAGCCAGCTTCTGGAAGGCGCGTGCGCCCAGGGCTGCAGCGAGACCGGGAAAATCGTCGTACAGACAATCGATGATGCGGAACCAATAACTGCGGCTATAGATCTCGAGGCGCTCAAGCGGCGTCAGGCGATCGTTAGGCTTGACTAATTTATCGGCGGCGTCACGCCATTCGGTGGAAATCTCGTCATTGCGAGTCAGCGGGGCCATAATGGCCGCGCCGATGCGCCGCTGCAGTTCCGCGAGCTCCATAGGTCAGGCCGCCACCGGCGCCGGCAGATATTTTTCCGCCTTGCGCGCTTCGGCGAACACCTCATCGAACGAAGGAATGCGGTCGTCCCATTCGAGAAGCGTGGCGGTGTGGCCGACGCGCTCGATGGCGCGTTGATAGAGCTTCCAGACGGGATCGATGACGGGGTGATCGTGAGTGTCGAGGATGTATTTTTCGTATTTGGAGTGGCCGGCGATGTGAATCTGCGCTACGCGCTCTGCGGGGACGGAGTTTAGGTACTCGAAGGGGTCGAAATCGTGGTTCTGGGATGAGACGTAGATGTTGTTGACATCGAGCAGAATGCCGCAATCGGCGCGCTCTACTACTTCGTTGAGAAACTGCCACTCGGTCATTTCGGAGACGTGAAACTCGGCGTAGCTGCTGACGTTTTCGACCGCAATGGGGACTTCCAGAAAGTCGCGTACTTCGCGAATTTTACGCGCGGTTACTTCGGCGGCTTCAAATGTGTATGGCATAGGCAGCAGATCGTGGGTGTAGCGTCCATCGACGCTGCCCCAGCAGAGATGGTCGCTGAGCCACGGAGTGCTGGTACGTTTTACCAGCGTTTTCAGCCTGCGCAAGTGCTCGCGATTGACAGGCTCGGCCGATCCGAAATACATCGAGACGCCGTGCTGCACGACGCGGTAGCGCTCCATAATCCGATCGAGCACGGCGAGCGGGCGGCCGCCATCGACCATGAAGTTTTCGGAGATGATTTCGAACCAGGGAACTACCGGTTTGTGCTCAAAGATGTGACGGTAATGAGGAATACGCAGGCCGATTCCAACGCCGTAGTCAGTAAATCCGTTGAAGCGATTGGCAGGCATGGATGACTTGGGCCGGGAGGTTGGGGGCTGCCCGCGTTCCCGGCCCGTTAGATTTATTTCTTCGATCCGTCGGTGGCGCAGCCGCCCTTGCCCTTGCAGGAGTTCTTTCCGGAGCAACCGTTGTCGCCGGTCTTGCAGCCGCCGTTACCCTTGCAGGAGTTCTTTCCCGCGCAGGCGTGCTTTTCGACCTTGGTCTTGCTGGCCTTGGCCTTGGATTTCGCGGTGGAATCCTGCTTGGTGGCGTCCTGCGTCGGCGTGGCCGCATACGCGATCGTGCCGCCGAGCAGCCCAGTCATGGCCGCGGTTAAAACCAGTGAACTTCTGGAAATTTTCATATCGTGTTCTCTCCTCTTAGTGGTCTAATTTGAACTGCTCATAGCTCCTAACCCGGAATTTTAGCTCTAATCGGAGGAGCTTTTTCGTCAGTCAATACTGTTTACGTTATTACCCGGAAAATCGGATGTCATCTCTTCAACAAATGTCAGGAAACGTCCAGGGGCGAAAAAAATACCGGCTCACGGAGTTTTTGGCGATCAGGAACAGTATCGAACGGATATTGTCGAAGGCTGCGCGTGTTAATCTCGAAACCGGCGATCTCCCGTATGCGAGTTCTGGTGCGTCTAAGTGATGCCGATGAAGAATAGCGATTCTACTCCGTCCTTTTCGCGCCGCGGGCTACTCGCACTGGGGGCCGCCGCGGTTGCACGGCGCGCACGGGCAGACGACCATCTGTTCCATGTAACGATGGGTCAATCGACCATTCAAGTGGCGCTACCTGAAGGTGGTATCGATCTGGCGCCGCCTGCTTTGATGGGATGGGTGTCGATCGCGGCGCGCGCCGTTACGGCTTACTACGGCACGTTTCCCACACCGAGCGCTTCGGTGGTGGTGCGCGCCATTGAAGAGCGCGCGGGAGTGCTGCGCGGGACGACATACGGCGGCGACCCTCCGCGTACGGTTATGGGCGTTGGACAGCGGACGACGACGCGTCAACTGGATGACGACTGGACGATGACCCATGAGTTTGTCCATCTGGCTTTTCCGGGCATGACGCGCCAGCACCATTGGCTGGAAGAGGGCCAGGCGACTTATATCGAGCCAATTGCGCGCGCGCAAATCGGGACGCTGCCGCCGGAGCGCGTGTGGGGCGATATGGTGCGCGATATGCACCAAGGGCAACCCGGCGCGAGTGACCGCGGCTTGGATTTTACGCATACCTGGGGTCGAACTTACTGGGGCGGAGCGATCTATTGCCTGCTGGCCGATGTGGGAATTCGCGAACGAACGGGAAATCGCGCGGGCTTGCAGCAGGCATTGCGCGGCGTGCTGGCGGGGGACGGCAACATCGAGTATGACTGGCCAATTGAAGAAGCGCTGAAGGCGGCGGATGACACGGTGAAAGTGCCGGTGATGACCGAGCTTTACAATCAGATGAAAGATAAGCCGTTCGCGCCCGACCTGGACAAGTTATGGCAGCGGCTGGGAGTAGTTAGCGCGAATGGGAAGATTAGCTTTCGGGATGACGCTCCGCTGGCTGGGGTCCGAAAAGCGATAACGCGCCCGCAGTGATAATTGCCGATTGAGAAATGGCCAGACGCGCAGTTACTCCGTCTTCGCTCTGTTAGACTTGTATCCGTCTGATTTATCTGCTACAATCGATCTAGATTCAATTGTGTTGCTTTCGCCCGCTTTCCCTATTCCCCCGCACTTCCGGCGAATTATACCTCCAGCAATTCATTTGAGGAGTAAGGTCTAGACACAACTATGGCATCCAACACCTATTCGCAGGGAGCTCAAGTTGAGCACCCAAAATTCGGTCTGGGCACGGTAATGTCCAGCAGTGAAGAGCGGATTGTCATTAAATTCGACGATCACGGCGAAAAGAAATTTGTTACCAATCTGGTCTTCGGTAGTTTGAAGAAAAGCGACCGCCAGCCACCGGCCGAAAAGAAACGCGCCAGCCGCAAGAAGACGGCCCCGGTGGCGGTGTAGCACGGTTCCATTGAGGATTACGGTTTGAACGCACGTCAAAAGCGACTATTCGAAGATGCTCGGAAACGCAATCCCGAGTTCAAAATTCCCACCGAAGCTCCTCCGTCAGCTGCTTGGACGGAAGCCGACCTTGCCCTGATCAAGCAGGGCGTCGGCGATAAGACCTCACGGCCCGCGAACGCGTCGGGCGGAGGCGGCGAAGCTGCCGAAGAAGCGCCCGCCGGTGAGCAGCCTGGAAGCGTAGTTACGTATTTTGAGGCGAAGGGTTTCGGCTTCCTTCGTCCGGATGACGGCGGTCGCGACATCTTTTTCCATGTCTCGCGTTTGGTTGAAGGGCTCGCCACGGATCTAAAGCCTGGCGCGCGCGTTCTCTACGAACTGGGCATGGATCGCACCGGCAAAATGGCCGCTTCGAGCGTCCGCATCGCACCTCCCGCCGCCTAAATTACCGCATCGCATCGAACGTCCGGCCGGTCCTTGAGGGCCGCGCCGGACTTCTCAGTTTTAGCCCGCCACTCCTGGTCTGGTATTCGTGTGCCACAATGCTCTTTCCAGGCCTTTATGCCCTTCATTGACGACGATTTCCTCCTGAGCAACAAACACTCGCGCCTTCTCTATCACCGCTACGCGGCCAGCGAGCCGATCCTGGATTATCACTGCCACCTTCCTCCAGCCGACGTCGCGGCCAACCGGCAGTTCGCAAATCTGTCCGAAATCTGGCTGGAAGGCGATCACTACAAGTGGCGAGCCATGAGGGCGAATGGAATTGAAGAGCGCTACTGCACGGGCGACGCCTCCGCGCGCGAAAAATTCCTGGCTTGGGCGCGCACCGTGCCGATGACCTTGCGCAACCCTCTCTACCAGTGGACTCACCTAGAACTGAAACGCTACTTCGGCATCGACGAGCAGCTAGATGAAAACTCGGCGGCCGATATTTGGGAGTGGGCCAACGAGAAACTGGCGACGGATGAACTGAGGGCGCACGGCATTCTGCGGAAATTTTCGGTGCGCGCGGTTTGCACGACGGACGACCCGGCGAGCGATCTGGCGCATCACAAGGCGATTGCGAAATCCGACATCCCCACGAAAGTGTTTCCCACGTTCCGGCCCGACAAGGCGATGATCGTCGACAACCCCGAGGGGTTCAATCAGTGGGTCGTGCAGTTGGAAGAGGTGAGCAATCGCAGCGTGGGCAATTTCATCTCGTTCCTGGACGCGCTGAAGTCACGTCACGATTTCTTTCATCAAATGGGTGGACGGCTTTCAGATCACGGTCTGAATCATTTGTTCGCCGATTTCCCGCCCGAATCCGAAGCGGCAGCGATCTATGACCGGGCGCGTGCAGGCAAAGCGGCGTCGCGCGAGGAACACCGGCGGTTCGCGTCTTACCTGATGCTGTTGTTCGGTATTTGGGACGCAGAGCGCGGCTGGACCAAGCAGCTTCACATTGGGGCGCGACGTAATAACAACATGCGCATGTACCGGCAACTCGGACCGGATACGGGGTTCGATTCCATTGGCGATTGGCCGCAGATTGACGCGCTGGGCGCGTACATGGATCGCCTGCAGGAAGAGAACGCCCTGCCGAAGATGGTGATTTATAACTTGAACCCGGCCGACAATTATCCGATTGCCACGATGGTGGGGAATTTCCAGGATGGCGCGGTAGCGGGCAAGATCCAATTCGGCAGCGGCTGGTGGTTCCTGGATCAAAAAGAGGCGATGACGTGGCAGATGAACGCGCTTTCGAATTGCGGGCTGATCTCGCGCTTCATCGGAATGCTGACCGACTCGCGGTCTTTTATGTCCTATCCACGGCACGAGTATTTCCGCAGGGTATTGTGCGATCTGTTCGGACGCGACATGGCGTCGGGCGAGTTGCCCGATGACGAAGAGCTGATCGGTATGATTGTCCGCAACATTTGTTACGGCAACGCGCAGCGGTTTTTGGGACTGCATGTGGCGCCGTCTGCATCCGGCAAAGCGGCCTGAAGCAGGCGCTGCAGCGCATTGAATGCGAGGGGTCGTTTGACTGCGGGTCTGCCTGGCTCTTCTGCGCGTATACTAATAAGCGGTATCGCACAAGGAGCGTTGCATGACCCGTTTCGTTGCATGTGTCCTGTTGCTCGCCGCGGCCGCTTTTGCCGACGATGCTCATCCTACGCTCGCCATAGGCTCCAAGGCGCCTGACTTTTCTTTGCCGGGAATTGATGGCAAGACGCATACTCTTGCGGATTACTCGTCTGCCAAGGTTTTGGCAGTTATCTTCACGTGTAATCACTGCCCGACCGCGCAGCTTTACGAGACGCGCATTAAGAAGTTAGTCGAGGATTACTCCGGCCGCGGCGCGGCATTTGTGGCGATTGAGCCGAACGATGCGACGGCGATACGGCTGGATGAGCTTGGCTACACCGACGTCAGCGACAGCTTGGAAGAGATGAAGATTCGGGCGGAGTACCGGCACTTCAACTTTCCCTATCTATACGACGGTGAGACGCAGTCGGTGTCGAATGCTTATGGACCCGTTGCGACACCGCATGTGTTTTTGTTCGACCAAGGCCGCATTTTGCGCTACCAGGGACGGATTGATAACAGCCAACGGGAATCGCTGGTGAAGACGCAGGACACGCGCAACGCGTTGGACGCGATGCTGGCGGGTAAGCCGGTGACCGTGGACCATACGGGAGTGTTTGGGTGTTCTACCAAGTGGAAGTCCAAACAAAGCGACCGGCTGAAAGAGATGACGAAGATTGAGGCGGAGCCGGTGAAGGTGGAATTGGCCGACGCCGAAGCGCTGAAGAAACTGCGCTCGAATCCCACCGACAAAGTGGTGGTGGTGAACTTCTGGGCCACATGGTGCGGGCCTTGCGTGGCGGAGTTTCCAGATTTGGAAGAGACTTATCGCATGTTCCGGCTGCGGGACTTCGACTTAGTAACGGTGGCCACCAACTTACCGGACGAACGTCCGGGAGTCCTGAAGGCGCTGCAAAAGCAGCACGCGTCGAATACGAACTTACAGTTTGCTTCGGACGATACTTACGCGATGCAGGCGGCGTTCGATAGTAAGTGGAACTCCGGCGTGCCGTATACGGTCGTGCTGGCTCCGGGCGGTAAGGTGATTTATCAGAAAGAAGGCGAGCTCGACATATTGGAGCTTCGCCGCGTGGTTTTGGCGAATTTGCCTGACCCGGATTACATCGGTCACAGAGCTTATTGGGCATCGAAATAACGGCAGGCGCTGCAGCTCAAATCTGCCGCAGGGCTTCCGCGGCGCTCTCCACCACGCCTTGCCAATCACCGATGTGAGCCTGGCGAAACAGGCGCGCACTTGGATACCAGGGGCTGTCCTGGCGATGCCGCATCCACACCCAATACGCGTTGAACGGCAGCAGCACCCACACCGGACAGTTCAACGCGCCCGATAGGTGCCCGATGACGGTGTCGACCGTGACGACCAGGTCGAGCTTCGAAATCAGCGCCGCGGTATCGGCGAGGCCTTTGCCCTTGCGGTCGGAGGTGAGGTCGATGTTTCGGTAGTTCGCGAGTATCGCGTCATCGCCG
>DATAUH010000249.1:0-4431 GCA_036268375.1 Bryobacteraceae bacterium | reverse complement strand
ACGCCATGCACCTCGACAAGGCTTTCACGCAGAAATTCACCACCGACGATTGTTACGTCTATTGGGGCCGCGCCACCCACTGATACGAGGTGTTCTCGGAGTCGCTGGCCCGGCGAGTTCGTTTTTTCAGCTTGGCAGCTGGAGTGAACACCTCGGCGCTCTTGAAAGGTATGAATTCGTGCAAAACTAGGCGAAACTATACGGTGATTACCCAAGTTGCGGCATCATGTTGCCGATTTGCATACCAAGACCGGGTTGGTGCGCTCTTTCACTCCAAAGCAGAGGCTAACTACATGAAACTACTACGGATAATCATATTTAAGGATATAAGGCGTTAGAATGGCGGTAGGGACTCTTCCTTCAGGGATTCAAAACCCGTGACCGTGTTAATCGTCGACGATGAACCTGGCGATCTGGACTCCGAACGGGATGCGTTGGCGCTGGCCGGATACGACATCCTGACGGCCGATTCTGCCGAAAGCGCAATTGAAAAGTTTATCGAGCGCGCCGGCGAAATCGATGTCGCTGTGCTGGACATTTCATTGCCCGGTCGCAACGGAGTCGAACTGTTTCACGAACTGCTCAAACAGAATCCGCGAATGCGCGTGCTCTTTGTCTCCGGCCATGTCGGCGCCGAAGTCGTCCGTTTTTACGGACTGCGCACCATCAACCGTCATTTCCTCAAGAAGCCGTTCGCCAGGGAAGCTTTGGTGGAGCGGCTGGCCGAAATCATGAATTCACCGCACCAGATGAAGCTTCAGGATTTCGAATTGCCGCGCCCGGGCGCCTCGCGCGACGCATCGCCGCATTAACCCGCGGCTTTCGGCGTCAGTAGGGCCGCATGCCAACGTAGTTTCCAGGCGGAGAATATTCGCACACCCATACTTCGCGGTTTCCACCGTGCGCCACGGCGCAACCGACCTCGCGGGTGGTACGCCAAACGATCTGTGTGTAGTGCCCGCAGATCCGCTCTGGTTTGCAGTGATTCGAAGCTAGATCGTAGTCCTTTGCTTCCCCTGCCCAGCCGGCGACAACTTGCTCTGGTAGATATTCACCACCCGTTACTTCAAACAGGTTTTGTCCCCAGCTCGAGTTCGGACGATGGCGAAAAGAGCCTTCTTTAATCAGCGTGTCCGCCCACTCCTGGGCAGCCTGCGCCAATTTCGCGGACCACGTAAATGGCTTCAGGCCCAACTTCGCGCGCACCGCGTTTTGCGCATCCAGTAAGCGAGATTCAAGCGACGCCGAGGCCACATGCAGCGCTGAGAAAACTAATACAAGCGCGGCCGGAAGAGTGTGGCGCCACATGCCTCGATGCTACTACGCACCGCCGCGAAACAGAACCTAAAGTTGTTAACATGACTGCGAACTGATGCCGCGCATAAAGACATTTTGGAAGCTGCTCATCTGCGCAAACATGTTCCTCTGCCCGGCTGCAGCGCAGCGGACCCCGTTCCACCCCGCTGACATAGCCCTGTGGCGCACCGTCGACGAGGTTCGCATCGCTCCCAATGGCAAAACCACGGTCTACGTGGAATCCGGCCGCGCGCAGCCGAACGGGGCCGTGGAATCGCACCTCTGGGAGGTCTCCACCGACGGCCGCACCCGCCGTCCTCTTACCGAAGGCGCCTGGCGCGATTGGTCGCCGCGCTGGGCGACGGAAGCGCCCGAAGGCGATGAGCGCCTGGCCTACATTTCCGACCGCGCCGGCAAAGCGCAGATTCGCATTCGCCGCATGTCGAACAACCAGGATCTGCCAACCGCCGACCTCCCCGCCGCCCCAGTTGCCATCGCGATCTCTCCAGCGGGCGATTCCGTGGCCTTCACCGCACGCGTGGCTGCACAGGAATCTGTAGCTTGGGCGCCGCCAAAAATCCTGGAATTTCTTCGGCCCGCATCGCGCGGACGCCTGCAACTCTTCGTTGTTCCCGCTTCCGGCGGAGCCGCGCGCCGTCTCACGCCCGGCGATCTCGATTGGCGTGGGGAGCCCGCCTGGATGCCCGATGGCCGCTCGATTCTGTGTGAAGCCGCCGCCGAAATCGATCCCGCGCACCCGATGCAGGGAGGCGCGGTCTTTAGCGTTCGCCTTGCCGATGGGGCTATGCGCCAGTTGACGCAAAGTGAAGGCAGCGATTCGCAGCCTACGCCTTCGCCCGATGGCAGCCGCATCGCATGGCTTTCTAGCGCAGGCCGGACCCAAAGCTACAACGTGCGCCATCTCTTCGTGATGAACCCGGATGGCAGCCGCGTCAAACAGCTCACCGGCTCCTTCGATCGCGACATCTCGCGGCCGCAATGGAGCTCCGATTCGCGGACCGTCTACTTTGTCGCCGAAGATGCCGGAGCCGCTCACGTCTACGCTGGACGAAGTGATGGAACGATCCGGCCGGTAACCCGCGCCAAAGAACGCCTGCGCGATTTCTCCCTTGCCGATAACGGCCGCGCCGCCGCCATTCGCAGCAGCGCGACCGAAGCCGGCGACCTCGTCACCTTCACAGCCGACTTACCCGGCGGAGTAACTACGCTGTACGCTCCCAATGCCGAGTTACTAGCCAACCGTAACCTCGGCGAAGTCGAGGAAATCCATTTCGACTCCGCAGGGCACTCTGTCCAGGCCTGGTTAGTCAAACCGCCAGGACTAGTCGCGTCTAAAAAATACCCTTTGATTGTCGATCTGAACGAAATCGCCCACGCGATGTACGGCTACGAATTCCAGTTGCGCGCACAGATCTTCGCCAGCGCCGGATTCGTCACGCTGTTGGTTAACCCGCGCGGCACACCAGGCTACGGCGAGCAGTTCGGCAGCATTCTTGCCACCCGCAATCCAGGAGACGACTCAGACGACATCTTGCATGGCGTCGACGCGGCTGCAGCCAAGCCTTTCGTAGACGGAAAGCGCGTGATGGTCGCGGGCGGCCTGCTCGCAGCCTGGCTGCTGAGCCATTCCGACCGCTTCTCCTCCGCGGTTCTTCGCCACCCGGTCGCCGATCGCGCGGCTGAAATGGCCCTCGCGCCGGAAGGTCTGCGCCGGGCTGCCGCGCAAATGGGCGCGCTGCCGTGGGACGATCCCGCGCAGTACTGGCAGCACTCGCCGATCTACTTCGCGGGCGCATTCAAGACGCCCACCCTCATCGTCGCAGCGCCGGGAGACACGCAAGCCCACGAACTCTACTTTGCACTGCAGGCAAAAAAGGTCGAATCGGCGTTGGTCGAAGTCCCCGCCGCCAAACTGTCCGAGGATCTCGCGCTCGAAACCGAAATCGCCTGGTTTATGAGGTAACGGAGCGCGCGGCCTGCGCGCGGCCCTTCCAGTTGCCGCCGGAGCCGCGCCAGTACTGAATCGCCGAAGCCACAGTGCATCCCATGTAAAATGCGGCGATCGCCGGGAGTAGCAGCGCCCACATCCATTTGCGGCGGTAGAACCGAACGGCCGGCAAATATGCCAGCGTCATCATCAACCAAGCCGTTGCGCCAAAACCATTGCCGGTGAGCGCAAGCGCCGGCGGCAGCAAATAGACGAACGCGAGTCCCACAATCGTTCCCGCAAGGACGAACGCGGAGTAATTCAGTTGCGTAAACGCCGTGCGCGAGATCATATGCGCCACGTCACGCCAAGTACCGTATTCGCGGATGCTTTCGGCCGATCGCGTCAATCCCAGCCACACTCGTCCGCCGGCGCGTTTCACGGCGTGCGCCAACGCGCAATCGTCAATCAGTTCGCCCCGTATGGCCGCGATGCCGCCGATGCGCTGCAGCATCTCGCGACGAATCAGGATGCATCCTCCGGCTGCGCCCGCGGTGCGCCGGCGAGGATTGCGAATCGCCGCCGGAGGGTAGAGGAGAAAGAAGAAAAATACAAACGCAGGGATGAACGCCCGCTCCGCCCACGACTCGCACCGCAGCGTGACCATGTAAGACGCCAGATCGTAGTTGCCTCTCGCGGCGCGCGCAACCAAGCCTTCCAGGTTATTCGGCGCATGGACAATATCGGCGTCAGTTAGCAAGTAATAATCGGGCGTCCCAGCCTGCGCGACGCCTTGAGAGACTGCCCACAGCTTGCCCGTCCAGCCCTCGGGCAGAGGCGTCCCGCGCACCACCGTCGCGTAGCGGCTCGCGATTGCGGCTGTGGCATCGCAGCTGTTGTCGTCTACCACAACAATGCGGAACAGGCCGGCAAACTGCTGGCCGGCGAGCGATTCAAGCGATCGGGAAACCACCTCGGCTTCGTCCCGGGCCGGCATAACAGCCGCCACGCTTATGCGATGGCCGGTCTGTCCTGGAAATCCAGGTGGACGGGTGACGCGGAAATCGCGTCCCCAGGAGAGGCGTAAAGCTAAGATGTAGAGCCAAAGCGCGCAGAGCGCGATATCAATCCAAATCAAAACGACTTACTCGGCCTGTACCCTGGCCGTGCATGCACGCGCAGCTTTT
>DATAUH010000248.1:0-29186 GCA_036268375.1 Bryobacteraceae bacterium | reverse complement strand
AACTCATTGCGCCCGGCCAGTTGACCATCCACGCCGATCGCGGCTCCTCCATGAAATCCAAACCCGTAGCTTTGCTCATGGCCGACCTTGGCGTAACCAAAACGCATTCTCGGCCGCATGTTTCCGACGACAATCCCTATTGGGAAAGTCAGTTCCGCACGTTGAAATACCGCCCTGGTTTCCCGGACCGCTTCGGCTCTATCGAAGACGCCCGTGGGTTTTGCCAATCCTTTTTCCGCTGGTACAACTACGAACACCACCATTCTGGCCTGGGCTTGATGACGCCCGCCGTGGTTCATCTGGGAAAGGCCGCTGAACTCCTGATCCAACGACAAGCCGTCTTGGATACCGCCTTTCAGGCTCACCCGGAGCGCTTTGTCCTTCAACCTCCCAAGCCACCTTCTCTCCCCACTGCCGTCTGGATCAACAAGCCGCCAGATAGAGAGAAAACTCCTTAAACTTTTACGCAATGTGCCTCATTTTCATTGACACGCACCGCCGCCGCTTACGGATCATGTTCATCGTTTCGATCCCTTGAATCGTTCGCTGCGCCGCTGCGAAGGATCGGAAGCCCTGGCACGCTCGCAATCTCCGTTTTATGGCTCTGTGATCTTGTTCAATGATGTTATTCAAGTACTACACGGGTCGACAACGACAACGCCGGCCGAGTTCGCCCGCCTCTCGCAATTCCGAGATGGCCTTGGGAAATGACGGATTCCGGTCCACGCTGATCACCCGCAGTCGAGGATGGCCGGCGAACGTAACGCTTTCTGCCGGAACCGCTTGCCGCGACCGGATCAGCTTCGCGCTGAGGAGAAAGTCGATGGTCGCGCCACTGGAATCCACCGCTCGATATAAATAGGTCCACTTGCCAGCCACCCTGCAATACGTCTCATCCACGCGCCAGGACCGGTTGGTGTTCCGCATTCCGGGCGGCAGCGGCGGTTCAGTTCCGGCGCGTACCGCTGGACCCAGCGCCAGATTGTGACGTGATCGACGCTCAAGTTCCGCTCGGCCATGATCTCTTCCAATTGGCGGAAGCTCAGCGGATACCGCAGGTACCAGCGCACACACAGCAGGATGATCTCGGCCTCGAAATATCGCCGTTTGCGGACGTTCGCCTATCATGCAGACAGAAGCCTATCAGATCCGTCGCGCCCCGGATTACAACACTGCCGCTTTTTCAACTGCTGACATGGCGCGCTATCGCAACCGCGAACAGCGCATAAACGAAGCCCGCAGCTTCCATATCGATGACAAACGGGCCAACCGAAGGCGGAAACGCGCCGCGCGCAGGCAAACACCGTGCCCGCGATAGCGGGCTAACTTCAGAAAGCAAGCTCCTATCGATAAAAGAACGCTCCAATTACGCCCAGCCGCCGCGAGGCACAGGCAAACTGCCGCGAGACACGGGAAAGCAGCGTTCCAAAGCGCGAAATTCGTGACGAATCTCCGCGGCCTTAAAGTCCGGTAGCGTCGCTTCCGGATTGGCCTCTGCGACCGACAAGTCACCCCGTCATCGGTCCTTGACAATCAGCCGCCAAACCCGCGTGGGCCACGGGTGTCTTTCAACGGAGACCCGCAGTCGTCCTCACTGTGCCGCGAATTTCACGCCCCACCCCGCCCTTTCCGGCATTAGAATGTCATTCAGGAGCGCTATGCGCCTTCTATTTTTCCTTCTCTACATAACTCCTGTCTTCAGTCAGTCGACTCTTGGCTCTATCGAAGGCAAAGTAGTTAATTCACTAACTGGAGAACCCGTCAAGAAGGCAGTGGTTAACCTTCGCAGCCGCACCGGTCAAAATACCTATAACGCAGTCTCAGATTCCTACGGCAAATACCACATCGACAACGTTACTCCCGAAAAGTACATCCCGGAGGCCAACGCCGAAGGCTACTCTCAGAGCCGTCTCGCCGAAGCCCCGAAGTTACTCACCGTGAACACCGGACAAGCGCTTTCGGGCGCCGACATTACCATCGCCCCACTTAGCGTCATCACAGGCAAAATATCCGATGAGGACGGCGAGCCCATGCAGGGCGTACGCGTGAGCGCCGTTCAATTTCTCAACTTCAACGGCAGCAGACAACTGCAGGCGCTGAATAGCAGCCAAACCGACGATCGCGGCATCTACCGTCTTTTCGACCTGCAGCCGGGGCGCTATTATCTCCAAGCCGCGCCGCAAAATCAGGCCCTACGCAACGTCGCGAACTCTCCTGCCGTACGCGTGCACTCCACAGTCCCAGAGGAAGGCTATGCGTCCGTATTTCTGCCCGGCGTTCCGCTCATCTCGCAAGCTTCGCCGCATGAACTAAAACCAGGCGAAGAGTGGACCGGCGCCGATTTCAAGTTCCGCAAACAACCGCTCTATCACATCCGCGGACACATCGTTGCCGATCCGTTACCTGGCGGTGTGCGCCCTAATGTTCAAGCCGAATCCGGCGATTGCCAGCAAACAAGCGCCTTACTCAATAGCGGCATTTTCAACAGCGGCATCGCAGTGCCAGGCGCTCAAAATGTTTTCGATCTGCGCGTCGTCTCCGGTTCTTACTGTCTCGCGGTCCGCGAAGCCGCCAGAGGCCTCGCTCTGCGGATGAACGTCACTGTGAAAGACGCCAACGTCGATGGCATTACCCTAACGCCTCCGCAGCCAACCAGCATCAAAGGAAATATCACTATCGAAGGGACCCCGCCCTCTCCTCTCCCGGCAATGGGAATCAACCTTCGTTCCGACGAAAGTAACCAGGCGCATGCTCAGGTAACTTCCGATCTTACCTTTCAGATCGATAATATATTTCCCGGAAAGCACACGATAGTAATGCCCGTAACTCCGGCTCTTTTCATTAAATCCATGCTATACGGAAGCACCGATGTAACCAACGGCGTGATCCCGGATGTCCAACCGGGCGTTACTCTCTCCATTGTCTTAGCTTCCGATCCCGGTCAAATCACTGGCACAGTCCAACCCGGCTCTCTCGAATCGGGCGCTCAAGTAATGATTGCGGCCATTCCCGGTGACGCCCTAGCCAATCGTAACGACCTCTACCGTGTTACGCGAAGTTGGACGGAAGGTCCGTTTACGCTAGCCGGCCTCGCCCCGGGCGCTTACAAGGTTGTCGCCCTCGAAGGTCAGAATTTCGAGGACATCCAAAACCACGAGTTACTTCAGTTACTCGCGGGCAAAGGCGCCGCGGTTACCATTCAAGCTGGCTCGCATGAGCAGGTAACTCTCCTTCCGATCTCTATAAGTGATGTCCGGCAAGCAAAGGAGCGCATCCAATGACTCGGTATACGCTCCGTGCAGTCATACTTTGCGTGGCCATGTCATTTTCCGCCCGGCTTACCGCGCAAACCGGCGGCTCCGTCGTCGGCCGCGTGCTCAACGCCGCTACCAATTCGCCCATCCCCCACGCCCTTGTTACTCTGCGCGGGGCCGACGCCGGGCCGGTCCAGACCTACGTCACGCAAACCGGTTCTGACGGTCGTTTTTCGATCAGCGATATCGTCCCCGGCAATTACGTCCCTATCGCATCCAAAAGCGGTTTCGACCAAGGCCATTCCCAGCGCATGCCCACGCCCTCCGATACTCCGCCCATCGCCATACAAACCGGACAGGCGCTGCCGATCGACATCCGTCTCACTCCGCAAGCCTCCATCACCGGTCGCATTATCGATGGCGATGGCGACCCTGTGCGGCGCGCCAACGTGCAGGCGCAGCAATATTTCTATGTCGGCGGCAAAAAGGACCTACGCACCACAGCCAATGCCGCCACCGATGACCGCGGCCAGTATCGCCTATACAATCTCACCGCCGGTAAGTATTGGCTATTAGTGGCGCCCAACAATCGATTTCTCGCGATGGGTCTGCCGATGCACGGGTCGGGTCAAGGCCAACCACAGGCGAACGCGGAGCCGCTTTCCGGCTTAGCGGCCACCTACTATCCCGGCTCGCCCGACTTCGGCCACGCCACCGAGTTAGTTGTAACTCCCGGAGCCGCGCTGGAAAACATCGACATGCGTCTCGCACCCGAGCGATTGTATGCGATCCGCGGCAGCCTGCCGCAGGGTGAAGCGCGTCAGGGTCTGAGCATCTATGCGACCAGTCTCGACCCCAACACGGAGCGTGGCGGATTCCAGACGCGATTCTATGAGGATCACTTCGAACTGATTGGATTGCCGCCCGGTAAATACATGGTCAACGAACAGCAGGTCTCCACTCCGCAACGCAAAATTACCGAGCAGCGCTACGCGCGCCAAGTCGTCGAAATCGTCGATCGCGACGTCGAACATGTCGATCTCACCTTGAGTCCAGGCGCCACCATACACGGCGTCATCAAGGCCTCCGACGAGTCTCTCTTAAAAAACAATCTCAACGTCAGTTTCCAGGAAACGGACGCGGGCCGCGCGAATGGCTACGGCGCTCGCGTCGCTGCGGGCGCGTTCAGCATCACGATTTTACCGGGCACTTACACGGTGCACGTCAATGGCGGGCAGGCCTACCTGCAATATATCCTGGCCGGATCCGATCGCCTCCCGGATTTCAAGATCGACACCGCGCGTTTGCCGGGAAATCTGACGTTAGTGATCGCCAACGATTTCGGCAAAGTTGAGGGCACAGTCACAGATGACGCCGGAAAGCCCGTGTACAATGCGAACGTCACCCTGATCCCGGACGCCAAAACTGCCGATGCGCAGGACCGTTTCCGCAGCGCCTATACTCTCG
Organism: Bryobacteraceae bacterium; assembly: GCA_036268375.1. Taxonomy (GTDB): domain Bacteria; phylum Acidobacteriota; class Terriglobia; order Bryobacterales; family Bryobacteraceae; genus PALSA-243. Next base: position 24,465 of record DATAUH010000248.1, on the reverse strand, counting down.
CCAACGGAGAATTCAGCATGACAACCGTGCCTCCGGGGCAATACCGCTTGTTCGCGTGGGCCGGAGTCGATCCCGGAGCTCCGCTCGATCCCGACTTTCTCAAGCCCTTTCAGGAACGAGGCGTCGCCGTGAAAGTGGAGTCGAACAGCAAGCAATCCTTTGATCTGAAGGTGATCCTGGCGCCCCACACGCGCTGATCCCGCACTAACGGCGAATAAAGCCGATTAGACCGCCGACCGCAACGGCCGGTACCGCCGGATCGCGCGCACGCCGATTAACTCCGCGACCTTCGTCAGCAGCGCCGGAAGATTCTCCGTATGTACGGCCACCTGATGCTTCAGCTTGGGCGTGCGCAACGGCGATGGATCGGTCGATGTGATCAGCGCCGTCGCCGGCTCGTAGGACTTCACGCGGGCGTAAGCCAATACGTTGCGACCCTCTTCGCTCGAGCCAAACTTCCCGTCGCTCAGCACCAGTTCGTACTGGTGTTCGTCCAGTTTTTCGAGCCCTTCAGAGGGTGTGGCGGCAACGTCTACCCGGTACCCTCCGGCCTGTAAAATCGTCTGCAACGCCAGCCTGGGAGCCAGATCGCCATGTACCAGTAATACTCTCGCAAGATTCAGAGTTCGCCGCGACTTACCTGCTGAGTGCGGTGCGGCCAGACGTGACATACAAGTTCAGTCTAACCGAAAGCGTTCCATTTTCAGCCCTTAAATTCTGCTACAAGTGTCAAGGCTGCGAAATATGTGCGAACCGTCGCGACTTACTCATATTGATACTAAAACTACTAGTAAACCCCTACAGAATTCTCGGGCTCGAACTCATCTGGGGAAACGGGTGCCAGAGCTACAGTAAGTACCGGAAGAATGCCCAGGCAAATACCGGTAGTATGTTGCCGATTGATCAACTCTGTGCGGGCCGTAAGTGTCGCATTCGCAACAATTCGCTTTTTACTCGTGGGATACGTATTGCCACACGATGACATTCAATTGGGATAGACGCTGCACTGCAGACGTAAAACGTCAAAAGCGAGCGTGGGGGGCACGCTCGCTTAAAGATTGGGGGGAAGAAACCTGGTTCAAACGACGAGGTCAGGCCACAGAGCCGATGGTCATCGTCGCAATGCTCTTATTCTTGCTTCCTGGGGGACGGCCACGGCGCTTAGGCGCCTCTTGCACGCTTGCATCTTCAGCAGCGCCTTCCACGGCGCCGTTCGAAGCCCCATTTACTGCGCGGTCTGCCAGCCAAGACGGTGGCCGACCACGACGCTTACCTCTGCCGCGCGCGAGGCGCTCCAGGCTGAGAATTGCTTCTTCTAGTTGCGCCCGCTCCGCTCGCAATTCTGCCAATATTCTCGATACATCCATATGACCTTGCCTCCCGGTGTCCGGCAATGATTCCTTCCGAACAAAAAAACAGGGAATCATTGTTAGATTCCTCAGGTATATTTGCAATTTTCGCTCGAATTGAAGTTTATTTCAAGTAACCGATATGCTAGTTCAGACAAATAAAAGGCTGGAGGCGTACTCCCTGAATACATGGTACTTCAGGTTAAAATGCGCGCTCGAATACCAGCCGGATTAGGCCGGTAAATTACGCCACACCGTGACTTTAGCGCCCACCTTTGCCGCGCCAGTAAAAGTAGAAAGGTATTCCCGCCAATACGATAAACAGTCCTTTCAATGATTCGAAGGGGGAGTCTGCCAAAGTGGAGAGTAGTAATAAACCGGCTACTAATACAAATAAGATCGGTACAAATGGATAACCTATCGTATGGTACGGACGGGCTAATTCTGGGCGTTTTATCCTTAGTACGATAACTGCCGCCGTCGCCATTCCATATAGGATCCAGCTGGCAAAGATCACATATGTAAATAGCTCTTTGTATCCACCGGAGACTACCACCAGCACCGCCGCCCACGCCGTCAACGCCCAAATCGAGACTCCGGGCGTGCGGAATTGCGGATGAACCCAGGCAATGCTACGGAAAAACAGCCCATCCCGCGCGGCGGCATAAGGCACGCGCGACCCAGTCAAAATAGACCCATTCAGGGCGGCGAAAATGCTGATCATGGCGGCTATCGAAACTGCGTTTGCGCCCCAATTACCTACGATTTGCCGCATCATCTCGGCCGCCACACGAGGATTTGCGCCCACCTGCGCCGCCGTCAGCACGTGGAAATAGGCCCAGTTCGCGAATAAATAGATCGCAATAACCGCTACCGTGCCGCCAATCAGCGCCAAAGGCAAGTTCCGCTGCGGTTCGCGAATTTCCGAAGCCACCATGCTGACGTTGTTCCACCCGTCATACGCCCATAACGCCGCCACCAGCGCAGCAAAAAATCCAGCCGCCGTCAGCGGAACCGGATTGGGAGCCGCCACAGCGTGCGAAGAGCCCAGGAACAGCCCCACGAGCACAATTGCGCACAAGAGCGCGACTTTGATAACGGTCACTGCCGTTTGTACGTCGCCGCCGATTTTAACTCCAAAATAATTTAACCCGCCGAGGCCCAGAATCAGGAAGATAGCGAGCAGTTGACCATATTTCACCTCGAGCTCACCACCCGAAGCGGCTAATGGTACTGGTATTTTGCAAAAGATTTTCTCCAGCGCCGGAAAGAAATTGGCTAAGTATACGAAAAAGCCCGTTGCCAGCGTCGCAATTGAGCCGCTTTTGGCCACCCACATCTGCGTCCAGCTATACAAAAAGCCCCAGAGCGGCCCGTAAGCCTCGCGCAGGTAGACATACTCTCCGCCGGCTTCCGGCAGCGCGGCGGCAAGTTCGGCATAGCTTAAAGCGCCGGCAAGCGAGAGCAGCCCACCGAACACGAAGATGAAAAACACCATCCCGGCCGAGTGCACGCGCAGGATCATGTCTTGGGGCACGAGGAAAATACCGCTGCCGATCACGGTTCCCACCACAATCGATACAGCCGCGCCTGTGCCTAGATCGCGTTTCAACTCGACGTTTTTGCCCGCAGATTGCCCCATCAATTCCCCCGCTGCGCTTGGCCGGCCGTGTCACGCTCGAACGCGCTCGCGCCCAGTCCCACCAGAAATGTTGCCGCGGTTCCGATGAGAACGTACCACGTGAACGCGATGTGCGTTCGCAGCACAACATAAAGGACCGTTCCCAGGCCCGCCACCACTCCCGCAATCGCAGCGCGTTCGCCGGGCCGTTTCGTAAGCGTTCCCAGCAGAAACACGCCCAGCAACGCGCCGGCGGGAATCGATCCGATGCTCAAGCCCGCCTGCAAGACGGAGGTCGAGCCGCTCGCCCCGATCGCAATTGCCAGCAACACCCCGCCCCATGCCACCGTTGCCCAGCGCGCCATGCCGAGTGACCGCGCATGGAAGAAATCCACCACCACGGTCGACGACAGCGAATTGAGCGCTGCGCTGAGATTCGCCATTGCCGCCGCCAGAATCGCCGCCATCACCAGGCCTGCCAAACCGGGCGGCAGATTGTTCCACACGAACTCCGGATACATTCGATCGCGTTGCGCCGGCGGAGTAAGATGCGTGTCGCTATAGTAAACAAATAGCAGCGCGCCAATCATCAGAAACAACAGGAACTGAACCAGAATCACCACCCAACTGGCGAACAACGCGCGGCGGCTTTCCCGTTCATCGCGCGCGCTGAGCAACCGCTGCACCATCAACTGATCCGTGCCATGGGTGGCGGTTGTAAGGAAGCAGCCGCCTGCTACGCCCGCCCAGAAGCTATACGGGCGTGAGAAGAAATCGGCGTCGAAGCTGAACCGGAAATCGAAGACGGTGAATTTATGCGCCGCGCCCGCGACCGCCGCCGCATGCGCCCAGCCGCCGGGAATCTTGCTCAGGATTACGACGAAGCTCAAGACAGCGCCCAACACGTACAGAGTCATCTGAACCACGTCCGTCCAGATGACGGCGGTCATGCCGCCTTCAAATGTGTAAATAAGCGTGAGCGCCACAATGAGCGCGATGGATGCGTTTTGGCCGGTGCCCAGAATGATCGAGATCACCAGTGAGATGGCGAACACGCGTACCCCTTCCGCCAGGGCGCGCGTCACTAAAAATATCGAAGCAGTAACTTTCCGGATCCGTTCGCCAAAACGGCGGCGCATAAGTTCATACGCCGTGAACATCTCTCCGCGAAAATACTGCGGCAAAAACAACAGGGAGATGGCAATGCGCGCCAGCAGGTATCCTAATACCAGTTGCAGAAAGCCCAGATTGCCTCCGAATGCCAGCGCGGGAGTGCCCACAATGGTGAGCGTGCTGGTTTCCGCGGAGACGATGGAAAGGGCAATCGCCCACCAGGGTGCGGTTCTTCCGCCCAGAAAATAATCGCGTAAGGATTTTTGAGCGGTGCGAAAACGCGCGCCAAACCACGTTATGCCGCCGAGATAAGCGAGAATAATTGCAATGTCGAGGGCGTGCGGCATGCGCAATTGGGAGACGGCGGGCCGCCTTTACGATATCATCATCTGATATATTCGTAGCCGGAACCCGGCGTACCGATTCGGTGTCGAATCCCAGGGGCTATGCCGTCCCCCGTCGCCGGCTTGCGAAAAGTGCGCAGCGCGGCGGATCATCGCCATTAAATATAGGAGAGGCAGGAGGCGCAGGTGCAGAAGTTTTCTCGATGGATCAGCGGGGCCGCCGTGGTTGCGGTTTTTTCAATGGCCGCCGCAGTGTGGGCGCAAGACGCTCCCAAGAAGCAAGTAAAAGATCAAGCCGAATTCGATCTGTTCAATGCCGTGCAAAAAGATGCGGCGGCGAACAATGGCGACCAGATGACTAAGGATCTGGACGCGTGGAAACAACACAACCCCGACTCGCAGTTTAAAGATGAGCGCGAGGTTCTCTACGTCAAGGCCTACGTCATGGCGAAGCAGTGGGACAAGACTTTGGCCAAAGCGAAGGAGTTGATGGATAAGGATCTGGACGCCATGTTCCCCGATCCGGCGCAAGGCCCGGGCCAGGTGATCAGCGTGTACTTTTCGGCGGTGCAGGCCGCAAGCGCGCTGCCGACGCCGACTCCGGACCAGCTCGCCATCGGAGTACAGGCCGCGCACAAGATTTTGGATTATAAGCGCGTGCCGCAGGGCGTAGCTCCGGATCAATGGGCGACGGCGAAGAAGACGCTGGATGACGCCGCCAATAACCTGCTGTACCGCGCGGCGATTCTCCCGGCGATGGAAGCACAGCAGAAAAAGGATTGGCCGACTGCTGAGGCCGCCTGGATCAAGGCTGGCGGCGACTATCCAGACAAAGCGCTGATCGCCTACAACCTTGGCGTCGCGCTACGCGCAGAGAATAAGCACGATCAGGCAGTCTGGCAGTTCGCGCGCGCAGTCGCGATGGATCCGACACTCGGTGGAACCGCAAAAGGCGACCAGATCACGAGTTTCGTGAAGACCTACTATCACAACCTGCACGGCGGCGATGACGGTCTCGACCAGATCGAGCAGCAGGCGAAATCGGGCGCAAATCCGCCGGCTAACTTCCACGTGCCGACGGCAACCGAAGTCGCAGAGGCCAAGCAGAAGGAGTTCGAAACCTCGCATCCCGATCTGGCGTTGTGGATGAAGCTGAAGGCCACGCTAACTTCCGATCAGGGCATGCAGTATTTCGAACAGAGCATGAAGGGCGCCGAGATTCCTGAGTTGGTCGGTACCGTTCTGGAAAGCAAGTGCCGTGCCCGAGAACTGGAAGTCGCGGTGCCGCTACCCGATGCCACCGGCGCGCCGACGGCTGAAATCACCCTCAAGTTGGTGAACGAAGCAGGGGCGGCATCACCACTGACCGGCAAAGCCGAAAGCGGAAGGATCAAATTCAAAGGCGTCGCAGAGGCATTCAGCAAAGAGCCCTTTATGTTGACGATGACGATCGATAAGAAAGCCATCGAAGATCTAAAGGTAACTCCTTGTGCTGCGGCTGCTCCGGTGCGAAGAAAGAAGAAGTAGCGTTCACCCGCCTCACTCTCAAAGGCCCAGCGCTGAAACCATCACGCTGGGCTTTTTTATTTGGTTTGCAAGCCTTGCGCCTCGAACGCATCCTTAGATATACTCCGCAATTGCCAGCCGGGGGAATCCCCGATGCTGTCCGTCATTCTGTCATTTCTACATCTGGGAGCTTGTTGAAAACCTGTTCCGGTCGCTGATGAAACTGATGCATACATAAATGTCCTGTTTTTTATCGGCCTTTATCAGCGGCTAATCCTTTTCAACGACCTCCTCGAGACTGGCTTGGAGGCACGGTGCGAACATTAAGTAGATGGATGTGCGGCGCTCTGACGGCCGCGCTGCTCTTGACGGCCGCGGCCGCGTTCGCCGGCCCGCAGGAAAAGAAGTACAAAGACGACGCTGAGTTCCCGTTTTCTGACGCCGCGTTTAAGGCGGTGGCGGCCAACGATTGGCAGAAAGCCTTGCCTGCGCTCGAAACGTGGAAACAGAAGTACCCGGAATCCGATTGGAAGCAGGATCGCGATTTTTATATTCTTCAGGGGTATTTCGCCACCAAGCAGCTTGATCAAGCGCTGAGCTTTGGAAGTGAATTCATCGATCGCGATCTTCCCGCGCTTTTTAAAGACAAAGCCAGCCTGGGCAAAGTAGCCGGCGCATATTTTATAGTCATCAGCGCCGCCGCCCAATTGATGGAAAAGGACGCTACAACCGAACAACTCGCAACCGGCGATAAGGCCGCGCACAAACTGCTGGATTTCGCGCCCGTTTATTTCATGCCGGCAAACATGCCTACGGGACAGACAGCGCAGGCGTTCGAGCAGGCCAAGCAGCAGATGCTCAACCTGGCAAATGGTTACCTGCTGCAAGAGGATGTATTGCCGGGCCAGAAGGCGGAAGCGAAAAAAGACTGCCCGGCGGCGGAGACGGCGTTTACGAAGGCGCTCAACAACTATCCCAACAACACGTACATCTCACGCCATTTGGCGAGCGCCTATAACTGCGATCAGAAGCCGTTCCTGGCGATGTATGAATTCGCGCGCACCGCGGCCATCGATCCGACGCAAGGCAAAACAACTGATGGAGACAAGTTTCTGGCCTCGACCAGAAAGATGTATGTGGCGCTGCACGGCGGCGATGATGGCTACGAAGAGCTGTTGGCCGCCGCGAAGGCCACCCCGATTCCGCCTTCGGATTTTAAAATTATGACCTCCGAAGAGCGGCGAGCCAAGGCCGCGGAAGCGTTCGCGAAAGAGAATCCGGAACTCGCGCGCTGGCAGGGCATCAAAACGAATCTCAAACAACAGGGCGCCACACTCTTCCAATCGATGAAAGGCGCGGAAGTGCCGGGACTGATGGCAACAATTGCAGACGCGCAGCCTGCGTGCCACTCGAAGGAATTGATTCTCTATGTGCCTGAGCCCGATAACACGTCAAAGACCGCAGAGATCACGTTGAAACTGGACGCTCCCCTGACGGGCCAGCCCGAAATCGGCGCGACGATCCGGTTCGCGGCGGTTGCGGATTCATTCACGGCCGAGCCTTTCATGGTTGCCATGAGCACCTCCAAAGACAAGATCCAGGGTTTGAAGGAGACGCCTTGTACGCCCGCCTCGGCGCACAAGAAAAAGTAGGCTAACGCGCTTCCGGAGCCGTTTTGGCTAAGACGATGCTGAAAGCCAGGCGCTGTACCGGATTGCCGGAGATGCCAGCGCGCTTCAGGTCGTGGAAGTAGAAATCAACCGTGCGCGCGGAGGACAGGATGCGGCATGGCGGCGTGTGCAGAACCGCAAAGATCAGCCCCGCCGCCATGATTCCGATTGTGTAGATCCGGCGCATCGTTTGTTCCCTACCAACACAGACGAACTCAAAGCGCGGCGGTTAGTGTTCGCATTTGCGATAATAGGAATAGAGAAGAATCGCTCAGGAGATATGCCGCTTTACGAATACGCTTGTCAACGCTGTGGAAAACGCTTTGAGGTCCGCCAGAAATTCGCCGATGACCCGCTGAAAACGCATGAAGAGTGCGGCGGCGATGTGGAACGACTGCTTTCGGCGCCGGCTTTCCAATTCAAGGGCACCGGCTGGTACGTCACCGATTACGCGAAATCCGGCGGGAACGCGCCTGCCAACGGAAACTCAGACAAGAAATCGGAGTCGGGCGAATCCAAGTCCGAACCTGCCAAGACTGAGACTAAGACCGAATCGAAACCGGCGAGCGACACGAAGAGCAGCTAAGTCGGCGCTGCGCTTCAGAACGTTACCTAACTCGTGATATACTAATCCCTTCCCCTTCGAGGTCGAACTATGCCAAATCCCAAACGTCGCCACTCTGCCGAGCGCACACACACCCGTCGCGCGCACGATGCGCTGAAGTCGCCCGCCTTGTCTGAATGCCCCAATTGTCACGAGCCCAAGCAACCACATCGCGTGTGTCCGCACTGCGGCCAGTATAAGGGTCGCGAAGTAATCGAAGTCGCATCTGAGTAGGCCCATTCCGCGATGCTGACCATTGCGGTGGATGCAATGGGCGGCGATCACGCCCCCAAAGCCGAAGTAGAAGGGGCCATAGACGCCGCCAGGAATCTGGGCATCAAGGTCATTCTGGTGGGCCAGCAGGAAGTGGTCCGCAAGGAACTGGCGCACTATCCCGATAGCGCACACCTTCCCATCGAAATAGTGGACGCGCGTGAGCGCATTACGATGGAAGACCACGCCGCTCGCGCGGTGCGCGCCAAACGCGACAGCTCAATGCGCATCTGCGCCCGTCTGGTTCGAGACGGGGCCGCCCAGGGATTCCTCACCGCGGGGAACACCGGCGCCGCCATGGCCACTGCCAAGATGGTTCAGGGCGTGGTTCCCGGCGTCGACCGGCCTGCGCTGGCGATGCCGCTGCCAACCGTCGTGAAAGGTTCACCTGTCGTGGTGGTGGATGTCGGCGCCAATGTCGATTGCACCTCGGATATGCTGGCGCAGTTCGCCGTCATGGGCGAAATCTACGCCCGTGTCGTGCTGGGACGGCCCAAGCCGCGTGTTGGCGTTCTCTCCATCGGCGAAGAAGACCACAAGGGCAACGATATTACACGTTCCACGTCTCAATTGTTGAAGCTTCTGAACCTGAACTTCATCGGAAATGTGGAAGGCCGTGATATCTATTCAGGCAATGTCGACGTAATAGTATGCGATGGCTTCATCGGCAACGTGGTGCTGAAAGTCAGCGAAGGCGTGGCGGACATGGTGAAGTACCTGTTACGCGAATCGCTGGAAGCGACGGTGGCCGGGAAGATCGGGGCGTTGATTTCGAGATCCGCATTTGGGGATTTCAAAAAGCGCATGGACTATTCCGAGTACGGCGGCGCGCCGCTGCTCGGCGTGCGCGGCGTGTGCATCATCTGCCATGGGCGCTCCAACGCGAATGCCATCAAGAACGCCATACGCGTGGCCAAGGAGTTTTGTGAGGGCAACGTCAACCAGCGCATCGAAGACGAACTTCGCGTCAAGGCGCGTCCCGCAGGCAAGTAGCCTCGGCCGTCTTCCGCGGACGAACCGCTTGAGTCGCGCACTGATCGCAATCTGTTTTGCAGCCGTGTGCGCACAGGCGCAGACCCAGCATGTCTCCTTCACTCTGGAAGCGCAGCCGAACTCCGTCGCTCCAGGTGGAAAATCGCTATTGCGAATCAACGCGAAGCTCGATCCGGGCTGGCACATTTATTCCGCGAGCTCCGCGGGCGGACGGCCGTCGTCATTTGAAGTCGCGCCGAACGCGAGCGTCGAGGCGTCAAAGCTGTTTCAAATGCCGCCCAAGAAAGCATACGACGCTAACTTCGGCGCAGAGACCGAGACTTACGAAGGCGAGACCGCGTTTCTGCTGCAACTTGCGGCAAAGAAGGATGCGGCCACCGGCGACGGGCAGTACACACTGAATACGCGCTATCAGGTCTGCAATGCGAGCGAGTGCGACCCGGGACATTGGTCGGGAACGTTTGGGCTGGCAATCAGTCCGGCTGCGTCGACGGCGGCGCCTGCGATTCCGCCGGGCTTTTCCGAAGTGAAGATGCGGGCTCCAGGCGCCGATGATGCTGGCAGCGCGGAAGGCTGGCCCGGGTTTCTGATGTTGGCTTTTGGATTCGGACTGGCTTCGATCTTTACGCCGTGCGTTTTCCCGATGATCCCGATCACGATGTCGTTTTTCGTGAACAAGGAAGGCAGCCTGTCGCAGGCGGTCACATTTTGCCTGGGAATTATCGTGTTGTTTTCGGGTATCGGGCTTATCGTGACGGCGGTGCTCGGTCCGGTGGGAGTGGTGGCTCTAGGACAGAGCCCGTGGGTCAACGGTTTCATCGCGATCCTGTTTGTCGTTTTCGCGTTGAGCCTGCTGGGCGCGTTCGAGATCACGATTCCGTCGGGCTTGCTCACGAAGTTGAATCAGACGTCGGAAAAAGGCGGCCTGATTGGCACGTTGATGATGGGCCTGACGTTCGCGCTGGCATCGTTCGCTTGCGTGGGACCGTTTATGGGGGCGCTGCTGGCGGGCTCAATCTCCGGCGGCGCGCTGCGGCCAGTCGTCGGCATGGTGGCATTCGCGACCGGTTTGGCGCTGCCGTTCTTCCTGCTGGCGCTGTTCCCCTCGTATCTGAAACGCATGCCGAAGAGTGGCGGATGGCTGGCGCGCGTGAAAGTGGTGATGGGGTTTGTGATCCTGGCGTGGAGCCTGAAGTACCTGGCGAGCGTAGATCAGGTGCTGCGCTGGAATGTGATTTCACGCGAACGTTTTCTGGCGTTGTGGATCGTGCTGTTCGCGTGCGCGGGGTTGTATTTGCTGGGTTTACTGCGGTTAGAAGGCGTGAAGCCGGACGATCGAATGGGGCTGGGTCGGCTGCTTTGCGGCATGGTGTTCATCGCGTTCGCCATCAGTCTGGCGCCGGGCATGGGCGGCGCGAAATTGGGTGAACTGGATGCGTATGTGCCACTGGCGCCGGGCCGTCTGCAGTGGATACAAAACCAGTATCACGAGGCGCTGGAGCGTGCGCGCAAAGAAGGCAAGCTGGTTTTCGTCAACTTCACGGGCTATGCCTGCACGAACTGCCACTGGATGAAGGCCAACATGTTCACGCGGCCGGAGATCGAAGCCGCTATGCAGAAGTACGTTCTGGTGGAACTGTTCGCAGACGCGGGCGACGCAACATCGGACGCGAATCAGAAGCTCGAGATTCAAAAGTTCAATACCGTGGCGGAGCCGTTCTACGCCATCATGACGCCTGATGAGACTGTGGTCGCGAGTTTTCCTTCATTGACGCGCGATGCGGAGCAGTTTGCGGCATTTCTGCGCAAGGGCGAGGGTCCGGTTCCCGCACTGGCGCCTGCCGCCGCGCCCGCCACTGCTGCCGCATCGACTGCGCTGCCCACATTTAACAAACTGGGCGGCGGATCGATCGATCCCAACGGGAAAGTGAGCGTGGTGAATTTCTGGGCGACGTTCTGCGTACCGTGCATTCAGGAGATCCCGAGCTTCAATGACATCAATCGGGAGTATGGCGCGAAGGGTGTGCTGGTGGCCGGTGTTTCGATGGATGAGGACGCATCGATTGTGCCAGCGTTCCTGAAAAAGCACCCGATGGGTTATGCGGTTGGGATGGGATCGCCGGATGTCTCACAGAAGCTGGGGCTGGATGAGGCTTACCCGATCACACTGGTGTTCGACAAGGCCGGCAAGCTCGTAAAGCGCTTCAACGGCAAGTTGGCGGAAGCGGATTTGAAGGCCGCAGTAGACAAAGCCCTCAGCGCGAGCTGACGGTGACGCTCTGGCCGCCTTCGGTATAGGCGGTGTACTCCGTGCCGGCCGGCGCGGCGACTTCCTTGGCATGTTTCGGCATAGACGGCGCAGCGATGGACCGTTTGAAATCGCCGCTGTCCTTGGGCGTGACGCGGAGAGTGATCCTGCCTCCGCCGGGAACTTCCACGTTTTTTAAGCGGAAAGTGATCTTGGTGGCGACGACGAGGAACTTCTTCTTGGCGCCATCCACGACTTCGCCGACGACGTGCGCGCCCGCGGGAATGACTACGTTGTCACCGATTTTCAGATCATGAATGGTGGTGAAATGCATGATCGCGCCGGGCTCGGCGTCGGCGGCAAGATCTTCGGCAAGGCGAATTGCGACGGGCAACCCGTCCGGGATTGCGACCGCTTTCGTCGTGGGAACCGCCGGCGGCGCCGCCGGAGGTGGAGCGCTTTCAGGAATGGCCGGAACGGGGACCTCCGGTTTGGGCGGCGCTTCGTGTGAGACCGGCGCTGACGAAGGCGCAACCGTTGTGGGTCCGGCCTGCGGGGTACTCACGGCGGGGGGTTGGGTCTGCGCAGCGGGAGCGTTGAGTGCTGGGATAACGGTTGAGGCGTCAGGTTGATCTTTGTGTAGGAAGATGATGCCGGCGGCGGCGCAGCACGCCAGCGCACCGCCCAGAACAGCCAATTTGCGCCTGGAGCGCCGCCTGTCCGGCGACTGCGGCTTGGCGGGCGCCTGCGGGGGTGGCGCGGCCGGCGGGACTTGCGCGGGAAGGGCGGCGATGCTCGGGCCTTCTTTCAACTGCAGAAGCGCCTTGCGAACTTCGGCCATGGATTGCCAGCGATCATTCGGATTTTTGGCAAGACAACGCTTGACGATCTGCTCCAGCGCGGGCGGAACATCAGCGGTGAAATCGGCCATGGGCGCGGTGTCGTCACGAAGGATGGCGGAAAGCGTCGAAAGTGGCGATTCGCCTCTGAACGCGCGATGACCGGTGATCATTTCGTAGAGCACGACGCCGAAGGAGAACATATCGGAGCGCGCGTCGACGACCTTACCTTCGGCCTGTTCGGGCGACATGTAGTGAATGGTGCCGAGGATGGAACCTTCGACGGTGAGAGGCGCGGAGCCGAGGGTGGCCGTGGCGTCGTAAGAACCGGATTGCGGGAACAGCGAACGTTTGGCGAGGCCGAAATCGAGAATCTTGACCCAGCCGCTGTTGGAGATCATGACGTTGCCGGGTTTGAAATCGCGATGGATGATGCCGGCTTTGTGAGCCGTGTCGAGCGCGTCGGCCATTTGCGCTCCGTAGTTGAGCACGTCAGGCAATGGCATGCCGCCGGTGTGGATGATTTCGGAAAGCGTCTTGCCGGCGACGTATTCCATCACCATATACTCCGTATCGCCCTCGAAGACGATGGCATGGATGGTGATGATGTTGGGGTGATTCAGCGCGGAAGCCGCGCGCGCTTCCTGCAAGAAGCGTTTACGCCGTTCGGCGTCCGCGGCATGCGCGGCCGGGAGCACTTTGATGGCGACGTTTCGCGAAAGCTGCGTGTCCTGAGCGAGGTAGATTTCGCCCATGGCTCCGGCGCCCAGCTTTTCGAGAAAACGGTAATGGGAGACCGAACGCCCTTCCATGATGTAGCCCTGGTGCTTCGATGATCGCGCATTTGCGCGATCCGGCACAAGAGAACGCACGTCCCGGAGGGTATAGCCGCGTTACTGTTTTCCGTCGCCGAACGTGATGGTGGATTCGCCGGTGTACCTACGATAGTTGCGGAAATCGATGGTATTGCGGCTGCAGTACGGAGTACCGCGCTGGCAACTCAGGGTCTCGGAATGTACCGGCAGCAAGTACTGCTTGGCATCGCCGAGGCGGACGTACTCATAATCGGTGGCGGATTCAGTATCGTCGATTTCGAAATCGGCCGGGAAACCGTACGCCTGCATTTCGATGCGCATGACGCGCGCGGTGCGCGGGTCGATCCAGACTGTACCGCGATAGGCCGGATCGTACTTCTGCGAGCCCATGTGGATGGTCCAGGCGGAGTGGGCGTGAGTGACGTTGAAGGTGTACTCCTTAGCGAGAATCCCGGCAATGCGGGAATCGCGCGTGTAGTGGAACTCGGCGGCCGTCTGCGGTACGAAGAGCGAGATCAGCACGGTGCCGAATTCGCCGGTAGACCAGGCGCCGCCGAGGTCTTCAAGTTTCTTGTCCACCGGGCGGCCGTTGAGCGTGATCTTGCGGTAGTCCTCTTTCTGATCCTGGTAGACCACTTCCATGCCGACGACATCGAGGGCATGCCAATTGGAGGGCTTGGTGGTGCTTTCGTAGCGCGACATCACCTCCTGGCAGAGATAGTTCGGGAGTTTTTCGGTGAAATCGAGGGCGGTGTCGGCAGCGCGGCGGATCAGGTCGTCGCTGTTCGATGCCACCGGAATGCCGGAGCGGCCAGCGCCGAAGCTCGGGTCCTCATCCGGAGCGAGGGTGGGAATGCGCGTGGGCGCGGGAGGAGCATTGTCCGCCGAAAGCGTAGGCTGCGGGCGCGAAGCGGGCGGCTGTACGGGCGAAGCAGTGGGGCTCGCCGTAGCGCCGGGAGAAGTTGCGGGCACGGGAGCCGCTTTTTCACGCGAAGTATCGTTGACGCCGCCGCGCTTGAGAGTAGGCGGACCGGGATCGTCGGCGGTGGGTCTGGCGGGCGGCGGAGCGGCCTGGGTGCCCGATTGAGGAGCCGATTGCGTGGCGGACGGAGGAACAACAGGAGCATCGGCCCAGGCGTCGGGGACTTTGTCGTCCTTGGCGGAGGCTGACGTCGACGTGGCCTTACCAGCGGCCTTCTCCCAGTAAACGTTCGCAGCCGTCAGGTGACCGGTGGCGTCTTCGGGACCTTCGATGGATAGCTGGTCTCCGGAAGCGAACTTGGGATCCTTTACTTCGTCGCCACCTTTATAGAATTTGGTGGAGCTGGTGCGGCGGAAGTCGAGAATGCGGTCGTCGTCAAGCGAGAGTGAAATTGTTTTCGCATCCATCTGCTTGAGCTTGCCGCGAAAGTTGGGCAAGGGGTCGCCCTTGGTGCTGCTGTTCGGTTGTGATTTGCCACGGGACGGCACCGGAATGGGGACGCCGGTGGGATAGCCGCCTGGATAACCGCCGGGGTAACCTCCCGGATAACCACCCGGCGGGTAGACCTGAGCCAAAGCAGGACCGGCTGCCAGCACGCCCAGAGACAATGCGCAAAGCCAGAGCTGACCGCCCGGAGACACACGAGTAACAGGCATGGGACGCTCCATTAATGGGCTAGATGCACCACTTGGCTTACAGGTTACCGCGTTCAGCTGGATGTGGCGGTTCGTCTACTCACCGGCGCTTTTGGTTTTGGGGTCGCTTTCGATCACTTCGCGCACGCGGGCGGAGAGACTGGCCGGCGTGAACGGTTTCTGGAGGAAGGCCACCTCTTTTTGCAGAATGCCGCTATTGACGATGGCGCTATCGGTATAGCCGGACATGTAGAGCACCTTCATATCGGTGCGTTTGCCGGTGAGAATGCGCGAAAGTTCCTTGCCGCTGAGCTTGGGCATGACCACGTCGGTGATCAGGAGCTGGATTCTGCCGCGGTAATTTTCGGCCAGACGCTGCGCTTCGACGGGATCGGCCGAGTCGATAACCTTGTAGCCGTCGCGCTCAAGCGTTTCGCGAACCAGATTGCGCACCATTTCGTCGTCTTCGACGAGAAGAATGGTTTCACTGCCTCGGGCGAGAACCTTTTTGCGCACTTCGCGCTCAAGAGTGACCTGCTGGTCGATGCGCGGCAGGTAAACCTTGATCGAAGTGCCGGCGCCGGGTTCGCTGTAAATCTCTACACTGCCGCCGCTCTGCTTGACGATGCCGAAGACTGTGGACAGGCCAAGACCAGTGCCCTTGCCGGGCGCCTTGGTGGTATAGAAGGGCTCGAAAAGACGGTTTTTAGTAGCCTCATCCATGCCGGTGCCGGTGTCGCTGACGGCAAGGAGGACATACGGGCCCGGCTTGATCGTGATATGGCGGCCGGCATAGTGATCATCGAGCGCAACGTTTGCGGTTTCGACGGTGAGCGAACCGCCGCGCGGCATAGCATCGCGCGCATTGACCACCAAGTTCATAAGAACCTGTTCGATCTGGCCGGGATCGGCATTCACGCGGCCGACATCGTCGCGCAGCGTGAGTCTGAGATCGATATCTTCACCAATCAGCCGACGAAGCATAGCCGAAAGCCCGGTCACCAGGTGATTGAGATCGAGCACCTTGGGCTGCATCACCTGGCGGCGGCTGAATGCGAGCAGTTGATTAGTGAGGCCCGCGGCGCGATCGCCGGCCTTCATGATCTGTTCCGCGAAGTGGCGGTTGGGATCGTTCTTGGGGAGATTGTTGAGCATCAACTGGCTGTAGCCGTTGATGATGGTGAGCAGATTGTTGAAGTCGTGCGCGACGCCGCCTGCAAGCATGCCCACGGCTTCCATTTTTTGAGCCTGGCGAAGCTGTTCTTCGAGTTCACGGCGGCCAGTGACATCCATGACGACAGCCAGATGCGCCATCTTGCCGCTAAAGTCTATGTCGTGCACGGCAATTTCGACGTCGATGGCACGGCCTGATTTGGTGCGGTGCCGCCAAATCTCACCCGCTTGCTTGGGAGCAGCGCCGCGTTCAGTGATAAAACGCTCGAGATCAATAGTGGACTGAAGTTCACTCATCGGCATCGCGCGCATCTCGTCAGCGGCGTAGCCGTAGAGTTTTGCGGCGGCGCCGTTCGCCTCCACAATCGTGCGAGTTTCCGGATCGAACAGCCACATGGCCTGCGGATGATCCTGAAAGAGCAGCCGAAATTTCCGATCGTGATCGCGTAACA
Source organism: Bryobacteraceae bacterium (assembly GCA_036268375.1). Lineage (GTDB taxonomy): Bacteria > Acidobacteriota > Terriglobia > Bryobacterales > Bryobacteraceae > PALSA-243. Next base: position 7,848 of record DATAUH010000248.1, on the reverse strand, counting down.
AATTTTTAGCCGGCATAATGAAAAACTGCTCCGGCGGCGGCAAGAGTCACAGGATATCGATATTCGTGAGAAAGTCTCAAGCGGTCACCCGGCGAACGGTGCGGTCGATTACATCCGAACCGCAATTCTCGAAAGTTTGCGTGACTTACGGGACGACGCCTTGGTCATCCAATTACAGAGTAAGAAAAAAATGGCGGAAAGTCTGCGAAGGAACATACCCACTTGGGGTCTAGGCGCTATGGTACGCGGAATTTTTGCACTATCTTGAGAAACTATTGTAAAGACACAATTTACCTACTTTTGCAGTTATTCCCTGGCGCGGAGCCGGTAAATCTACAGATCTGGTTGTGCCAAGACGTCCTAGAACTGGATAGAACAATAGTAATTATACGTTCCCATTAGTTGAAAAAACGAACTGCAATGACGCGCGTGGAGCATCGTAGCCTATCCACCTCAGCAATGTTGAGCATTAGTCCGAACGATCGGTTCTCAACAGTTGAAAAGACGAACTGCGGGGACACGCGCGGATCATTGTACCCGTGCACCTCAGTATGTCGAGTGTGCTGCGAACGAGCGTGGCCATAGGCGGCGGCAACGCAGCGGCGCGGGCTACAGCTTGAGGCCCTTCAGGTATTCACGGAACGGTCCGCCAAGATCGTGGCGGCGAAGCGCGTACTCCACTGTGGCCTTCAAGAAGCCGAGTTTGTCTCCCGCATCGTATCGGGTGCCGTCGAAGCGAACGGCATAGATGGGACGGCTGCGTAGCAGGTGGCGCAGGGCGTCGGTGAGCTGTATTTCGCCTCCCGAACCGGGATCGATGCATTGCAGCGAATCGAAAATTTCGGGCGTAAGCACGTAGCGGCCGATGATCGCAAGGTTTGACGGAGCTTCCGAGGCTTTCGGTTTTTCGACCAGGCTACGGATGCGATAGACGCGGTCTTCGCGGCCGTTGTGCGTCACCGGTTCGGCGTCGATGCATCCGTACGAGGAGATGGCCTCCGGCGGCACTTCCATGACAGCCAGGACGGGCGCGCTGAAGAAATTGTATACGTCGAGCAACTGGCGTAAGCACGGCGTTTCGGCTTCAATGACATCGTCCGCCAGCACGACAGCGAAAGGCTCCCCGCCCACCAGTTCCATGGCGCGCAACACTGCGTGGCCGAGCCCAAGAGCCTCCTTCTGGCGAACGTAGGCGACGTCGATCATGTCGGAGATGCCGCGCACGATGGCGAGGAGCTCCTTCTTCTTGCGGCTCTCCAACAGATGTTCAAGTTCAAAGCTGACGTCGAAGTGATCTTCAATCGCCGCTTTTCCGCGACCGGTGACGATGATGATGTCTTGAATGCCCGAATGCATCGCTTCTTCGACGCCGTATTGAATGATCGGTTTATCGACGATGGGCAGCATCTCCTTGGGCTGCGCTTTAGTGGCAGGCAGAAATCGCGTACCCAGACCGGCGGCGGGAAAGACAGCTTTACGAACTTTAGCGGGCATTCTCTACAGTGTCCTTTTTCGCAAACTCGTTGGCAACTAGGAACAGTTCTGCAGGCTGGTACCAGCCCACATCGGCAGAGCAGATGCAATCCAGTCGGGACAGGAGACGAAAATGAAGAAATTTGCGGTAATAGCGGCGGTTCCACTCTTCGCGGGCCTTGTAATGGCGCAAAGTCAACAAACGGCGGCCACGACGACAACCACCTCGGCCCAAACCAGCAATTTTGACGGCGCATTGGTCGATCAGGGATGCTACACGACTCACGTTCAACAGAAAAACAGCAATACGGACGTGAAGGGGGCCACCTCGCAGACGGTAAGCGATAGATACACGACCGAGTGCCCCGTAACGGCTGAGACCAGCTCCTTTGGAATGGTCACGCCGGAAGGAAAATTCGTACGGTTCGACGATGCCGGTAATACGCAGATCGTTCAAATGGTAAAGAGCAACAAGGACTGGAATGATTCCATCACCAACAAGAAGCCGGTGAAGGTGCACGTGATCGGCACTGAAAACGGCGGAGTAATCGTTATCAAGGAAATCCGCTAACCCGGTCGAGAACGACGCTGAAGCGCCACCGCCGCGGGGCGATGGCGCTTCAGCCAGCGGGCGATGTGGGGACTGCGCGCGGGGTGCGGTGAAGGGTTTGTATTTCGCGCACAACCTATGCTATCTATATGGTCTCAGGACAATAAATGGCATACGTAATCGCTGAACCCTGTATTGGCACCAAAGACTCCGCCTGCGTGGACGCCTGCCCGGTTGATTGCATTCATCCGAAAAAAGACGAAGCCAAACACGGCGAGGTCGAGATGCTCTATATCGATCCGGTAGAATGCATCGATTGCGGCGCGTGCGTGCCGGTATGCCCGGTGTCGGCCATTTTCGCGCAGGACGATCTGCCGGAAAAGTGGGCGCACTTCTCGGAGAAGAACGCGGCTTTCTACGGACGGTAATCCGCGAAAGTTACGGCCGGTAGACCGCGAAAGCCGTATCCGTTTCCCACAAACGGACTTGCCGTAACCGCGCCGCCTCGCGCGCGCCCAAACCGTCGTTTACTTCGTCGAAGATGTATTTGGCGATGTTTTCGGCCGAGGGATTGATCTTGTCAAATGGCGGATAGTCATTGAGCCACTGGTGGTCGAGCCGATCGAGCACCGAGTGGACTACTTTTTTCAACTCCACAAAGTCCACCAAGAGGCCGTTTTCATCCACATTTTCACCTTCCACAGTTACCTGACAGCGGTAATTATGACCATGCACATTTTCGCACTTACCCCGGTAATTACGCAGGGCGTGCCCGGCTGCGAATGATTCCTGGATGGTAACTTCAAACATTAAAAAATTTCTCCACGTGATCGATGGTGGTGGTGAAACCGTAATCGGGCAGGCTATCGAAAAATACCTGGCCGTAACGCTGCCTGGTGATGCGGTTATCCAGCAAAACCAGCACACCGCGGTCGGACTTACTGCGGATCAGCCGCCCGAAACCTTGCTTGAGGGCAATCGCCGCCTGCGGGATCTGATAGTCGTAAAAAGGATTGCCCCCGGCCTTGCGAATGCTCTCGATGCGCGCATTCACCACCGGATCGGCGGGTGACGCGAACGGCAACTTATCAATGATAACGCAGCTCAACTGTTCTCCGGGCACGTCCACGCCCTGCCAGAACGAGGAGGTGGCGAACAGAACGCAGTTGGGCGTAGAGCGGAACTCATCGAGCAGCGCGCTGCGCGGGCCTGTACCCTGGAGGAGCGTAGGATACGGCAGGCTAAACGAGACCGCATCGTACACGAGACGCATTTGCTGATAACTGGTGAAGAGCACGAAGGCGCGGCCGCGGCTGTGTTCCAGAATGCGGGCGATTTCGACCGAGGCGAGCTTGGTGAACGCCGGATCGCGAGGATCCGGCAGACGCTGCGGGACGTAGAGCAGCGCCTGTTTTTCGTAATCGAAGTGTCCGGGGACGATGAGCGTGCGGGCGCCGGTGATGCCGAGACGGTTCTCGACGTATTCGAAGCTACCGGCGACGGCGAGCGTAGCGGAAGCGAGAATGATGGTTTCGACCTTGTCGAACAGGCGTTGAGTAAGGATATTCGAGACGTCGATGGGCGTTGCCTGGAGGAATGTGCCGCGACCGCGCTTCTCCATCCAGAAGACATAGCGTTCATCGTCGTCTTCTTCCATGATGAAGCGCAGCGCCATGGATAACTCGAGCGCGCGCCGGTAAAGCGGCATGATCTCTTCGGGCGGATTCTGCAGTAACTTCAAGTGCGAACCGATGAGATCGAGCGCAGAGAGTAAGTCGCTATAGATTTCGTCGTTATCTTCGCGAAAGGCGGCGCGGCCGGTGAAGGCAACGCGCCGGTCGCCATCGCCGAAGAGCGAGAAGAAGTGCAGCGAGATTTCGTCGAGCCGCTGCAGGATGCGATCCAGCTCCGGAGTGCCGAATTTCTTCATACGGCTGACGATGGAGATATCGCGGCGTAAGTCCTGCAGGCGATAGTTACTCACTGAGACGCCGAAATATTCGCCGGCGACGTTTTCGATTTCGTGGGCTTCATCGAAGACGACGGCGTGATACTCGGGCAAAATGCCGCCTTCGTAGTTTTCGTCCTTGATGGACAGGTCGGCGAAGAAGAGGTGATGGTTGACGATTACGATGTCGCTTTCGGCGGCACGCTGATGCATCAGGGTGATGAAGCAGCGCTCGTAATTGGGGCACTTCTGACCGGTGCAGAGATCGCTGCGGGCATCGACCTTGGCCCAGGCGGAGCTGTTCTCCGGGAGGGTTTTAATCTCGGCGCGATCGCCGAACTCTGTGGTCTTTTCCCACTCGCGAATGATTTGGAAGTCGGCGGCCTCTTCCAATCCGGCGAGTACCGGTTCCTTTTCGGCGTCGTAGATTTTTTGGCGGCAGGCGTAGTTACTGCGGCCTTTCATGTAACAGACTTTGAGCGGCCGGGGGAAGTGCTGTTGCAGAAAGGGGATGTCTTTGAAGAAAAGCTGCTCCTGCAGATTTTTGGTGCCGGTGGAGACGACGATTCGCTTGCCGGATTGGAGCGCGGGCACAAGATAGGCGAGTGTTTTTCCGGTTCCGGTGCCAGCTTCAACGATCAGATGGCGTTTTTCTGTAAGCGCGGATTCAACGGCCTCCGCCATTTCCACCTGTCCCGCACGAAATTCGTAATTCGGGTGCCATTGCGATAAGGCGCCGTGGCGACCGAAGAATTTTTGCGCGGAGGCGGGGCGGACCTGCGTGGGCATCGGTTGAACACGATTGTATCAATCGGCGACTTCGATACCGCCGCACTAAGTGCGCATAAAATGGGCCTTCCCGAGCGCCTGAGCTACGATAAGTCGCATGGAAAAGGAGACGGGCCGCTTAGAGGCCTTCAGCGACGGCGTATTCGCTATTGCTATCACACTGCTGGTGCTGGAACTGAAGGTTCCCCACCAGGCGAATGGCGAAGCGGTGAACTCTGCGGCGCTGCGCTCCAGCTTGCTGCGTCAATGGCCGAGTTATCTCGCGCTGGCAACCAGTTTCTTCACAGTTTTGATCATGTGGGTTCACCATCACACGATTTTCAAACTGGTGCGCAGAGCCGACGCGAGATTGCTTTTTGCGAACGGTCTGCTGCTGCTGCTGGTGAGCGTCGTTCCCTTCCCTACGGCCGTGGTCGCGGAGTATCTCGCAACTCCGGCAGCCTCCGCCGCATGCGAACTGTACGCGCTCGTATTCGTGCTGATCAGTCTGGCGTTCTATCTGACGATGTGGTTCGCTTTTCGCGAATCCACGCTGAATCCCGATGCGTCGAGAAAGACGGTAGAACGCTTTCGGCGCGATTATAAGCTTGGGCCGCCGCTCTACACGTCGGCGGTGATTGCGGCGCCATTCAGCCCTCTGCTCTCGATGGGCATCTGCACGGCGCTTTGGATATTTTGGGCGATTACGACGGGAGACTGCGTGGAGGATTAATATGCCTTTCTCACACAGCTTCTGCGGCGGCGCGCGAGAAGGCCGTGTCTACGTCGTTGCGCTCATTCAGCGTGCTCGAAGTACTGTTCAAGTGCGCGTCCGCGCTGACCTTCGCGCCTCGTATCCACGGCCTTCTCACGCGCCCCGCGACCAACCTGTGTGAAAAATGCAGGTTAAGTGGACAGGCGCTGCCGGCTGTCCACCCGAGGAATTACAGACCTTTTTTAACCAGAAATGCGATCAGATCGACCACGCGGCAGGAGTAACCCCACTCGTTGTCGTACCAGGACACGACCTTCGCGAGCGTTCCGCCGAGAACTTTGGTGAGTTGGCCATCGACGATGGAGCTGTTGGGGTTGTGGAGCATGTCGGAGGAGACCACCGGGTCCTCGGTGTAGGCCAGAATGCCCTTCATGGGGCCTTCCGCCGCGGACTTGAGCGCTTCGTTGATGGCTTCACTGGTAGCTTCTTTATCGAGCACGGCGACGAGATCGACCACCGAAACATCGGGCGTGGGCACGCGCATTGCGTAGCCATCCAGCTTGCCTTTCAGCTCCGGCATAACGAGGCCGATGGCTTTGGCAGCGCCCGTCGTGGTGGGGATCATATTGATGGCCGCGGCGCGGGCGCGGCGCAGATCTTTGTGCGGAAAATCGAGCACGTTCTGATCGTTGGTGTAGCTGTGAATGGTCGTCATGGACCCGCGCTGGATACCGAACTTGTCGTGCAGCACCTTCACAACCGGCCCCAGACAGTTGGTGGTGCAGGATGCGTTCGAAACGATGTTGTGCTTGGAGGGATCGTAAGCGCTATCGTTCACGCCGAGCACGATGGTGATGTCTTCGTTCTTTGCAGGCGCGGAGATGATGACCTTTTTCACAGGTCCCTGCAGGTGCTTAACCGCGTCCTTGGCTTCGGTGAACTTGCCCGTAGATTCGACAACGACCTGGGCGCCGACGGAGGCCCAATCGAGCTGCGCGGGATCTTTGGTGGCGAAGACCTTGATGGTCTTGCCGCCAACGGTGATGGAATCGGCCTCTGCTTTCACTTCTTCGTGGAGCTGCCCCAGAACGGAGTCGTATTTCAACAGGTGGGCAAGCGTTTTGGTATCGGTGAGATCGTTGACGGCGACAAATTCGATATCGTCGCGATGCAACCCGGCACGCACGACATTCCTTCCGATTCTTCCGAAACCATTAATTCCTACTTTGACTGCCATTTTTTCTCCTGGATTGGACTATGGGTGAACGAACAGCATAACAACATTGCAGCGGTGGAAAGCCCGGTTTGGAAGGCTACTTCTTGCCTGCGCGCATCGATTCGACGGTCTGGCGAATGCCATCATCGTATGAGGTTTTCTTGAGACCGCCGAGCCTGGCGGCGAGCTTGCTGTCGTCGAGAATTACGGGTGTCTCTTGCAGGTACATCATCTCGGGAACTTCGCGCATATTGGCGTCGAACCAGCCGAAAATTTTGAGCAGGGTGCGGCCGACGGATCGATATTTGGGAGCGCGGCCAAAAGCGCGATAGATGCGCGTGATGAAGTCGACGACCGCGATCTCGCCGGGTCCGCCGTAGTTCCATGCTTCGCCGAAAACATCGTCGCGCGCAAGGAGATCTGCAATGACGGGACCAACGTCGGGCACGAAGACGAATTCATGTTTGGGGCTGACGGGCCCGACCCAGTTGGCGGTTTTGCCCGCGGCTGCCGCTTGAAATACGAGCGGCGCGTAACCAAGGTCGGCAGTGGGTCCGTAAAAATCGGGAAGACGAAGGATGAGCGACTTCAGCTTGCCTTTCTGATGAGCATCGAGGACGAGATCTTCCTGCTCGCGGCGGTAGGCGCCTTTGCGCGAATTGGGAAAGCGGGGATGATCTTCGGCGACGCGCTGCGTGCGGGGCACCCCGTAGGGATACACGCTCGAAATTAAGATGAAACGCTCGACGCCCATGGAGGACGCTGCTTCGAGAGTGGTTCGCATGAGAACCGGATGAAGACTGTGCGACGGATAAGGTAGACCGACGGTATATACGATGGTGTCCACGCCGCGCGCCGCAGCCCCCGCGTCGCGCAATTGCGACAGATCGGCGGGAAAGATTTCTGCGTGCGCGCCGCCGGCGAAAGCGCGTTCCAGTTTTTCGCGCGAGCGTCCGACGAGACGATAGTCGATGCCCCGGCGTTCCAGTTCAGGGACCAGCGATTTTCCGATGGCGCCCGCGGCTCCGAAGATAGCGATTTTGCGAATGGGTTACTCCAAGGGAGCCGCGGCGGACGCGCTACGCCTAGCCCGCATTTCTCACACCGTTTCTACTGCGGCGCGTGATAAGGCCGCGTCTACTTCGTTGCGCTTGGTCACCGTGCTCGACGTACTGTTC
>DATAUH010000247.1:0-3593 GCA_036268375.1 Bryobacteraceae bacterium | reverse complement strand
ATTGGTCTTTTTGATCGTGAGTTGCCTCGGAGCCTACCTCGCCAGCGAAGCGGCGAAAAAAGGCGATCGCGGCGGAATGCTGCGCGGATTGATTCTGAATATCGTCCTCGCTTCGGTGGCAATGGCCATCCGCGGCGTCGCTTGGCATGGGTGGAACTTTAAATGGACCGCAGGGGTCTACGGTTCCATCACGTGGGGAATTCTTTTTCTGCATACGCTCGACACTGCCGCGGACATGGCCTTCACGATCGTTTTGATTGTCCTGCTCGCGCGTGGCAATGCAGGTCCGAAACAGCGCTTGGGTGTTCACGTGGACAGCGTGATTTGGTATTTCCTGGTGGCAATCTGGATTCCGCTTTACCTCGCGGTCTACTGGACCCCCCATGTCTGGAGCATCGGACGATGAGGGTGTGGGCGCCTCTCTGGATCGGCCCGCTGGCGTGGTTCGCCAGCCTGCTCGCCAGCTTCGCTTCGGCGCGGCACGCCTGTGCTGCCGATTCGAAATCGGTGCTCTTCGTCATACCTTTAGCCGCTCTTGTCAGTTGCCTGATCGCGGTGTCCGTATGCTGGAGGAATTCGAAACCCTCTGCCGCCGGTGCGGCCGAGACGCCAGGCGCTAGCGCCGAAAGCTTTCGCAAGTTAGCAGCGACCGGACTGCTGTTGAATGGTTTCTTTGCCGTCGTAATTCTCGCGCAGTTCGTTGCGCCCGCCTTCCTCGGAGTATGTCAGTGAGCAAGCGCCTCGGCAGCGCTGCCATCCTGTTTCCGCTCGCTGCGGGCGCGCATGAACTCGGTCCCCTGCATCCCGACGATGTGTGGCGGGCCTGGTCGTTTGAGCCGGGCGTGCTCGTATGTCTAGGCGCAACGGCGTTGCTGTACGCCTGCGGGGCGCGGATGTCGCGCGGAGTCTCTCGAACGCGGATGTTTTCATTTTGGGGCGGGATGTTGATGCTGGTCTTGGCGCTCATCTCTCCTGTGCATGCGCTTGGCGGCGTGCTCTTCAGCGCTCATATGGCGCAGCATGAAATTCTAATGCTCGCCGCCGCTCCGTTACTCGCCTTCGCGCATCCGCTGCCGTCATTCCTTTGGGCGCTGCCGATCGATGCGCGTCGTACGCTCGGCCGTTGGGCAAAGGCCGCGGCCATTCGGCGTGTATGGAGAACGCTCACCAAGCCTGTGCACGCGTGGTGGCTGCATGCGATCGTTCTGTGGGTATGGCACGCGCCGGGGCTCTTCGATATGACGCTGCGCAGCGAAGCCATTCACACCGCCCAGCATCTTAGCTTTTTTCTCTCGGCGCTCTGCTTTTGGTGGGCGCTCTTCCAGGCCCACACCCGGCCCGAGTACGGCCACGGCGTCTTCTATATCTTCACCACCGCCATTCACACCGGCATACTCGGCGCGCTGCTGACGTTTTCGCCGTCGGTCGTATATCCGGTCTATTCCCACACAACTCAGGCATTCGGCTTGACGCCGCTCGAGGATCAGCAGATCGGCGGACTAATCATGTGGGTTCCCGCGGGCGTGGCATACATGGCAGTCGGACTCGCGTTGTTCTGGGCGTGGATTCGCGAGCCTGAGGCCTCCGTGCGGAGTGACTATGCGGATTAACTGGAGCGCGTTAGCAGCGCTTGCGGTGGTTCCATTGGCGGGCTGCAGCGTCGCCGCTCCTCCAGCGCTTCCTGGCGCCGACGGCAGCCGTGGAAAGGCAACCATCTCCCGCTTTGGATGCGGATCGTGTCATACGATCCCGGGAATCAATTCCGCCATTGGGCGCGTCGGACCGCCGCTTACAGAAATTCGCGACCGATCTTACATCGCTGGGATGCTTCCTAATTCTGAGGCCAATCTCGAACGATGGATTCACGATCCCAAAGGGGTCAATCCGCACACTGCAATGCCCACCCTGGGACTCACAGATCGCGATGCAGCCGATATAGCGGCCTATTTATATTCCATTCCGTAGGAGCATTTCATGATCACTCTCGCAGACGCCAAACGAATTATCGCCGCCGCAGAAAGAAAGGCGGAAGAAATTGGCCAGCCAATGAACATCGCCGTTGTAGACAGCGGAGGAAATCTCGTGGCCCACGTTCGTATGGACAAAGCCTGGATCGGCAGCGTCGACATCTCGATTAAGAAAGCATGGACAGCCCGTGCGTTCGACATATCCACTAAGGAACTCGCGGAGCTCAGTCAATCCGGCGATCAGTTCTTCGGCATTCACGCATCCAATAACGGCCGCGTAATGATCTTTGCAGGCGGCATTCCTCTGAAGCGCGGCGATCAGGTGGTAGGAGCAGTGGGAGTCAGCGGCGGGATGGGCAAGCAGGACCAGGCTGTTGCCGAAGCCGGCGCGGAAGCCTTCTAGGATCTCTCTATGTAGCTCGCTGTCGGTTTTGGCAGCGTCCGTCTCGTCGCTTAGGTAACCGTTGCCTGACGAAATCGTTGCGACGCTTCAAGAAGACGTATCCACGTCGCAAGCGCGAAAAATCTCACTTTGAAATGGCTCCGCGATCCAAGCTCTCACAATATTTTTTCCACAAACAACTAGTGAAGTTCCGAGGTAACACGCCCATCGGTAAGCTATGGCGCCAGAGTAAAAATTAGGCGCTTGAGTTATTACAACTTCGGAGTTAGTTAGTAGATTAAGTGGTCTTGAACATCATATCTACCAACTGTGTGAAAGATGTCTTGCAGGGCCGCTGCGCAAAACTATGTTCTCCAAAGCATCGCACGTGAAAAACTTCAGACTCCAGGTGGCGGACGAAGATCCACTCACCTACCTACCGCGCAAACCGGTCCGCGAATTCGGACGCGGGAGGGCAATTTACGACGCTGAAAACCCGTCATCCGACCTGTTCGTCGTAATTCTGGGACGAGTAAAAATCACCAACTACGCCGACGACGGCGCACAAACCACAGCGCGCATCGTTTGCGCGGAAGGACTCTTCGGCGAACGATGCCTGATAGGCTCTTCGGGCGCTGTCGAAATGGCGACGGCCCTCGACCCGGTAACCTTGATGTCGTGGAACCACCACGAATTGGAAACTTATATCGAACAGGAGCCCAGACTGGGAATTGCGCTCGCGCAACACATGGTGCGCCAGTGCCTGAGTCTGCAGGATCGCATTGAAAGCATGGCGATTTACAAAACGCGTGAGCGCGTGATGCTGGCGCTTCTGCAACTCGCGCGCGAATTGGGTACGCCGATGCCAGATGGGGCCCTACGGACGCGATCTCTGACGCACCGCACCATCGCCGAGTTCGTCGGAACCTCGCGCGAAATAGTATCGGTGCAAATGAATCGGCTACGCCGCTTGGCCTTGATCCGCTATTCCCGAAAGAACATCGATATCTACGTAAACGAACTGCGCGATCACATGAAACGCGAGGGAATCAATCCTCCGCAAGCCGCCGAGGAACTTGCCGCGCGCGCAGGGGCCGCCGCTTTTTAGTCTGCAGCCCGAAACCTGAGCGGCGGTATTGCGACATCTATCTCGTCTGTAACGCGCACCCATGTTGAGCGAAGCCGTATTCCGGGATATCTTCAACGTTTCTTCCTCGATCAAGCCCGACCGGACGAAGTCATCT
>DATAUH010000246.1:0-5804 GCA_036268375.1 Bryobacteraceae bacterium | reverse complement strand
GTGGCCCCAGCAGTTGTCGCGGATGAACTGGCGCAGGTCTTCGGTGGTTTCGACCTCGGCGCCGGGTAACTCCTCCTGCGCGATCAATTGCTGCGCGCGGAGTTTGCCGGTGAGGCGGCGGACGAACCGGATGCCATCGACGACGGCATCTAGGTCCTGCTGCGCGCCCTGTTCGAAGTAGTTGAAGTCGATGAGTGGCGTGTCGCGGGGGTCGGCGGAGCGCAGAGTAACCTGGCCGGCGCGGTTATTGGTGTGGGCTTTGAGGACGACCCACGTGAGGTAGTTAAGGTCGCGAGCGGCGTCGGCGGAGTAAGACGGGTAATACCCGCGGAAGTTAGCCAGCAGGGCCATGCAGAAGACATCGGCGAGTTGGGCGCCGGGAGAGCGGCGGAAGAGGGTGAGCACGGAACCGTTGGTGATGTAGGCGCCGTCGCGGTGGTTTTTCCAATCCTGAAACTGCGGGTCGGAAGGGTCGAAGGTGGCGCCGCGGTAGGCGTGCCAGGCGGAGAAGTTCATGCGATTGACAACCCCGATCTCGTAGCGGTCTTGCAGGTTTTGGCCAACGCCGGGGAGCGCGATGCGCAGCGGAATGCCGTGTTGCGCGAGGGTAGGGGCGGGTCCGATGCCGGAGAGCATCAGAAGTTGCGGCGTGTTGAAGGCGCCCCCCGCAAGGATGACTTCGCGGCGCGCGCGCACGACGCACGGCTCACCATTTTCGGAACTGGTGCGGCCATGCGCGCGGTAGAGACGTTCGCCGCGCAGGAATTCGACCCCAACGGCACGATTTCCATCGAGAACGACGCGAGTGGCGAGGGCATGTAAAACGATTTGTAGACGATCGGGATAGCGGCGGGCCACATCTTTCAGGCGTTCGCGAGCGCTGGTTCGCGCGTGATTGCTGGTGCTGAGCGGGATGAAGCGGAGGCCCACTGCGTCGTCGCAAACGAGACGCCAGTCGTTGGGATCGAAGGAACTTTCTGCGGCCCAGAAGGCGCGCTTGATGTAGTGGCCGTCTTCGCGCATGGCTTCGAACGCACTGTCTTTAATGGTTTTGAAAAGCGCGCGATTTCCGATGACTTTGAGCGGCAACGGAACTTCAGTGCGCAGCCAACCGCCGAAGCCGTGGCGAGTCGGGTTGATACCGAGCTTTGCGAGAAAGCGCCAAAAAGGGCGGTAGCGGCAGTCTTCGAGACGTTCGAAATAGGCGCGCATGCGCGGGGCTTGCCAGGACGCATCACCGGTGAGTGCGGCGATGTGGTCCCAATCCGCGTTTTGCGGATAGACGGTGATCATCGCGTTATGCGCGGTGCAGCCGCCGAGTGTTCCGGCGCGCGGATAGAGCACGCCGCCGGGGGTGTGGCGGTATTTAGGGTCGCGCTCCTGCTGAACCTGATCGGCGTAGTGGCGCACGAAGAAATCCCAACGCATGGCTTCGTTTTCAGAGGCGAAGACGTGAAATCCGGGCACGTCGTAGTCAGCCGGAAGACGATTTTGAGCGGGGTGGACGGGGTCGCCGCCGGAAAGGTCGCGCGGATCGCCCCCGGCTTCGAGGACGATCACGCGGTGGCCGGCTTCGGCCAGGCGGGCGGCCACGGTCCCTCCGCCGGCGCCCGAACCGACGACGACATAGTCTGCTTCGAGGGGCCGGGGAGATGACATTAGACGAAGTTTGCCTCAGGGATCAAGTGGGTGGGACGAACCCTTTGTGGTGGGCGGAAGCGAGAGCAGCGGAGAGGCATAGAAGGGCGCGCCGATGCTGGTATGGTAGCTCAGACTGTCGGCATGCCGGATCACTTACTCAAGCTAAAATGGCTGCTTGCGACTTTCCAATCTGATTCTAGTCGGTCTGCTTTGTAATTGTTTGTTTGCGCAACAGCCGGGGCAAAGCGGGGGACAAACGCCGCCACAGCAAACCCCTTCGCCGCAAACACCGCCACAACCTTCTCCGCAGCAGGCCCCTCCGCAGACAGTGGTGGTCACGGGGACCTTTGAGCCACGGACGTTGGATGAGTTAGACCGGTCGGTAAGCATCATGACGCCGCGGGGAGCGGAGATCATTTTCAATACGTTGGTGGATTTGTTGAAGCTGGATCCCTCGCTGGATTTGCAGGAACGTACGCCTGACGGGGTGCAGGCGGACCTTTCGATCCGTGGGGGAAGTTTTGCGCAGACCCTGGTGCTGTTGAACGGCATGAGCGTGGATGATTCGCAATCGGGACATCATGACATGGATATTCCTGTGCCGCTCGATTCGATTTCGCGGGTTGAGGTGCTGCGCGGGTCGGGATCGACCGAGTACGGGTCGGATGCAGTGGCCGGAGTGGTCAACTTTATTACTGAGCCGCCGGACCATTTGGAGCTACGGCTGCGGACAGCGTTTGGAAATTTCGGGACGAATCAGGAGCGGGTGTCGATTGCGGACAGCTTCGGGAAACTGTCGGAGCAGGCGGCATTCTCGCGTGATTTTTCTACAGGCTTCGCTCCCGATAGAGATTACCGGAACCTGCAGTTTGCTTCGACGACACATTACACGTCGGCGTGGGGCGCGAGTAACCTCACGCTGGCTTACATGGACCATCCGTTTGGAGCGGATGGGTTTTACGGAGCTTATCCTTCTTGGGAGGATACGAAGACCTGGTGGATTGGTTATAACCAGGCATTGGGGAAAGATACCGATGTAAGTTTCGCATACCGACGGCATAGCGACTTATATGTACTGTACCGGTATGAGCCGGAGATTTACGCGAATCACCATTCGGACGAGAGTTACCAGGGCGCGCTACGGCGGCATCAGACGGTGAAGCAGGGGATTGTGGTGTCGTACGGCGCCGAGGTGATTCACGAATCGATTGTGAGCAACAATCTGGGAGACCATTCGCGAAGCCGCGGCGCGGCGTATGCGGCTTTGGATTATCGGGCGATTCCGCGGTTTTCGCTCTCGCTTTCGGCGCGCGAAGAGTTTTACCGGAAGTATTCGGGAGAATTCAGCCCAACAGTCGCGGCGGGGTATTGGCTGACGCCTGGGTTGAAGGTGCGAGCTTCGGCGAGCCGGGCGTTTCGCGTACCGAGTTACACGGACTTATATTATTCGGACCCAGCGAACTTAGGCAATCCCTATCTGAAGCCGGAGCGGGCTTGGACTTATGAGGGCGGTCTCGATTGGGTTCCTGCAGGCCGGTTGACCGCGGAGGCCGCGTTCTTTGACCGGCGGCTGCGGAATGGGATTGATTACTACCGGACGACGCCGGACGCTTTATGGCAGGCGGTAAACATCGACAGCTTGAACTTCTACGGGGTGGAGAGTTCTTTGCGGTATGCGCTCTCACGTCGTCAGACCGTCGAACTGCTGTACACGTGGCTACTGGGCGTGCAGAATACGATCCCGTTCGCAGAAACGAAGTATAACTTTAATTACCCGAGCAGTTCGGGCGTGGTGGCCTGGACGGGCGAGTTACCGGGCCAGGTGATCTTTCGGACGCGCGTGGGTGTGCTGAACCGGATCTCCGAGAGCCCTTACGCGCTGTGGGATGTATACGCGGGGTATGCGAAGGGTAAGATACATCCGTTTGTGCAAGTGGCGAACATTACAAGTACGTCTTATCAGGAAATACAGGGGATAGTGATGCCTGGCCGCAGCATCACGGGTGGGCTGGAGTTTCTATTTAAGGGCAAGTAAGTCAGCGGCGAACCCGGATCGCAGCGGGTTCGGACTGCTGGCCGCCGACTGAGACGTCGACGTTGGCGAGACCGGGTTCGGTAGCGGCGGGAAGACGAACGTCGACGCGATAGATGTTGTGTTCGCCGGGCCAGCCGAGTTTCTCTTCGACGTTTGCGGCGCGCCCATTGACATGGACTGTTACAGCTCCGGCAACGCGCGCGAGCGGGTCTTGCGGGAAGACTTGATCGCGGCATACAGGTGGGTTGGTGGCGCCGAGATCGGTGGCTTTGATGATGATCCGTTCGCCGGGACGCGCGGGTTGCGATGCGCTAACAGGCTGCCAATTGGCTTCGTGATAGGCCTCGGCGAGCGGTGACGCGCCTGCGACCGAGAGCACAAGGATGGCAGGGCCTGATTGCGCGGGGCGAGGCCAGACGCCGTGAGTGAACCGGCCGGCGCGATAGTCCAGAACGATGTGATATGCGGAGACGGCGGCGGCATCGGGCAAGTGAGGCATTTGCTTGACGCGCTTAACGGTGAGGGAGTCGTCGCGATAACTGAGCTGCACGACGAAGATCATATTTTCCCAGTTAGAAGGGTAAGGATCGTCAAGAAACAGGAGCTTCGCGTCATGCGGGATGGTGGGGTAGAGAGCGTGGAGTTGATCGACGATGGAGGCGACGCGCGGAGCCTCGATGGTGACGGCCCCGAGATCGTCGAGACGGGTGGAATGGAAATGAGGGTAGAAGTAAGCGAGAAAGGCGCCGAATAGGGCGGCGGCGCAGATGCGGTAAGAACGCGGGGAGATGTCGCGGCCGGGGAGTCGTAAGAAGGCCTGTGAGACGAGCGTGAGAAAGACGCCGGCATAGAGCGCGCAACCGAACAGAGGGATGTAATATTGCGGTCCGCCGCGAGGTGATATGAAGGCGATGGGTAGCGGACTGAGCATTACAAACGCCCAGGCGAAGATGAGCGCGCGCGAGCGTAGAAAGATGGCGAGCGCGGCGGTGAGAGCCCAGATGATCAGAATGAATTGCGGCCGCAAATTGGCGGCGGTGAGCGCCTGGAAGAACCCCTGGCTGGTTTGCATGAAACGATGCCAGGTGAATTGGGGGCGATAGGCGGCCTGAGTTATGAGAGATTCGGAGCCGTGGGAACGGCCGATGACAAAGAGAAGGCTGACGAGGCAAAGCGCGAGAGGAAACGGGCGCGAAAGCCAGGTGCGGAGGTTGCGCGCGGGATGATAGACGGCTTCGTAGAGGAGAAGAAACGCGGGCAGCATCACGGCCATTTCTTTGGAGTTGAGGCCGCAAATAAAAAGGAGCGTGATGCCGGTGACTTCGCGAGCGTTCGGAGAACGTCCGGATTGCCGAATGCGGACGTAGGTGAGCAGGGCGGCGATCGTGAAAAAGTAGCAGAGAACGTCGTAGATGAAGCCGGTGTCGAAATAAAGCGAAGTGAAGCGGGCTTGGTAAGCAGCGAAAAGACAAGTTAAGACGGCCGCGAAGCGTGAATTGCTGAGGCGGCGGGCAAGCGAGTAAGCCAGCGGAATGTTCGCGCTGAGAAATCCCAGGGCTACGATGTGGAACCAGGTGGCGTGGAAGCCAGTGAAGTGGTAGATAAGGGCGTAATAGACGCTGCCGAATGGGCGCTGGAAGGGCGAAGACAGGAAGAATAGCAGGTTGGCTTTGATGAGTTCCCCGGTCGAGATGGCCCAGGAACGGTAGAGGTTCATGCAGTCATCGGGCGTGAAATAGACCTTGAGAGTGGGGAAGGCAAGTAAGAGGAAGTAGGCGCAGACGAGCGAGACGGCGATGGCGCACAGGAAACGATCGAGCCGGTGAATGCTGGGCGAGTCCGTGGGCTTCGGGGTCATTGACACTAAGACCAGGATAGGCGGAAATCAACTACAGGAGTTTCGGCTCGAATGCCCGGCCCGTTTGCGGGCTGCTGCGAGTACATCAAGTCAGCAAGTCTGCCGGACGAGATTGGAGCCATTTTGGGGTAAGCCAGAATCTCGCCGGAGATCGAGTCCGTATCGGCCCTCTGGACTCGCAATGGAAAGCTCCCTTATGTAGTGTTGGTCGTGATTATTCGGAGGTAGACTTCAGCGTTGGGTCGGTATAGGTCCATCGCCGGTAGCCCG
>DATAUH010000245.1:0-2360 GCA_036268375.1 Bryobacteraceae bacterium | reverse complement strand
CGCAGCGCGCGATCTCACTTCCGCCGCTGCGCACTATGCGGCCTCGCGCAATGGCGACGATCTCTGGTACTCCCGCCAGCTCATGACAGTCGCTGGAACGGCGCCTCTCATTCCGCAACGGATCGCGGCGCTGCAACAGGCGTCAACTTCAGGCGAGCGCGCCACACACACGGCCGAAGCGCCCTTCAACGCCTGGTACAGCCTCTCGCAGGTTCGCGCCTCGCAAGGCAACGCGGCTGGCGTGGAATCGGCGCTACGCGCCGCCATTGCGGCCCACCCCAACTGGTTTAAGCCTCACTGGACGCTGGCGCAACTTTTGGTACTCGAGCGCCGCATTCCGGAAGCCCGTGCGCAGGCTCAAACCGCCGCGGATCTCGATGCCGGGAAACATCCTGAAGTGTCTCGAACGTTACAGGAGGCAAATCGTCTGTAGCACAAGTAAACTTCAGCCCTAATTGACTTATGCAGCGCTTGGCGGCAATTAGAATTAGTTCTATGAGGAATGCACACGCGCCGTTCGGACTGCTAAAGGCGGCGCTGCTAGCCACCGCTGTTTTCGCTGCCCACGCCCAAACCCCGGTAGTCTCGAATGGCGGCATCAGCAACGCTGCTAACGGATTTTCCACCGTTAGTCCGGGCTCGCTTGTCTCTATCTATGGATCCAACTTGGCGAGTAGCCTCGCCCAAGCCGACACCATTCCTCTCTCCACCACACTGAACAATGTCAGCGTCAGTATCAACGGCGTCGCTGCTCCCCTACTGTTTGTCAGTTCGGGCCAAATCAACGCTCAAGTGCCATGGGAGGTGCTTTCGAGCGGGACCACAGGCACTGCTAACGTCGTCGTCACGCGTAGCGGTCAAGCCTCCGCATCCCAAAGCGTTCAGGTAGGGCCATTCTCGCCCGGCATCTTCGCGGTTAGCAACTCGAGCGGCAATTTCGCCATCGCCATCAACTCCGATGGATCCATCGCGGCTCCCGCAGGCGCGATCCCAGGCGTCGCCACCACGCCAGCCAAGATCGGTGATCCCAAGGGTCTCGTGATTCTCTGCACCGGCCTCGGCGCGGTGACGCCAAACGCTACCACCGGCGCGGCGTCTCTCGATGCGCTGCGGAATGCGAACACGTTGCCAACCGTCTTAGTCGGCGGCCAATCCGTCCCCGTGGCATTTGCCGGCCTTTCACCGCAGTTCGTCGGCGTGAATCAGATCAATATTTCGTTGCCGTCAGGCACACCCACCGGAACCGTACCCCTACAAATCTCCGTGGGCGGAGTGGTCAGCACCAACACGGTAACCATCGCAGTGTCCCAGTAGAACAGAGAGTGAGCTTGGCGCGGGCGGGCACATGCTCTCCCGCGCTGTTTTATTTTGGGATGGAGTTTTGCACGGCTATTTCTGGTCGAACAGGCCGCTACGGTTGATGCGCTCGCCTTCGAACATCACCATCGAAATCCGTTCCGTAGCCGCGATATCCTGCAGCGGGTTCCCATCAATCAACAACAGGTTCGCATCCATTCCCGGACGAATGCCGCCGATATGATTGCTCGCGCGCAGCAGCTTCGCGGCATTGTAAGTGGCCGCCTCGAGCGCCACCTGCGGCGGAATCCCCGCTTGCACCCAAAGCTGTAGTTCGTGATGAATGGAGGGCCCCGGAAACACCGTCGGATTTCCCGCGTCCGTACCCAGCGCCAGCGGCACTCCTGCTTTCCACGCGCGCACCAGATTCGCCCTAGCCTGCTCAAAACCGTGCGCGAACATCTCTGATTTCGCCTTATCCAGCGCTTTGGTTGACGCCAGATACTCTCGCGTTTCTTTGATGACTTTTGCAGGTACGGTCTGTTGGACTAGCGAATTGTTGAGCGCGTCCGCCTTGCCGCCGTAGTAATTGGCGTATGCCTCTGCGACGCCTAGCGTCGGGTCCAGATAAACCCCGCGTTCGGCCATGCGCGCCAGCACCGCGTCGGGAATCGCATCGCGCATCGATCCATGCTCGATCGAACTTGCTCCGATGTCCACCGCGTCGGTTACATCGCGCGCATCGCCCGTATGTACGGCGACCGGCAGATTCTTCGCGTGCGCTTCTTCGGCCACCGTACGCGCCAGCAGCAGATCCATGCGGTCGAACAACATGCCGTCGCCCCAGCCGGCCTCCAGAATCGCTTTGATGCCGTCGACGCCTGCGCGTTTCAGCTCGTCCACCATCTTGCGCGCCTCTGCCTGCGTCTTGGGAGTGCGCACGATTTGCGCCGCCAAAGTTGAGCGGAGCGATTTCGGTACGTATTGCAGAAACTCCGTGCCATGCCCGCTCTCGGTCGTGAACATGGGTCCACAGATAAAAAGCTGCGAGCCCAATTTGGCGC
>DATAUH010000244.1:0-12496 GCA_036268375.1 Bryobacteraceae bacterium | reverse complement strand
ACCAGCACCGGCGAATCCCCGCCCGCAATGCTCAATAGTTCGGCCCGATACACTCCGGGCTCCAGCACGCTGTGACCAACTGTTACCCGATGCGGCAAGTTAAGCTCGAACGAATCATTATTCTGCAGTGGCGACCATCGGTCTGTGTTGAACCGTTGCGCGAAAACTCCCGTACATGTCATAGCCAGCACGCCCGCCGCAAGCATCAAGTTTTTGATTCTCATAAGCTCTCGATATCCCCGCCTTAGCTAAGGCAACCCGGTTTCCAATCTCGGAAGACCGCGCGCCCAGCCGGCAACCGCCCCTGCACGCTTCCGCTCGCCTCGCCGTCAACCAATCGAGCTAGTCCCTTGAACAAACGTTGGTTGCGCCTCATCGCAACTTTGGCGGCGCCGGTCGCCTTCGCGCAGTCCGGCCCCACGGCGCCGCCCGTCTTTGATGTCGCGTCCATTCGTGCGTGTCAGAACGGCGGCTCGTCGGCAAAGAATTCTCCTGGACGCCTCGCGGTATCGTGCTTCTCCCTTCGCAAGCTGATTCAAGACGCTTACGAAATCTTCGCTACCGGCCAAGTTGACCCGCGCAACCCGAGTTTCCCCACGATGCCAATCGAAGGCGCGCCCGCGTGGCTCGATTCCGAAAGCTACACCATCGAAGCCGTCACTAATGCCCCCGCAAGCGTTCCGATGATGCGCGGCCCCATGATGCGTGCGCTGCTCGAAGACCGTTTCCACCTCAGCCTTCATCGCGAAACACGCGAGGTTCCCGTCTACGCCCTCACGCAGTCTAAAGCGGGCGCTAAACTCACGCCGTCGCAACCCGGAAGCTGCGTCCCTATCACCGCCGGGGAATTCCTCACGCCGCGCAAATTCGCTCCCGGCGATCCGCCCTACTGCGCCGCCACCCCGCCGCACAGGCAAGGCGATCTGTTCATCTGGAACGTGCGCGGCATCGATCTCGACCTCTTCTGCTCCCTTATCCACATCGATCGCCCCGTCGTCAATCGCACCGGTCTCACAGGCCTGTTCGATATCGATCTCAAGTGGGAGTCGGAAAACCCGGCCGATGGCGGGCCTGGCGGCTCTCTCATGGAGGCCATCCGCGCGCAACTTGGCCTACACTTGGATCCGGCGACTGGCCCGCGCGAATTTCTCGTGATCGATCACATCGAACGGCCCACTGGAAACTAACGTCGTGTCGCTTCCCGCAGACTCACCTTTACCGTCGTTATCGTCGTGTCTTACCAGCAAGAAAATAAGTAGGTCTACGGAACCCGCCTGCTACAATACCGGTTCAAGATGCAAGTTCTGCAGGCCGGTCCGCACAAATTGATCTATCTGGAGCTCGAAACCGATGCGCTCTCAACTCTGGCGCGTCAGGCAGGCTTCGATAGCAAAGTGAAGGACGGTCAGCGCTCCATTCAGCTCGATCTCAGCGCTCCCAACCGCCAGGCGCCGCTCCTGCTGTTCGATGCCGCGGATCCCGCCAACCTCGGCTGGTTTTCACGCTGCCAATTTTACGTCGATGGCCGCTCCGGGGTCGTCATGCAGACGCCCATCCTGCTCGCCAACAAGCGCGACCGCTCCGGTCACGCCGCGCGCAACGCCGTCCGCCTCGTCATCTCGAAGGAATTGCCCGCCAACTTCCGACTGCCCGGCAAACAAGCGCTCACTGAGCAGGTCTTCTATATGCTCCTGCAGACATTCCTGAAAGCGCTCACCGAAATCGGCGTTGCCGTGTGCGGAACGGGCGCCGTGGAGCCGCTCGCCGGTCACACCGAAACGATCGGCCCGCGCAACTGACCGCCGCTGTTCAGTACAACCCCTTCACGATCCCGCCATCCACCGCAATCGACGTGCCCGTCACATAGCTCGCGCGCTCCGAAGCCAAAAACACCACTACGCTCGCGAACTCCTCCGGCTGACCCACTCGCCCCAGTGGAGCCTGCGATGCCCAGCGCGCCTCAATGTTTTCCGGTTTTACGCCCTGCTGCGCGGCCAGCGTCGTGGAAAGGTCCAGCAATCGCGCCGTTGCAGTGAAACCCGGGCAAACGTTGTTCACGCAAATGTTGTGCGGCCCGTATTCGTTCGCCAGCGTCTTCACCAGCCCGCTCACGCCCGCGCGCACCGCATTTGAAAGGATCAACCCCTCCACCGGCTGCTTCACCGTCACCGACGTGATCGCGATGAACCGCCCCCAACGCCGCGCCTGCATCAGCGGCAGCGTCTCCTTCGCCAGGTGCACCGTGCTCATCAGGTTCAATTCGGTCGTCTGCCGCCAATCGCCAATCGTCGTGTCGGCGAAACTCTTCGACGGCGGACCGCCGGAGTTCGCCACGCAAATGTCCACGCGCCCGAATCGCCGGTTTGCCTCGCTCACAAACGCGCGCACCTCCTCCGCCGATGTGACGTCGGTCGCACGCGCGAGCACCTCAACGCCCGTAGCCGATCGAATCTCGTCCGCGGTCTCTTCCAGCGTTTTCGCCGTGCGCGCGCACAGCGCCAGTTTCGCGCCCTCTCGCGCCAGTCCCATCGCCACTGCCTTGCCCAGCCCGGTGCTGGACGCGGCCACTACCGCCACGCGGTCCTTCAGTCCCAAGTCCATGGCTATTTCTTGCGCAGGTAGTCGTCTGTTTTGTTGATCCAGTCGTAGCGCAGCGGACTGAACACATCCACGTCCAGCGTATCCTCGAGCGCAACCGCCGAATGCGGCACGTTGGATGGGATCAGCAGCACCTGGCCCTTATTCACCACAACCTCTTTGCCCTCGATCTGAAACTTCAGCGCGCCTTCCAATATGTACGTGATCTGCTCCGCTTCATGGTGATGCTCGGGCACGATTCCGCCCTTCGCAATGAAGATCTGCGCGAGCATGCATTTTTCGCCCACAATCATCTTGCGCCCGATCAATTCGTTCATGTGCTCTTTGGGCATCTCGTCCCAGGTGAAGAGTTCCATATCGAAGTCATTGTACCCACAGGCGGCGTTGCGCTCCTATTTCGTCCGCGTCTTGTTCTCCGAAATCGCCCCACTATAATGGATTCCAATGATCACCCTGCGTTCCTCAGGACTCCTGTTGGCCGCTGCTGGAGCACTCTCGCTCTACGCGGCCGATAGTTCGATTTGGAAGGTCACTCCCCCGCCTCCCGCCTCGCGCGACGCTGGCCGAGTCGCTGATCTCTCCGCCCGCCGCAAAGCCATGGCCGAGCACATCGGCCCCAAAGGCATCCTCATTCTCTACGCCGCTGAACCGCGCAATTACGCCGGCGACGTCGATTGGCCGTACCGCCAGGAAAATAATTTCTTCTACCTCACCGGCATCAATCAAACCGGCAACGCGCTGGTGATGATCCCCGGCGCCACGCGCTACAAAGAGATCCTCTTCATGGCGCCATCCAACCCGTCACAGGAAAGTTGGACCGGCCACCTCCTGCTGCCCGATGAGGCGCGCTCCATCTCCGGCATCGACACCGTGTGGGACGCCCGTCAGCTTCCGCAATTCCTCGCCACCCTTGTGCCAGACGCCAAAAGCGTATTCATGCCCGAACCCACGGCGCGCGGCGGACGTGGCGGACGCGGCGCCGGCGGCGGTGGTCGCGGCATGGCGCCCGCACCCCCGCCCGCAGTCGATTTCGCCGCTGAGTTCAAGCCCACCATCGACCTCATTGGCGCCCGTCAAGCCGACGTCTACATGATTTCCCAGGGCCGCCCCGCCGAGTATTCGCGTGAAATCGAAATCGCCGGCAAACTCGCCGCGCTCAATCCGCCCATCGCCGTCAAGAACCCCTCGCAGATTTTCGGCAGCCTCCGCAAAGTCAAATCGCAGCGCGAACTCGATCTCCTCCAACACGCGGTCGACATCACTGGCGAAGCGTTCCAGCGCGCCTACGCACTGGGCACGCCCGGCACTCCCGAATACGAAATCCAGGCGCAGTTCGAATTCACCTTCCTGCGCCGCGACGCCCACTGGGGCTATCCGTGCATCGTGGCGTCGGGGACCAACGCGACTACGCTCCACTACGAAAGCAACAAAGACACCATCAAGCCCGGCGACCTTCTCCTCATGGATGACGCCGCCGAATACGATGGCTACAGCGTCGATGTCACCCGCACGATTCCCGTCAGCGGCAAGTTCACCAAGGAACAGGCCGACATTTACCGCATGGTGTGGGAAGCACAGCAGGCCGGCTTCGCGCAGGCTCTGCCGGGTCACACCGAAGGCGGACGCACCGCCGACACCATCAACGGCGCCGTCACCGAAGTCTTTAAGAAAGGTCTCTTCAAGCTCGGGCTAATCACCGATCCCAATGACGACGCGCAAGTGCGCATCTGGTTCAACCACGGCGTCGGCCACGGCATCGGCCTCAACGTCCACGACCTCTCGACCGGCCAGGAACTGCAGCCGGGCATGACCGTAACCATCGAGCCCGGCATCTACATCCGCCCCGACGTTCTCGACAACCTGCCCAAAAATGCCGAGAACGAAAAATTCATCGCCACCGTGAAACCCGCCTTCGAAAAGTACAAAGGCATCGGCGTGCGCATCGAAGATGACGTGCTCATCACCAACGGCAAGCCCACCATGATGTCGGCCGCGATCCCGTCCAAGCTCGAAGACGTCGAAGCCGACATCGCTGAACTTCGCAAAGCCGTGAAGACCGCGCCGCCACGCTAATCCCAGGAACCCCGCATGAGCGACATTTTCAACGCTGATCTGTCGAGCACCGTCGGCCTTGTTGCCATGGTGCTCTTCACTCTCAACATCCTCATGGGCCTGCTCATCTCGGTCAATTACAACCCGCAGACCTGGTGGCCGCATCGCAAGCTTCCCTTCCCCTTCTGGAAGCTGCACAACTGGAATGCCTACCTCGCCATCTCCGTCGCCGTCCTGCACCCCACCATCCTGCTCTTCGCGGGACCTAAGGAACGCTTCGGCCTGGGAGATATCCTGCTGCCCCTACACTCGCCGCATCAAACCCTATACAACAATCTGGGCGCGCTCACGTTCTATCTGATGCTGTTCGTCGTCGTCACGTCTTACTTCCGCCCTCAACTGCGCTACCGCCCGTGGAAGAAGCTGCACTACACCGCCTACGCCGCCGCCGTAGTCATGTACATCCACGGCACTCTGACCGATCCCGAGCTTAAAGATCGCCCCACCGATTTTCTCGATGGGGAAAAAGTCCTGGTTGAGATTTGCTTCCTGATTGTGGTCGCCGCGGCCATCTGGCGCTGGAAGTTCGGCACCGAAAAGCAGCGTTATCTCGCCGCTAAGGCCGCTAAAGTAAGTTCGCGGGCCGATTAGATTCTACTGCCCTTCCTGGTAGCCATTCTGACTCCTAACTCCTAATCCTCCCAGCGAAAACGCATCACCGCCACCGCATAGCACGCCAGCGTGGTCGCCATCATCAACGCAATCGGCAGCGCCACGCTTCCAAATCCAAGGCCGCGCCACACCACATTGTCGAGTCCATCCATCGCCCAGCGCGTTGGAATCACCACCGTGATCGCCTGCAGCCATCGCGGGAAAACAAACGTCGGCACCCACGCGCCGCCCAGCATCACCAAGAGCAGCGTCACCAACACCGCGAGGCCGCGCGTCGCCTCCGCCGTCTTCCCCAACGCCGCCACCATCAGTCCGAACGACGCAGTCATCAAGGAAAACGCCGCGCACACGCAAACGAACCCCACAAAGCTGCCCTCAATCCGCACTCCGAACACCACGCGGGCAAACGTGAACAGCACAATCCACGTCGCCATCGACGTAATCGCCGAGCTCGTCGCCCTGCTGCCCAACATTACTCCTCGCGAAAGGGGCGCCGCCCGCATACGCTTCCACACTCCCTGCTGCCGCCGCAGAATCAGCCCGATGCCCACGTCTACGCCAATCATCAGCAGAAACTGTATGCCCATTCCGCCGAACGAGTGGCCGTAGCCGTTGTATTTGTCGCCTGGCTTAGCGGTCGCTTCCTGGGCGGTGATGTTGAACGGCTGCGTCGTGTTCCCGCCCCGGAAAATATGCTTCCCCGCCGATTCCATCGCTGCGCCCGCCACAATTCCCTGCACCATCCGCATCTCCATCGCGTGCGATGGGTCGTAAACAATCCCGATCTCCGGCCGCTTCCCATTGGCCAGCAGCGCCGTCACCATGTCTTCGAAGAACTTCTTCGGAATCACCAACGCCGCCGTCGTCTTCCCGTTGCGCACCGATGCCGCTGCCGCGTCCGCCGCAGCCGTTTTCACTTCCAGCGCCTTGTCCGCCTGCAATTCCGAAACAATCCCGCGTGAATAGGCCGACCCATCCAGATCTGTCACCATCACAGGAATGCGGCTCGAGTCTCCGTTCCCCGCTCCACCGCCAAAGACGTATCCGAAGAACGACGCAATCGCAATCGGCACCACCACACTCATCAACACCGCGCGCCGGTCCATCAGAAACAGCCGCAGATCCTTGCGTATCAGCGCTATAAATGGCGTTAGCATCAGTCGCGCAGGCTCCTTCCCGTCAGCGTCAGAAATACCGATTCCAAACTCGCCCGCTCGCTCGCCAGGTGCTCAAATCTGCACCCGCGCTCCACCAGCCACTGCAGCACTCGCGGGGAATCCAGCGCCAAATCTCGCAGCCCGACCTTCAGTGTCGACCCGCGCAACTCCGCCGTCTCCACGCCCTCCAAAGCCTTCACTGCGTCCACCGAAAGCGCGCCCGCAGACCCGTTCGCCAACTCCACCGTCAGCAAATTCGCCACCGGAATCATGCGGTGCAGCCCCTGCAGATCGTCGTCCGCGATAATCTTCCCATGGTCGATGATCACCAGCCGGTCGCACAGCCGCTCCGCCTCTTCCATGTAATGCGTCGTATAGATCAGCGTCTTGCCGCGCTTGCGTAGCATTTCCAGATTTTCGAAAATTGCATTGCGGCTCTGCGGATCCACGCCCACCGTCGGCTCATCCAGCAACAGCAACTGCGGGTCGTGCAGTAGCGACCCCGCCAGATTCAACCGCCTTTTCATTCCGCCGCTGAAATCGGACACGCGGTCTTTCGCGCGCTCCCGCAGCCCCACCAGCGTCAGCGCTTCATCCATCGCGCGCTGTAATCTGGCGCCGGTCATGTTGTATAGCGCCCCAAACAGGTGCAGATTCTCGCGCGCCGAGAGCTCCTCAAACAGCCCCAGGTCCTGCGGTACCAAGCCCAGCGCGCGCTTCGTCGGGTCCGTATCGCCCCGCAGGGGGCGCCCCGCAATCCGCACCTCGCCTGAGTCTGGCCGCACAAGGCCCGCGATCATCGAAACCGTCGTGGTCTTCCCCGCGCCGTTGGGCCCTAACAGGCCGATTGTCTCGCCCTTTGATGCGCGGAACGACACGCCGTCCACCGCCACCAGGCTCCCATAGCTCTTGCGTAATGCGGCCACTTCCAGCATTTCCAGACCATCATACGCATTCGCTTCGGGCGATGTTCCGCCGCAGTTCCCTGCTCAACTACGTCGCGATCAACTCGACGCTCGCGTTCTCCGCGCCTCTGCATGCCGCGCCTTCGCCTTGCGCCGCTTCTTCGTCGGCGCCTCCGACCGCAACACCCGTCCCAATCGCAGGCGCGCCCGAAAGTATGCCGATTTCGCCGCCGCCTTCGTCAGTGTTAACTGGGTGGCCGCCTCCACAATCGTCATCTCGTTCAGGTCCACCAGCCGTATCGCTTCGCGGTCTCGCTCCGTCAACGCCGACATTGCCGTGTACAGCCAGTGCGCACGCTCCGCTCGCTCGGCCGACTCGTCCGGCGCCTCGGCCTGGTCCGGCAGTTCGAAATTCGGATACTCGTCCAACGAAAAGCCGGGCTTGGCGCCCCGCATCAAACCACGCATTTCGTTAAACGCAATCGACCATAACCAGCTTCGAAATTTCGACTCCGCCCGCAACTGGTCCCTGCGCATGAACGCCAGCAATACAGTCTGCTGGAACACGTCCTCTACCTGATCCGACGCGCGCAACCGCGCCTCCAGCAGCCTCCGCAGGGGCTTTAAATTGGGCGTCAACAAATTAGTAAATGTGTCCGGTGACATCATCAAACCAGCTCCTTCGCCATCGCGCTTGTAACCACCTTCGTCCGGCGCAGCGCCACAGTCTCGGCGGCGGCAGCCGTCAAAGTCGCAATCAAAAATCCCGCGGCCGCGTCCGCCACGTAGTGGTACCGGCCATAAACCGTCGCCACCGCAATCAACGTCGCAAGCACAATCAGCAAACGGTAAACCCAGTTCTTATCCGGCGCGGCGTGCCTCATGCCCAAAGCGGCTGCAAATGCTCCCGCCACATGCGCGCTGGGAAACACGCTCGTGTGAATCCCATAGCTGCCCAGCATCCAAAGATTGAAATGCCGGAACACCGTGTCATACGCCGGCAAGTCCTGACCCGGAAAGAGCGCGCGCGGCGGTTCCGAAGGCCAAAACGGAAATTGCGCGTAACATAGCAACACGCTCACCACAAAAACGAACAGGAAGCGGTCCACCAACTCCCGCCGCCGCATCAGATAGAGCGTCGCCACTGCAAACGGCGCCAGCGTATACACCAGCGAATATGCAATCTCTAGCAACGCCGGCAGCACCGCGCCAGCCGCCTCAATCAACGCTTGCAGGCCGTGCCCCAACACCGCGCGATCCCACACCACAAAATGCGATTCCATCGCGTGATTCGCCTGCGGCAGCGCAAACCAGCCCATCTCGCGATACGCCAGAATCACCGCAGCCAGCGGCAGCCAATCGCGCACGACGCTCATCGCCAACCGCGCCCGCCGCGCTTCCCCGGCAATCAGCGTCGCGTAGACAGCGATCAAGGTGAAATTGATTGCCGCAATCCGCTCACGCACCACCGTCGCGACCGGAAACAGGCAACTCGCCGCCACCGCGTAGATCAGAAACGCCAGAATCACCCACTCCGATCGCCGCACGGCGCCCGCTTGGGCGCGGCCCGCAACCCGCGTCTCCAGAATCACCGTCTGCTGCGCCGAAACGCCCCTCGCCATTGCGCTATTCCATTCCCCCGCGCTTCAGCGCCACTGCGTCCCACAACTTCCCGCTGCAACTTCCAATGCCCGCGCTCAACTGCGGCGCCCTCGCCACCGCTTCGCGCGTCTCCTCCAGCGTCGTCGTCAGCGAGTTCACCGAAAGATGATTTACCGCCGGCTTCACCAGCCAGTGCAGCGACGCCGGTATGTCGCGCGTCAATGCAATCGCCTCCAGTTCGACATACACGCCGCCGTCGCGCTCCGCGTACCGCAGCATGGTGTGCACGCGCCACAAAAAACCTTGCCCCCTGTCCTCCGGCAACAGCCGCTCCGTCGCCTGGCCGTATCCCTCAATCTCGCGTACGCTTATCGAATCCGCAATCTGATATCCGTGGTGCGCATCCAACATCACATCGTGCGCACGATATCGTCCCTGTATGGCAGCCGTCACAAACAGCACATGCCGCGCCCATTTCATCGAAAACTCTTGCTCGGCCTCGCCGCACGTCAACTGCTTCGATTCCGTCACTGCGGGCTTGTAGATGTCTTGGTAACGGTCGTAATCATGCAGCACGGCCAGTAACGTTTGTGCGCTCGTGTTCGGAATGAACGCCGCGCCCATCCAGTCGTGAATCAGTCCGTTCGAGACATCCCTGGTCCCTCGTCCCACCATAGGCTCGACCAGCACCTGGCCTCGCTGCACGCGCGCCAGGCGCGCCGCCGATTCATCCACCCAAAGAAACGGTCTCCCGTTTCCCATCCTCTCCATCCGCGCATCGGCGCCGCGCACATAATCCGTCCACGCGGCCAGCGTGTCTTTCTTCAATTCCATCGCCTGCGACGCCAACGTGACCGTCGCAACTATCAGCGCGCTCCGCATCAGCGCATGTGAGCTTCGCATCTTCGAATCTCCTGTTACGCCATGCCAGAAGCAAATCGCCAGCCAACTCGCACCCTAAGATTAAATCGAAGAAACGTAAACCACTTCGCCACGCGCGAACTGTGCCGCGACCGTCCGCGCACCGTCAAATGCCGAAATACCGGCAACCTTCGGGCGCCGACCGACAGCCGCGTTAACATCCAAAATCCGCTCCGCACGGGCTGATGACGCATAATAGGAACGGAACCGCCAGCAAGGATTTGGACTACTATGAAACCGACGCAAACGCTCCACAACCTGGGCCAGAGCATCTGGTTGGACAACATCACGCGCGACCTGCTCAACAGCGGTACGCTGCAGAGTTACATCGACGATCTCTCCGTCACCGGTCTCACCTCCAACCCGACCATCTTCGACCACGCCATCAAAGCCAGCAGCGCCTATGACGACTCCATGCGTCACGAATTGAGCGGCGGCAAATCAGGCGAAGGTCTCTTCTTCGATCTCGCTCTCGACGACATCACCCGCGCCGCCAAAATGTTCCGCCCCGTCCACGACCGCACCGATGGCGTCGATGGATGGGTCTCGCTCGAAGTCTCCCCGCTGCTTGCTTACGACACTGGGAAAACTCTCGAAGCCGCTAAGGACCTGCACGCGCGCGCCGGCCACCCCAACGTCTTCATCAAAATCCCAGGGACTAAAGAGGGCCTGCCCGCCATCGAAGAAGCCATCTTCGCCGGCGTGCCCATCAATGTCACGTTGCTCTTCTCGCGCGAACAATATTTAGCCGCTGCCGATGCGTACCTGCGCGGCGTAGAGCGTCGCGTGGAAGCCGGCCTCAATCCCGCGGTCGGTTCCGTGGCCTCCGTGTTCATCAGCCGGTGGGACGGCGCTATCGCCTCCAAAGCGCCCGAAGACTTGCGCAACAAACTCGGCGTCGCCATCGCGCAACGCACCTACAAGGCCTACCGCGACCTTATCGCCTCCGACCGCATGCAGCGCGTGATGAACATGGGCGCGCGTCCGCAGCGTCTGCTCTGGGCCAGCACCGGAACCAAAGATCCCAAGGCCTCCGACCTGCTCTATATCGACAATCTGGCCTCGCCGTTCACTGTCAACACCATGCCCGAGAACACACTCAAGGCCCTCGCCGACCATGGCAAGCCCGCCGCGGTCATGTCGCCCGATGGCGGCGATTCCGAAAAAATCCTCGCGCAATATCCCCGAGCCGGCATCGATCTCGAAGTCCTCTCCTCGCAACTGCAAAGCGACGGCGCCAAGTCCTTCGTCAAGTCGTGGGAAGAGTTGATGGGCGTCATTGCCTCCAAGAGCGGTGCGCTTCAAACCACCGCCGTCGGCTAGTTTCAAACGACAAGCATCACAACGGGCGGGCGGCGCTGCTGTCCGCCCATTTTCATTTCTCGGCTGGGAGAAACTCTTTGAAGATCCTCGTCATCGGGGCCGGCGCGGTCGGCGGCTATTTCGGAGCGCGTCTCGCGCATGCAGGCCGCGACGTCACCTTTCTCGTTCGCCCCCACAAGGCCGAACGCCTCCGCCGCGAAGGCCTCCGCATCGTCAGCCCTCACGGCGACTTCCACCTCCGACCCAAACTCCGCGTCGCCGGCGAAATCGATTCCGCCTTCGACATCGTTCTCCTCAGCGTCAAAGCCTACAGCCTCTCCGGAGCCATCGACGATTTCGCGCCCGCCGTCGGCGAAAGCACCATCATCGTCCCCGCCCTTAACGGCATGCGCCACATGGACCTCCTCGCCTCCCGCTTCGGCCCCAAGCCCATCGCCGGCGGCGTCTGCCTCATCATTTCCGAAGTCGATGACGCCGGCCGCATCGTCCAACTCACCAATATCCACAGCCTCATCTACGGCGAACCGCAAGGCGGCATTTCGGAACGCATGGAGCGCCTCCACTCCACGCTTGACGGCGCCGGTTTCACCGCGCGCCTTTCCGAAAACATCACCCCCGAAATGTGGCAAAAGTGGGTTCAGCTTTCGAGCCTGGGCGCGCTCACCTGCCTGATGCGCGGCTCTATCGGCGACATCGAAGCGGCCCCCGGCGGCAAAGAGATCGCGCTCGCGATCTTCGACGAATGCGTCGCCGTCGCAACCGCCTGCGGCTACCCGCCCACCGCCGAATTCGTAGCCGCCAAACGCGCCGACATGACCGCCGTCAACTCAAAGCTCACAGCCTCCATGTACCGCGACCTCAAAAAAGGCGCCCGCGTAGAAGCCGACCAGATCGTCGGCGACTTCATCCAGCGCGGCCGCCAGGCGGGCGTGAAGACGCCGCTAGTCGACGCCGCGTACGTCAACCTCAAAATCTACGAACGCGCCCAAGCCGACAACCAGACGGCACCAAGTTAAGACGCTTGCTCGATAGTCCCGAGACACCTAGCCTAGGCGCTAACGAACAAATCAAGTCCGTGCTAAGCCATCCGGCGTACGTCGGGTAAAACCACGACTTAGATATGCGTAAGAGACAGTGCCTTTCTAATTTGAAATGGGTTACTATACGACCCTTGAATGGGACACTTAAAATTTAGCTCGCTGTTTGTTGGCCTACTCCTCGCGCTCGCCCTGCCAATTCAGGCAACTGTAATAGTGAACAATGATA
>DATAUH010000243.1:0-25816 GCA_036268375.1 Bryobacteraceae bacterium | reverse complement strand
GCTTCCAAAAGCTCTGCAAATCGCGGTGGGGTTGGCGCGAGAAGGGCTATCCTCATCCGAGCCGGAGACGCACCGGGCTGGCGCGCTTCTGCTGGTCGCGCTGCGCGATTTGGCGGAAGTGCTTCGCAAGCGCTTTCTACCGGTAGAGAGTGACGACTGCGAGGTGGTGTTCGAATCATTTGCGAAGCACCACGGCCCCGCCAGGCGCCAGCCGCGCGTCACTCGTAACGAAGCGCAATGATGGGACCGGCTTCATGGCGCGGCGTGCGGGAGTGGCGTGCGGGAATATAGATGGCGAGCGCGGCGGCGGATGCTGAGTGGCGACGCGCGGTCGAGATTCGCGGCGGTGTTCACCAGCGCCTGAAAGGCTGGCGCCATCAGGCTGCCGCCCACCAACAGCACAACGGCGAGCGCGATCTCCGCGCCCACAAGCACGCTGCGCAGGCGGCGCCGCGCGCGTCCGGAAGCGCGCCTATAACAGAGCGTAAAGATGGGATCACGATGCGGATAGCATGACGAGCGGGCTCATTCGCCACCGGCCGGCCACTCGCCCAGCTGCCGCCTCAATATCGCCTCCACTTCACCCCTCTGCTTCCGCGGGATTCGAAACCTTACCGGCGGCAGAAATTTGATTGATTGATGCAGATTGAGTCGCAGCACCGGATCGAGCGAAGGCCCGCTCAAAGGCGCTGTTATCGGGCCTGGCTCGTAGACATCTTCCCAGGCCCATGACGCAACTCGGCTCCAGCGGATCAGCCGGCCCACGCTCATAAAGCCGTCTCTGCGAATCTCCTGTTTTCGGGCCGCCGCCAGCAACGCTGAAACGGCGACCAGCCAAGTCAGACACGCGAAATCGGTAAGGTCTAACGGTTGATGCGCTCTGATCTTAGGAATCAGAAGACGCATCAAATTGTATGGCATCGATGTCATATTGATCGCCAGACCAATCCGGCTCGCTTCGACGTTGTCTCCGAAAACCAGTAGTAGCGGACCGGCCCAACGTTCGCGAAACAGGTATGCGGTTAGCAATCCGAGCGCAATCAATGCGAGGACAATATTGATTCCCAGGAATACGGCGCCCCATTTTTGCGGTCCGAATATCGATATCAACCCTGTCCCCGTCACTAGCACTACGAACGGCGCCTTCCAGAGTGGGCTTTCGGCGATTTTTCCGCCGATGCGGCGATCAGTGGCGGCGTGCCAGATGGCGAGTAACGCCGCTCCACCGGCAAGCCACCAGGCCAGGCTCCGACGCACCGCAATTGCTCCGCTGCCTAACGCCGCGATCAGCATGGCAGCTACGATCAACGCCGCCCGGTGTTGGGAAATCAGCTTGCCTAAACGGTACCAGTTGGAATCGCCTCTCGCCGAAACCGGCTGCCCTTGGAGGTGACGATCGACATCGGCGCGAAATTGCAACGCCGTGGAGTAACGGTTTACAGGACTCTTTTCGAGCGCCTTGAGGAGAATGTTGTCGAGGTCGCCGGAAAGTTGTTGCTTCAACCCGCTCAGAGCAACCTGGCGCAAACGCCCCACCGCTTCCGGAGGCAACGTGGCGGGATTGCCATCAGCCGTTTTTATTTCGAGCGGCCGCACAATTATCGCGCTTGGGCGTGTCGGCGGCTCCTCGCAAATCACCCGCACCACCTCGTAAAAGATGCGGTTTGGCAGGTGATAGGGGCGATGCCCCGTCAGCAGCTCAAATAAGACCACGCCGAGCGAATAGATGTCGCTCGCACGGCCCGCTGCCTCGCCGCGCACCTGTTCCGGACTCGCATATTCAGGCGTCATTAGCCACATGCCAGTCTGAGTGAAGTCCGCGGCTCCGCTTTGCTGCTCTACCAGGCGCGCAATACCGAAATCCAGTAGCTTTACCTGGCCGTCCGCCGTCACCAGAATATTGCCAGGTTTTAAGTCGCGGTGGACGATCTTCCGTTGATGCGCGTAATCGACCGCGTCACAGATCTGGCGAAAAAGAACGAGACGCTCCGGAATAGTCAGCCGTTTCTCGTCAGCGTGGGCTGTAACCGCCCGGCCTTCGACATACTCCATCACGAAGTAGGGGAGCCCGTCGTCCGTTTCTCCCGCGTCCAGCAGACGCGCGATATTGGGATGATCCATCTGCGCCAAAATCTGGCGCTCTCGATTGAAGCGCCGCAAAATATCATTCGCCCCGGATTCGCTGCGCAGTACCTTGATAGCGACTTGCTTGTGAAATGACGCATCAGCGCGGCTTGCCAGGTAAACGCTGCCCATGCCGCCGCGGCCGAGTTGGCGCAGGACTTCGTAATCGCCGATGCGGCGGCCCTCGCGCGAGCCGGGATCGGCGCCAGTGGCCGTGGCTTGCGGCCAAGCCCGCAAGGTCACCGTTGCATCGTTGGCTTCGATCAGGCGCGCTACTTCCTGGCGGAGATCCTCGTCCTCACGGCAGGCTTCGGCAACAAATGCGGCGCGATCGCTTTCCTGCCTTTCCATTGCAGCTTCAAACACGTTACGTAATTGTTGAAAGCGCTGCGGCGTCATGTCCCTACCCCTCTCATTAAAAGGAGCGGCTTACCGTGGGAAAATAGCTCAAAATATTATATGACCCCGCCGGAGATCACCGAGCTCATCCATCGTTGGGGCGAGGGCGATCAGGATGCGGGAAATCACCTCTTCCCGCTGATCTATGAAGAACTGCGCCGCATGGCGCGGCAGTATTTTCGCAACGAGCGTCCTGGACACACTCTGCAACCAACAGGATTAGTTAATGAACTCTATCTGAAGCTTTCGAAGCATGGGATGAGTTTTCAGGACCGCTCCCATTTTTATGCCGTAGCGGCGCGCCAGATGAGACGTCTGTTGATCGATCATGCGCGGGCAAACAGCGCGGAAAAACGCGGCGGTGATGCGATCCGGACGGAGTTGGCGCAGGAAATGGCCACGGCCGCGGCTTACAGCTTCGATGCGCTCGCAGTGGACGAGGCCATCGAGGCGCTGGAGCGTCTGGACGCCAGAATAGCGCGAGTGGTTGAGCTGCGCTATTTCGTTGGTTTGACCGAAGCGGAAGCGGCCGAAGCGCTGAACATTTCCGTCGCGACCCTCAAGCGTGACTGGCAGTTTGCGTACGCCTGGCTGCGAGCGCGGCTGTCGGTAGTCCGCCAAAAGAGCGGCGGCTTCGCCGAGTGACCGGAGTTCGGAGGCGGGGCCGATCAATGAGTCATTCGTAACGAAGCGCAATGATGGGATCGACCTTCATGGCGCGGCGCGCGGGAATATAGATGGCGAGCGCGGCGGCGGATAGCAGGGCGATCGGAATCGCGATGAACGTGAAGGGGTCGGTTTCGCTGACGCCATAGATAATCGATGCGAGCAGGCGCGCGAAGCCGGCGGCGAGCGCGAGTCCGATTACGAGACCGGCGATAGTGGTGAACATGCCGCGGCGGAACACCATCGCGAGTACGCTGCTGCGCGCGGCCCCGAGCGCCATGCGGATGCCGATTTCAGGCGTCTGCTCCGAGACGACATAGGCCATCACGCCATACACGCCGACCGAAGAGAGCGCCAGCGCGAGCACGCCGAAGATGCCCATTAACACGGCCATGTAATTCAGGCCGACGGAATTTTCGTGCATCCAGCTTTGTAGCGTTGCGAGGTTGGAAATCGGCTGCTCCGGATCGACTGCGTGAATGGCGGCGATCACAGCGGGAGCGAGCGGTAGCGGGTTGCCGGCGGCGCGCACGCCGATGTCCATCCAGAGGCGTGGATACTGCGTCATGGGCACGTAGATGACAGCGCGCGGGTGACGATCGAAAACATCCTGCGTAACGTCGGCGACTATGCCCACGATAGTGGTCCACTGTTCTTTCGAATCGGGCGCGCCGAATTTGAAGCGCTTGCCGATGGGCGACTCGTTAGGCCACCACCGGCCGGCCGTGCGATCGCTGATGACAGCGGTGCGCATGGAATCGGCGCCATCCATCGTGCCCAGCACGCGGCCTTTGTGTAGTGCAACGTGGAGCGTTTGGAAGTAACCGGCCGAGACCGTTTGCACCTGGCACACCGGCTGATCGCCGCGTTTGACTGGACGGTCTTCAATCGTGATGGACCGCGACGAAGAATGGCCGCCGTACGGCAGTCCGGTGACTGCTATGGCCGATTGCACGCCCGGAATCGCATTCAAGCGGCGCACGGCTTCCTGATAGAACGCGAGCATTTGAGTGGGTTGATGATACTTTGCGTCCGTGAGCGCGAGATGCATGCTGAGCAGCGATGTGGGATCGAGGTTCGCGGCGGTGTTCACCAGAGCTTGAAAGCCACGCACCATCAGGCTGGCGCCGACCAGCAGCACCACGGCAAGCGCGATCTCGGCGCCGACGAGCACGCTGCGCAGGCGGCGGCGCGCGCGTCCGGAGGAGCTGCCGCGTCCTCCATCGCGCAGATTTTCCGAAAGATTCGGACGCGAGCACTGCCATGCGGGCGCGAGACCTGCCAGGATGCCGGCAAGCACAGCAGCGCCCAGCATGAAGAGCAGCGTGCGCATATCGATGCGCATCTCATCCCAGCCGAGCACGTAGCGTCCGATGGTGGGCGGCATGCCCGCGTGGATCATATCCACGCCCCATTTCGCGAGGGCCACTCCGGCCAGAGCGCCGGCGATCGAAAGCACGACGCACTCCAGCACTACCTGCGTTATCAGCCGCCAGCGCGAAGCCCCCAACGCGGTGCGCAGCGCAATCTCTTTGGCGCGGCCGGTGGCGCGCGCGTACTGCAGGTTGGCGACATTGGCGCAGGCGATCAACAACACGAACATGACCGACCAGAGCAGCAGCAGGGAATACTGCTCGGTTTCATCGCCGATCATGGCATGCAACGCCGGGCGCACCAGAAAGCGGCGCCCTTTGTTCGTGTCCGGATATTCGGCCTCCAAACGGCGCGCGATGCCATCCATTTCGACGGTCGCCTGCGAAACCGAAGCGCCGGGTTTCAGCCGCGCGACGCCGCTGACCGATTGCGCAGCGCGCGAATGTTTCTGCGCCGGCGCGAGTTGGAGTGGCGTCCACACTTCAGTGGCCAGCGGAAAGTTGATACGCGCAGGCATCACGCCCACGACGGTGGTATCGCGGTCATCCAGGCGAATGGTGCGGCCGATGATGGAGCGGTCCGCGCCGAAGCGGCGACGCCAGAGACCGTCGCTGAGGATGACCAGTTTGGCTGCGCCCGGCTCATCGTCGCCTGAGCGGAAGCGGCGTCCCAATTCCGGCTGCACATCGAGAACGTCAAAGAAATTGGCGGCGACCAAAGCTTGATCGACGCGCTCGGGTTCCGTGCCGGCCGCGACGATATTGGCCAGGCCCTGCTGAAATATCGAGATGGATGCAAAGGAGTTGGCTTGTTTAACGATATCGCCGGCGTCGGCTTCGGTGAGGCTGGCGTAGTCGTGCGCATCGCCGCTCACCGCCTGATCGAGCATCACTGTCGAATCGAGATGCGGCAGCGGCGCCGGTTTCCACAAGATTGCGTCGCAAACGCTGAAAATGGCGGTGGTAGCTCCAATGCCCAGTGCGAGCGTGAGGACGGCGGTTATCGCGAACCCGGGGGATTTCGCGACCGAGCGGACGGCGTAGCGGACATCGCGGGCAATGGCCATGCGTGCTCCTCTAGACACATTACGCACGGCGCGGCGGAACGTTCGCGGAAAATTTTCAGGCAGACGCTTCGGCGAGCCCGCGGAACTGGTCCGCAGGCCCGTTGCGCCTGGCCACACACGGCGAGGTTAAGCCTACTGCTTCACGATCTGGAAGGCGTCCACCTGCTGGCCGGAGTCGGAGATCTGTTTCAGCTTGAAGTTCTTTCCGCTGATGTCTAACACGCTCATGGAGTGTTCTTCGGATACGAATTTATACGTGAAGGGCTGCCACGTGGAGGGCTCCTTTTGCATGCCGACGCTGTACAGTCCAGCTCCGCCGGCGCCGGAGACGATGTAGATCACGCCTTGCGGGCGAGTGTTGCCGCCGTCTTTGAAGCTCTTGTCGAAATTCCAGTCGCCGGCCACTTCGCCTTTGGGACCCACCGCCGCCCCATCGGCCTGCGGCTTGGGCGTGAATGTGAACGGGTAGCTGCGCTGGTAATTGTGCACGTGGCCCTGGAACACGATGTCCACTTTGCCGGCCTCAAAGACAGGCGCGAGCGTGCGCATCCATTGATCGGTGGAGTGTTCCTTGGCGGAATTGAAGCCGGGGTGGTGGAAGGCGACAAACCGCCATGTGGCGTTCTGCGCGCCGGCGAGGTCCTTCGCAATCCAGTCGCGCAGCTCCTGGTTGGTCCAGTCCATGTAGGTGTTCGAATCCAGGATCAGCCAGTGCGCGTTGCCGTATTCGAAGGAGAAATTCGCCATCAAGGGATAGCGCGATCCTGCGGCGGCCAGGAACGGCGGCTGCGCCTCTTCGTTGCCGGTCAGGCGGTGCACGGCGGCGCGGGAGTTGGCCGAGGGCACGAAGCCGTTGAGCGGCTCATCCCAATAGAGGAAGAAGGCCAGGGCGTCGGCATAGCGCTGGAAGTTGGTGAGGGCGGCGTCGTGATTGCCAACGGCCGCGATGAATGGAATGGAGCGAATCAGCGGAGCGCCGGTTTGCGGGGACGCCGTCTCGGAGTTGTAAACGGGGAAAAACTTTTCGCGATATTCGGAGATGCGGCCGGACCCATAGACGATGTCGCCGGGGATCAGGACGAAATCCGGCTTGGCGAGCGAAGTCTGGTACGCAACCGCGCGCGATTCCGGCGTGCCCTGAGCGCAATCGCCGAAGACCACTACGCGGTAAGGCTGGCCGGCGGATTTGCGTGCGCGCCCGCTGGACGTAAACACCATGTCGCCTGACTTCAGTACGCGATATTGGAAATCTTCACCGGGCACGAGCCCCTTCAGCAGCGTGCGATACACCAGATGACTCGGAATTCCCGGAGCGTTGATGCTGGTCGTCGCGGGCTTATCCATCGCGCGCCAGGCGGAGTCTTTCGAAGTCTTGAGCTCCACGCCCCAATTGCCGGGCTGGTCCGTCGTGTGCCACAGAAGCTCCAGGCTTTCGGAGGAGGAAAGGTGAGGGGCGTTCCCGAGTTGCAGATACGGTTTCTCTAAAAACGGACTATCCGCGCCGCCGGTCTGGGCGAGCAGAAAAGCCAGGGGGGATAAGAGCGCGAGCGCGCGAATTGCCTTGAACATCTCCTCGATTGTCGCTGACGATCCATTTCGAAAACGTGACGACGCGCCTCGAATTACGAAAAAAACTAGCGGCTACGGATACGGCGTGACGGTGGCCCGTCCCAGCAGATGGTCAAGGTGATGCTGCATGTGCTTGATGTAGTCTTCAATCACGAAATCCAGGCCCAGCAGTTCGCCGCCGCCGATCCGGCAGGGCGCGCTAAAGCGATCGCGCGGGAGTCGGTGAACCACGCCTGCAATCAGTTCGTTGTAGCCTTGCCAGAGCGTCACCAGAAATTCCCACGCGGCGTCTTGATAGTCGTGCGCCTTCACCCACTCCCCCTGCGCGTACCCGGGGCCCTCAAAGCTGCCATCAAGCCCCGCCCGTACGATGCGCATGTGGTTATTTGCCGCTGAATCGATCAGGTGACCCAGCTCCTCTTTGGGCGACCATGATTCCGGTCCCTTCGGGCGCAGACACGCGCGCGCCGCATCCATCCGACACAGATGCGTAAACTCCGCACGAATGGTATCGCGCAGCAGCGGCGCCAACTCTTCTGGTGTTCGGAACGCGCGGCGCACGGCTATTTCGCACCCTTGGCGTAGCGCTTCGGCAACACCCAGGCGGTCATGATGTTGCCGCTGGTGGTGATGACGTACTGGCGTCCGTCCAACTCATAAGTGATGGGCGAACTTTGCATGGACCCGCCGCCATTGGCGTGCCACAGAACTTTTCCGGTGGCGGTTTCGAGCGCCAGCACGTTTCCCGAAGTATCGCCGGTGAATGCAAGTCCGGAATCGGTCGTCAGCACGCCTGCGCCGGAGCCGCCCTGGCCGAGTTCATGCGACCAGCGTGTCTTGCCGGTCTTATAGTCGATGGCCTGCAGCACGGCCTTGCTCCATACCCCGTAATCGGCGCCGGCCCAGCCGTATGCGCCATCCGCGGGCTTGGCGAAATAAATGGCGTAGCTTGGGTGCGCGTTCACGATAAACAGGCCGCTTTTCGGGTCGTAACTGGGCGAGCGGTAATTGGTCATGCCGCCTTCATCGGGAGCGATCAGGCGGCCGTCGGGAGCGGGTTCCTTCTCGGGGTTGGGTTTTGGCTGGCCCTTGGCATCGAGACCAGTTGCCCAATTGGTGGGACCGAATGGCGTGCTCAGCAGGCTCTTGCCGGTGGCGCGATCTAGCACGAAGAAATAGCCGTTGCGCGAGGCTTGCAGCAGCATTTTGCGCGGCTGGCCGTTGAAATCGCCATCCACCAGCACGGGAATTTCGACCGCGTCCCAATCGTGTGTGTCATGCGGAGAGGGCTGGAACGCCCACGCGAGTTTGCCAGTGTCGGGATTGAGCGCGACGATGCTGCAGGTGTAGAGATCGTCGCCCGGCCGCGTCTTCGCGGTGAGCACGGGCGTCGGGTTGCCGGTGCCGAAGTAGATCAGGTTGAGCGCCGGATCGTAGGTGCCGGTCATCCACGATTGGCCGCCGGTTGGCTGATTGGGCGTGCCCGCGGGAGGCGTGCTGTTCCACTCCCACTGCGTTTTGCCGGTCTCGGGATCGAGCGAGCGCAAGATGCCGTGCAGGTTGTCGAAGTCGCCCGAAACCCCCGCAATCACGTGGTTGCCGACAATCAGAGGCGACATGCTGCTCCAGTAGCCTTTTTTAACGTCGGCCACTTCCACATTCCATTTCACCGTGCCGTTTTTAGCGTCGAGACACACCACGTGCGCATCCGGCGTCATGAAGAATAGCGACTCGTGCCACATGGAGACGCCGCGCGAGCCGATATGCAGGCCGCGGCTTTTCGGATACGCATAGTGCCAGATCTCGTGACCAGAACGCGCGTCAACGGCCCAAACATTATCTGGAATCGTGAAGTAAAGGATGCCGTTGGCGAGGATGGGCGAAGCTTTGAGCGTGCCTTCGGGACGCGACTGATAAATCCAAGCAAGCCCTAGGTCCTCAACGTTGCCGGGCGTGATCTGCGTGAGCGAGCTGTGACGCTGGCCGGTGTAGTCGCCATGATAGCCGGGCCATGTGTCCACAGGCGGATGCAGCAGCGCTTGCGGGTCCAGGCCCTGCGCTCCAACCGTGAAAGTGACCGCGAGGAGCGCCGCAACACGCAGGGTGAAATTGCAAGCGGTGAAATTGCAAATAGTCTTCGTCATTGATGCCTACTTCAAGGTTTGCAGATACGCCATCAGATCGTGGATGTCGGCGTCGGTATATTTGCTCAAAAGGTCGACGTGGGCTTCGGCCGGCGCGTCGATGGTGAACTTCACCTGGTCTGTTGGCCAGGAGTGATACCAGCCTTGTTCGTCGCGCACGCCGATGGTGAAGTCATCGTGTAACATGAGCTTGCCGGTTATGGTTTCACCGGAGGGCAGCGTGACAGTTGCCTTTGCGGACGCGTTGCCCGGGTACAGCATACGCTCTTCCAGACGCAGGCCCTTCAATCGGCTGGCGAGACCTTTGAGATCGCCGGTCGGGGAATGGCACGAGGCGCATTTGCCGGCGCCGTCGAAGTATTTCTTGCCGGCTTCGACGTTGCCGGTCTGCAGGTCGGCCACTTCCACGCCTTTGCGATTGCCTCGCTTTTCGAGTTCAATTTTCTGGTTGTGGATGAAAGCGATCAGCTCGGCAAGCTCCTGATCGGAGACCTGGAATGCGGGCATGGCGGTTCGCGGACGTCCTTCGCGTACCACAGGGCCGATCTTGTCACCAGCTTTGTCTGCGTCGACCAGATCGGAGCGGGTCAAGTCCGGTCCGCTTTCCCCACCGGTAGCGTCGGGGCCGTGACAGAAGCCGCATTTTTCAACGAAGAGGACCTTCCCCGCATCTATTTGCGCGGCATTAAGCACGGGGGCCGTTTGCGCGGCCGCGATTCCGGCCGTAACTGCGGCCAGCCAGATGATTCTGAGTTTTTGCATCATATTGCGGTTACCGAATGGAACGGAACGATCCCGCGGGTTACTTCACGTCGTCGCCTTCCAGCCGTAGCGACCATTTTATAGCCTCCAGGTACATCTTCTGGATCATGGGATTGTCCCAGGTTTCGGCGGCATGCCCGAAAGTTGAATAGAAAACCCGCCCCTTGCCATACATCTTTGCCCATGCGACCGGAAAATCGCGGTCCGTCCGATGCACGTTTGGGTTTTTGAGATCTATCTTGGACGCATCCAAACTTGCTAGTACATGCACCCTACTGCGCTCGAAATTCTTATGCTGATAAATCTCGTCGTGGATGGTGAAGCGTACGGGAAAGCCCAACATCGCAGGGAATTTCGCGTCTTCCACTACAATTGGAGCATCAAACTGCCCCCAAGGGTGGTTATCGAACCAACCCCCAATCATTTCAGCAAATTCAGGCCAATCGAAAAAGGCATCGTCGCCGGTGTGCGCTCCCACGAAGCCTTTTCCATCGTCGTGAACAAAGCTTAGTAAGTCCCGCTTCTGCTGCATATTTAGATTATCGCCAGTACCAATAAAAAGAATTGAATCAAAATAATTGAGGTTACGTGTGTTACGCGCCGGCTCCGGAATTGGCTGCTTGGTAATTAGTTGTGAATCTGTCCTGATATATGTCTCGAAGGCTCCGGATTCGCGGCCAAGTCGCTCGATAACGGCCAGCGCGTGCGACACGGAATCGTGTTGGAATCCAGAACTTACGTCAGCCCAGGCGAGTACTCGCTTGTGTGGCGCGGGGGCTTGCGCGGGGGCCGGCAGCGCCCACGTAATCGCTGCTGATAATACCCACAAAATTGTCTTGATGTTTTGCACAATTAACTCTGTAATTTTGCTAATCTGAGCCGGTAATTAAACAGTTCAATCAATAAGATCAGTCACAAAACGATGAATGATCAAGCCGGAGGTTTACTTGAAATCGCTACTTCTTTGCGCCTTTGCGACCCTTTGCGCCTGCACCGCAGGTAGAACCCAAACCGCAGCAGCCCAGCTCCAGACGCCGCCCACGCCGCAGCTCTGGTTCTTCCTCAATACTTATATCAGTAATGCTTCGGCCGTAGCTCCGGCCGAGGCGATTATCGATCAAGCCGTCTCCGCCGGTTATTCCGGCGTCGTAATGTGGGATTCCGGCATCGATTTCCTTCAATATTCCTGGTTCAACACATCTTACATGCAGCAGGTCGTAGCCTACGCGCGCTCGAGGGGCTTAACCGTCATGCCGCAGGTGGCGCCTTACGGCCATTCGTATGACGAATTGGAAGAAGGTACGAGCCTGGCCGAAGGGCAGCAGGTGGTTGGCACTGAGTTTCAGGTCGATTCCACCGGCAGAACGCTGCAGATGGTGAACTCCTTCCCGGGGTTGGCAAACGGCGGCTTCGAGAGTGGTCAAACGGCGTGGTTCAGCT
Source organism: Bryobacteraceae bacterium (assembly GCA_036268375.1). Classification (GTDB taxonomy): domain Bacteria; phylum Acidobacteriota; class Terriglobia; order Bryobacterales; family Bryobacteraceae; genus PALSA-243. The sequence continues at coordinate 14,272 of DATAUH010000243.1, read as the reverse complement.
ATGGCGACCACGGTTTGAGCGTCGACCGCACCATGGCCCATTCCGGCTCCGGTTCGGCTTTAATCAAGAATGCTCCGGCAAACTGCCGCCTGGCGCAAAGCTTCACGGTAAAGCCGTGGCGCCAATATCATATGCGCATGTTCTATCGCACCGCCGGTTTTGGCGGCGCGCCGCAGGTCGAGATTTTCGGCAGCGGCAATCTGAACTTGAACCGCGTGAATCAGCCGTTATCGCTTCCCGCCTCCACTTCCGGATGGACGCAATGGGACTACACCTTCAATAGCGGCCCCAACAGCACGCTCGAAATTTTAATGGGCATTTGGGGAGGCAGCCACGGCAACCTGTGGTTTGACGACATCAGCCTGGAAGAGACTGGCCTCATCTATGTTCTGCGCGGGAGCAGCACGCCCCTGAGCGTCTACGACCCGAACAACCCGGCGCACGTTTTCACGGAAGGCTCGGATTTCGGCGCCATCAGCGATCCGCAACTCTCCGGCGCGCCACCCTATTACCAGAACAGCTGGCATGCACCGATGACCGTACCCGTGCCCGCGGGCAGCAGCCTGCGGCCGAATCAGATCGTGGCCATGAACTGGTATGCCATTCAACCGGTCTACGGCGACGCCGGCGTAAGCCTCACCGATCCGGCGGCGCTCGCATGGCGTTCGACCAATGCCTCAGCCGTAGAGCGCGTATTCGCCAATGGTCACGACTTCATGTTCGGCTACGACGAAATGCGCCACATGAACTCCACCACCTCTGCAAAGGCCAAGAACATGACGCCCGCGCAGTTGCTCGACTGGCACTTCAATCAGACCTACCAGCTCTATCGCTCACTCAATCCCGGCGCCAACATCTACGTATGGGGCGACATGTTCGATCCCAACCAGAACGCCGTGAATAACTACTATCTCGTGGAAGGCGACCTGACCGGCTCCTGGACGGGCCTGCCCTCCGACGTGATCATGATGAACTGGAACCTGGGCCAGCTTCATACCTCGGCGCGATGGTTTGCCACCGCCCCGTACGCGCATCGCCAGGTGATCGCCGGCTATTACGATTCGGGCAATGGAGCGGCTGCCGCCAGCACCGAGGTTTTGGACGTCCTCGGCATCCCGGGCGTGCAGGGGCTGATGTACTCGACGTATAACCGCAACTATTCGCAGCTCGCGGCCTACGCCGCCGCCGCGCGCACCAACTGGCCTGCATATATCGCCAGCCTGCCGCCGGGGAGCGTTGGTACCGGCTCAACTGGCGCTAGCGGCCCGACAGCGCCGACCGGACCGACTGGTTCCACGGGTTCTACCGGCTCTACGGGTTCGACCGGCTCCAAGGGCTCCACAGGTACAACGGGCTCCACTGGCTCAACCGGTTCCACGGGGCCCACGGCTCCGACTGGGCCGACGGCGCCTGTCCCAACCGTATCCAGCGTGAAGGCGCTCTACGGCTCGTCCAAGAGCTTCCTGCTTACCGGTTCCACGCGTAAAGATCTGCCCTGGGAAATCACCGGACTTCAGGTGACGTTCTCTGAACCGATCGTCACCGCCAGCGCCGCCAGCCTGACGGGGATCACCGCCACCGGCTTCAGCGGCCTTGGCACCAACACACTCACCTGGACCTTCAGTCCCATCGCGCAGGGTTCCATCACCGCGAAGCTGTCGGGCAGCGGCGCCAGTCCCATCAGTGCCGGGACAGGCGGAGCCCTCGGGAATGGCGCCGGCTTCACCCAAGCCTTCAAAGTGTTATGGGGCGACTACAATGCGGATGGCGCCGTCAATGCGGCCGATGCGACCATCCTCAACAACTTCATTCTGTTCAGCACCTACAACATTTACGCGGACATCAATGGCGATGGCGCGGTGAACTCCGCCGACCTGGTAATCGTACAGACGCGGCAGGGCACGAGCATCCAGTAGATCCGTAAAACACCTCTCGGGGAACAGCCGGACGGAGAATCTCCGCTCCGGCTGTTCGTTTTTTCAGGCATTCGCGAAAGCCGGTTCCATAACCTTGGTAACTGGTATAAGCGGCGACTACAATGCGGATGGCGCCGTCAATGCGGCCGATGCGACCATCCTCAACAACTTCATCCTGTTCAGCACCTACAACATCTACGCGGACATCAATGGCGATGGCGCGGTGAACTCCGCCAACCTGGTAATCGTTCAGACGCGGCAGGGCACGAGCGTCCAGTAGATCCGTAAAACACCTCTCGGGGAACAGCCGGACGGAGAAGCTCCGGTCCGGCTGTTCGTTTTTTCAGGCATCCGCGAAAACCGGTTCCAAACCTTGGTAACTGGTATAAACAGCGATTACAACGCGGATTGGCGCCGTCAATGCGGCCGATGCGACCATCCTCAACAACTTCATTCTGTTCAGCACCTACAACATCTACGCGGACATCAATGGCGATGGCGCGGTGAACTCAGCCGACCTGGTAATCGTACAGGCGGCAGGGCACGAGCGTGCAGTAGATCCGTAAAACACCTCTCGGGAAACAGCCGGACGGAGAATCTCCGCTCCGGCTGTTCGTTTTTCAGGCATCCGCCAAAGCCGGTTCCATAACCTTGGTAACTGGTATAAGCAACGTATCTGATATGAAACTCAACGCGTCCGCTGTTAAAATGGAGCAGCTTGCCAATCAATTCTGAGCGTCCGTGGGCGGACGGGATCACGGGAATTATCTTTGATCTCGATGGCGTGCTGATTCAATCTCGTGGAGCGCATGCCCGCGCCTTTCAGGAAGTTCTCGAAGGCTTTGGCGTAAACGATTTTCATTACGACGATTGGGCGGGCTGGCGCACGCCGGACGTTTTCCGTTCGATTTTCGCCGCGCGTGGAATTGCCGCGGGCGACGCCGTGATTGCCGATTGCAGCCGCCGCAAAAGTCAGCGCGCGCGCGACCTGGTGGCCGCCGATAAACCCATCGAACCCGATTGCATCCCCGTTGTGAGGCAGCTTGCAGCGCGTTACCGCCTGGCTCTAGCCAGTTCGGGTTCGCGAAAAAGCGTGGATATTTTCCTCGATACCACTGGCCTTCGCGATGCCTTCCGCGCCACCTTTTCAGGCGACGACGTGCGTATGGCTAAGCCGGATCCCGAAATTTTCAGCAAGGCGATCGAGTCGTTGGAAACGCAGCCTTCGGCATGCGCGGTAGTGGAAGACGCGGTGGCCGGAATTCAGGCCGCGCGGCGCGCCGGCGCGTACGGCATCGGCTTCACCAGCGACAACGCGGCCGCACTTTCCGCCGCGGGGGCGGATCGGGTAGTGGCATCCCTGCGCGAATTGGCCGGCCTTCTCGAGTGCGCATGATGGCGACCACTCCATACATCATTGAGCGCGATCAGTGGCCCCGTTATGCGGCGCCGGCGGTAGATCCCGCGCAGTGGAGTGCGGTGATCGCAGCCGCGGGCCGCGGTTCGCGCCTCGGTTTCAACCTGCCGAAGATTCTCTTTCCGGTCGCTGACCGCACGATCTTGGATTGGCTGCTCGATCTGCTGCTGCCCTGCTGCCAGACGGCCGTGTTCGTTCTTTCGCCCGACGGCCAAAAGGATGTTGAACCCGAACTGGAGCGCCGCGCCCCGGGTCGTTACCGCATCGCAATTCAGGAAGTACCCACCGGTATGGGTGACGCCATCGCCATTGGCGCCCAGTTCGTGGAAACGAAGAACACCGCCGTGATCTGGGGCGATCAAGTGGCTGTGCGGCCGCAATCGATCGACGCGGTCTTGCGCATCCATCAAGGACCGCTCGAACCCGCGATGACCGTTCCTACAGTGTTGCGCGCAAATCCTTACACTCACTTCGAACGCGACGCGGATGGGCGCATTACGCGTCTGCTGCAGGTCCGCGAAGGCGACAAACTCCCCGCGCAGGGAGAAAGCGATTCGGGCTTCTTCTGCTTCCGCACCGAAATTCTGCGCAAACTGTTGGATGAAATGCGCGGCGATCCCATCGCTACCGGCGCGGTCACGGGCGAGTTCAACATGGTGCCGATCTTTCCGTTCGCCGCCGCCCGCGGCCTGCGCGTGGTCTCGCCGCGTGTAATGGATATTGAGGAAACAGTGGGCATCAATTCGCCCGCCGACGCGGCGCGCATCGAACCGTACCTGAGGCGTGGCCTCAGCAACGCCGCGCCGATGGAGGGGATTCATGGCTGAAGCTTCGCGCACGCAAATCAATGTAGTGCTATTCTCCGGCGGGAGCGGCACGCACAGTATCACCACCGCGCTGCTGCGCCACCCGCAGATCCGTCTGCGCATTCTCATCAATGCGTACGACGACGGCCATTCCACCGGCCGCCTGCGCCGCTTCATCCCGTCCATGCTCGGCCCTTCGGACGTTCGCAAGAACATCAATCGGCTGATGCCGGTGACCGAAGCCTGCCATCAGGCGCTGAAATTTCTCTCCGATTACCGTCTGCCGGTCGGTATCTCGCGCGAAGATGCACTCACGCTCATCGATGCGTTTCTGCACGATCCCTCCAGGCTTCCCGTCAAACTAAAACCTCATTTCGGCAAGATGTCGGTCGATCAGGCCGGCGGTTTCCGCTCCCTGCTGGACACGTTCATCACTTATTTCCACGAACAGGAGCAGGCGGGCCGCACCTTCGATTTCACCGATTGCGCGCTCGGCAATCTGCTGTTTGCCGGCTGCTATTTGCAACAGGGCCAGGATTTCAACCGTTCCATTGAAGCTTTCTGCCGCTTCTACGATGTCGATCCGGGCACGCTGCTCAATGTCACGCAGGGCGAAAACCTGTTCCTGGTTGCCGGCAAGGCCGACGGCAGCATGCTGCTGGGCGAAGCCGATATCGTTGCCGCGCAGAGCTCGGCGAAGATCACCGATCTCTACCTGGTCGAGGAACAGGTCTATCTCACGCAAGTGGAAAATGCGCCCGAGCCCGCGAGCGGCTGGCAAGCTTTGATTGGCGCCGGCGCGCGCACGCCCCAGGCAAATCCCAACGCGGTTGCGGCCATTGTCGACGCTGACGTCATCGTCTACGGCCCGGGCACGCAGCACTCTTCGCTCTTTCCTTCGTACATGACGCAGGAGATCGGCGAGGCTATTGCGGGCAACACGCACGCCGACAAGATCTTCATCGGCAATATCGTGCGCGATCTCGACATTCAAGAGGACGACGTCAACGATCTGGCCGATAAATTCATGGAGGCCATGACGCGCAAATCGCAGGCCCAGCTCGCCTGGCGCAATTGCGTGAGCCAGTTCTTCGTGCAGCGCTCCGGTGAAGCGGCCGACCGCGCCAAATACATTCCATTCGACGCTACCAAGTTTAAATATCCGCTCGAGACCGTTCGCCTGCGCGACTGGGAAGCGCATGAGGGCCGTCACTCCGGCGGCTTCGTGCTCGACGAACTGCAGCAGATCGTGCAGGCCCGCATTGATATCGAGTTGCAGCGCCTGCAGCATATGATTTCGATCGTGGTGCCGGTGCTGAACGAGTCGCACACGCTTCTGCAGGTCCTGAAATCGCTGGTCCTGCTCGATTTTCAGCCGCTAGGCCTTACCAAAGAGATCATCGTCGTCGATGGCGGCTCGCGCGATGAATCCGCGGAGATCGCTCGCGCAGTTCAGACCATACGCGTCTTCGAAACCAAGCCTGGAGCGGGCCGCGGCGCCGCGCTCCGCGTGGGAATCGAGCACGCCCGTGGCAGCATCATCGCCTTTTTCCCCGGCGATCACGAATATAAGCACGAAGATCTGCTCCCGCTCGTCGCGCCGCTGACCCAGTCCGCCTTCCGCGCCGTCTTCGGCACGCGCGCAACCAAGGTGCGTGACCTTTCCGAACAGCTCAAGGGCATTTATGCCGATAATCGCGGACTCTATCTGACCAGTAAGTACGGCGGAATCCTGCTCAGCATCATTACGCTGCTGCTCTACAACCGCTATATTTCGGACGTGCTCACCAGCGTCAAGGTGTTCGACGCGCTTTTGCTGCGCCGGCTGAATCTGGAGCGCAGCGGCCGCGATCTGGACGCCGAAATCTGCGCGAAGCTCGGCCTGCTGCACGAATACGTGCTCGAAATGCCGGTGGATTACAGCCCGCGCACGCGTCGCGAAGGCAAGAAGATCACTATACTGGACGGAGTGAAGATGGTGGCCGCATTAGTTCGTTACCGCTTTGGCGGACGCAAGCAGCTGCTTGCGCCGCGCGAGGCTCGCGCCGCGCAACTGGAGAGTTCCTCCGCCGGCAAAGCCGCGGGCGTCAGAAACTGATCCCGCATGCCGCTGCTTTCGGTCGTCATTCCCGGGTACAACGAAGAAGCGTTCATTGGCGAGCTATTGCGTAAGATCCAGGCTGTGGACACCGAATCGCTCGGCTTTCCGAAGGAAATTATTGTTGTAGACGACGGCTCAACCGATCGCACGGGCGAGATTGCGCGTTCCTTCGAAGGCGTGCGCGTCTTCACGCAGGTGCCGAATCAGGGCAAAGGGCGGGCCGTGCAACGTGGCATTCGCGAATCCACGGGCGATTACATCCTCGTGCAGGATGCCGACCTGGAGTACGACCCCAACGATTACCGGCGCCTCTTGATCGCCCTCAAGCGCGGCGCGGATTCCGTCTATGGCAGCCGCACCTTGGGCCAGCGTGTCAAAAGCCCCGGCTTCACGCTATTTCCCGGGCGTCATCCCAATCAGCGCTTCGGGCCGTGGTTTGCCGGCCAGTTGCTCACAGTTTGGACGTGGTTGCTTTATCAAAGATGGCTGACGGACACGCTCACGGCGTACAAGCTCTACCCGGCCAACATTGTGAAGAGCATGCATGTGCGCACCACCGGGTTTGAAACCGATCACGAAATCACCGCCAAGCTGGTGCGTCGCGGTTGCAAAATCATTGAGGAACCCATCGAGTACATGCCACGCGGCGCCGAAGCGGGCAAGAAGATCCGCGCGCGCGACGGGTTCGTAGCAGTCTGGACTTTATTGAAATACCGTTTCGTCGATTAGTGAAGACTACGATGAAGCTGACCTATTTCATTCACGCGGCCGCTGCAACATGGCGGTGCAGCAGGCCAATACAAGCGGGCGCGGGGCGCGAAACCGCAAGCTATACTAATTCATTCGCGCGCAGAGGCTCATGCCGGTAATCTCCATCGTTATCCCTGCGTACAACGAAGAAGCCTTTATCGGCAAGCTTCTGGAGACGATTCTCCGCATCGATACGGAACAGCTCGGCTTCGAGAAACAGATCATCGTCGTCAACGATGGTTCCAAAGATGGCACCGAACGCGTTGTTCGAGGCTTCCCCAGCGTCCATCTCTACAACCAGGTTCCCAATCAAGGCCGCGGCGCTGCGCTCAAGCGCGGCATTCGCGAAGCCACCGGCGACTACATTCTGTTTCAGGACGCGGATCTGGAATATAGCCCGGAAGACTATCCGGCGCTGCTGCGGCCGCTCGCTTCGGGCATCGAGTGCGTGTACGGCAACCGCCTTTCCGGCGTAATTCGCGATCACGGCCGCGGTGTTTTCCCCGGAAAACACCCCAATCAAAGCGTCGCGCCCTGGGCCGCCGCGCTGGTGATTCGCGCCTGGACTTCCGTGTTGGTCGGCCGCTGGGTGCCGGATATGTTCACGGGTTACAAACTCTATCCGGCCAAAATGCTCAAGCAACTGAAGCTGGACACCAACGGCTTCGAACTCGATCACGAAATCACGGTGAAGCTTTATCGCGCGGGAGCGAAATTCGGCGAAGCGCCGATTCGCTATGAGCCGCGCAGCGTCGAGGAAGGCAAAAAGATTCGTCCGATGGATGGGCTGATCGCGCTCTGGGTGGTGCTGAAGTATCGCCTGCTGCCGTGGTCGCAATGCGTTCAAACTTAGACGGGAAAGAGAGAGCCGCCTGCGCGGCCGCGAATCGATGATAGGAAAAGTTCTGGTTACGGGAGGCGCCGGGTTCATCGGCAGCCACTTGGTAGAAGCGCTCGTCGGGCGCGGAGCTTCCGTGCGGGTGCTGGACGATCTTAGCCTCGGCCAGCGCGAGTGGGTGCATCCCCAAGCGGAATTCATCCAGGGCGATATACGCAACCTCGACACCTGCATCAAAGCCACAGCCGGCTGTGAAGGCGTTTTTCACATGGCCGCCATGAGCCGCTCCGCCGCATCCATCGACGCCATCGAACACTGCACTTCCGCCAACGTACTCGGCACGCAGAACGTGCTCGCCGCCGCGCGCGGCGAAGGCGTGCGCAAAGTCGTCTACAGCGGATCGTCCACTTACTACGGCAATCGCCCCGCTCCCCATTACGAAGCCCTACCCGGCGATTTCCTCAATATGTACGGGCTCTCGAAATATGTCGGCGAAGAATACTGCCTGATGTTTGACCGCCTCTACGGCGTCCCCGCGCTGGTGTTGCGCTACTTCAACGTCTACGGGCCGCGCCAGCCTGAAGAGGGCGTTTACGCGCTCGTGCTCGGCATTTTCCTGCGCCGCGCCGCCGCCGGAAAGCCGCTCATCATCCACGGTTCAGGCGATCAGCGCCGCGATTTCGTGCACGTGCGCGACGTTGCCGCCGCCAACATCGCCGCCTTCGAAAGCGATGCGCATGGCACGCAATTGAACGTCGGCAGCGGCGAAAGCATCTCTGTAAAAGAACTCGCCGACATGATTTCGCCCCTGCAGGAGTACACCGCGCGCCGCCCCGCCGACGCCGAAGTTACGCTCGCCGATTTGACGCGCATTCGCAGCCTCATCGGTTGGGAGCCGCGCGTGTCTTTCGCCGAAGGCCTGCGTGAGCTGCGGGAGTTGATCGCGGCCTAAGCGGCAACCCGCATGCGCAGCCGTTTCTGGATCCTGGCAAGCCTGCTTCTGGGCATCGTGTGTTTGTGCCTCTACGCTCGAGGCCGCGCGCCGCTCTTGAGCAACGACGCGTTTCAATATCTCGACGCGACGCGTAACTTCGTTTCCGGTGAGTGCCTGTGCACGCACATGGCGCACTTCGATGAGCAGGTCGCCGTGGGCCATCTGCCTGTGCCGTTCACGCACTTTCCAGCCGGTTACCCGCTGCTGATCGCAGCCGTCTCACGCCTCGGCTTTTCGCCCGAAACCGCGGGCTTCCTGATCGCGGCGGCAAGCTATCTGCTCACGCTCTGGCTCATCTGGCAAGTCGCCCTCGAACTCGGAGCAAAGCCCTGGGCCATCGCGCTCCTCTCGCTGGTTTGGATGGCGAATTCGCGCGCGCTCACCGACGCGTCCGCCGTTGGCACCGAAGCCATTTTCACCGCCGCCATAATGGCCATCGCGCTTTTGATGGTGCGCGATCTGCGTAAAGATGGCGCCTCGCCCTGGCTGCTGCCGCCCATCGGACTGATCGCGGGAGCGGCCTACGACATCCGTTACGCGGCGTTATTCCTGCTACCCGTCGCCGGGCTGTATCTTCTGTGGCGCGTCTGGCGCACGCCGCGCAGCCGTTGGGCAGCGCTCTCAGGCATCGCCGGTATGTTGGCGCTGACCGCCGCGCAGATGGCGCGCAACGTGGCATACACCGGCTCCTGGCGCGGCGGCAACAACAGCGTCACGCGCCAGCCGGTTGGCACGGTCCTCAGCGAAACTGTCAAAGCATTCTTCCATCTGGTCTTCGGCGACGCCGTCGCATTTCGCGGCGACATCTGGATGGCAGTTTTCGGCATCGCTGTCGTCGCCATCGCGCTTGCTTTCTTCCTCGCGTGGCGCCGACACGCATTCGCCGGTATGGGCGGCTTTATGGGCTATGCATATTTGTGGCTCGGTGGGATGTTCGCCGTCTATATCGCCGGCGTAATGCTCACCATCATGGTCACCATCGCCGCCGATATCACGCGCTACGTTCGCCCCGCATATCCGCTCGCGCTCGCGCTGATCGCACCTCTGTTTTCCATCGCGCTCCGCCGCAAATGGATCGCCGCCGCAATCGCGATGACCGCCGCCATACTCGCCATCCAACTGCGCAGCCTCACCTCGCCCATCGGTCCCGGCCCCGAGCGCGTCGCGAGCAATCTGTTGAACCAGCAAGTCGAACCCGGCGTTACCGCCGCCGCATGGCTGGAACAGCACGTAGAACCCGGCCACGTGATGGTCGCAGTCGATGGTCAGGCGCTGCACTATCTGCTACATCGCGACGTCGTAACCGCGCTGCACCCGCCGTTCACCGCGCGCGCTGTCGATAGCGAGGGCTACCACAGCCTGATGACGCGCTTCCACGCCCGCTATCTGGTGCTGTTCCCCAGCCTCGGTGAAGATCAATTGCCGGAGCAGGCCGGCACGCCATTCCTTCGCGACCTGGCCGCCGGTTCGCCGCCTCCCGTGTGGCTCACGCAAGACGAGCGCACGCCAGCGATCGCCATTTACGAATGTGCGTCGTGCGGCGATTAGCGTACCGCATTTCTGGCGGGTGCGCGGGATGCCCTCTAACAACGAATGCGGCACACCCGCGGCGCGATATCGTGGTTGCAGTTGTAGCGAATAGCCATGCGTTCTATTTTTGAATCAGCCAGCATTTCGGAGACTCAGCAAGCGGAAGTCGCTGAACTCCGACGCTGTTTGGAAGGTGATCACGCCAAAGATCGTCGTGGACTCCACGAGATCGCACTCGCAGACAAGCTCTACCGGCTCCTCTTGAGGATCATCGAAGATCTCGCGGACGGCAAAGCGGTATCACTCTCCTCCGCCGCTCAGGAGATGACGACACAGGAGGCCGCAAACTTCCTCGGAGTGTCCCGCCAATTCCTTGTGCGTCTCCTGGATGAAGGGAAGATCTCCTATCACCGTGCGGGCACGCACCGGCGTGTCTACTTTCAGGATTTGATCTCGTTCCGAAATGAACGTGATCGCCGGCGCCATTCAGCTATTGAACAGATGGCTCGAAACGCTGTCAAAGACGGCGTCTACGACGAGTTCTAATTGTTGGCCGATGCGCGCGGCGAAACGGTCGCGGTTCTCGATGCCTGCGTTTTGTTACCCGCTTCGCTGCGCGATACGCTACTGCGCCTCGCGGAGAGGCCGCGGATGTATACCCCGAAGTGGTCGAATCAGATCTGGGCGGAAGTGACGCGGAACCTGGAGAGCCGCAGAAAGTTGACTGCTGAAAATATCGCGTACTTAACAGCGCAGGTACAACTTCACTTCCCGGAAGCCGAAGTCGAAGGCTATGAGAAACTCACAGCCGCAATGACGAACGATCCGAAAGATCGCCACGTAGTTGCCGCAGCCGTGCAGGCCAAGGCTCAAGTTATTGTGACATCGAATCTCAAAGACTTTCCCCGCTCATCGCTGGCGGAATGGCAGATTGAAGCGCGGCGCCCGGACCAGTTTTTGACGGACCTTTATGCGCTTGATCCTAAGACGGTTATATCTCGCCTTCGCGAGCAAGCGGCCACGATCGGCCGATCTCTTCCGGATCTACTGACCACATTGCGCCTTGGAGCCCCGAATTTCGCCGTAATGATTGCTGCGAAAGAACTCGACCAGCCGTAAAAAGTCAATGCGACTAGCCCGTCACATCTCTTTGCGCGCCGCTTGCGCCACATCGAAATCGGCCAGCCCTTCGCAGCCCAGTGCGCGCACCCGCTTCACGTTCATCATCACCAGCGTCGCCGCGCCTCCCGCCGCCTTTTGCGCGCGGCAATCCTCGAAGCGCACGCCATCCACCGTATCCAGTACGAACGCAGGCCGCCGGTCATCCTTTAGGAACGCCACGCGGACATCGTTCAGCTCAATTCCGCTCGCGTGCCGCACAAAAAATCCGTAAGCCGGCAGAATCCCGAACATCGAAGGCTCCGGGTACTCCTTCTCGCGCTCCGGCGTAGCGTACGCTTCGCGCGCAGGCACGCCGCCGCGGAAAAAGAACGAATTCACCAGGTCTGCGGGCTGCTTCGCCGCATCGTCCAGCGAAAGCCCGCCGCGATACACCAGCCGGATGTTGTTCAGCTTTACGTCTTCGATATCGTGCCCCGGAATGCCGCTGATGATCGAGCCGTATCGCGGGTCGGCATTGTACGCCGTCAGGTTGCTGATGCTGACACGCTTGATCCAGCCGATCGCGACCCCTTCCGGTGCGCGCAGCCGGCTGCCCAGGCGAATGAAGATGGGCGCATTCGACACGTCGCGCATCGAAATGTTCGACACCGTCACGTCTTCGATATGCGCGCCGTCCACGCTCTCGAGCGCCAGCCCGCGTGACTGGTCAAATACCACGTTCGTGATCGTGATGTTGCGGAAATCGCCCTCCGATTCCGTGCCGATTTTGATCCGGCCCGTCGGCCCGTCGCGGTCCGGCGCATGTTCCACCGTCCGCTTGTAGGTCCCGTCCAGCAGCGAGCCGATTTCGTACCCGCTCACCAGGCAATTCGCGATCGTGATGTTCTCGCTCACGCGCGCCGCGCCCAGCGTATGCGTCCCTTTCAACGTGATCGCGTCGTCGTTGGGCGCATTGATGCTCGAATTTGCGATGCGTACGTTGCGGCAGGAGTCAATGTCGATGCCGTCGCGGTTCGTGTCGATCGCGACGTTGTCCACGGTCAAGTTGTCCACGCCCGAAGCCAGCAGCCCGAAGTGGCCGGCGTAAAAAATCGAGATATCGCGCAGCGTCACATTGCGGCACAGCTTCAGCGCAATCGCTTTGTCGCCGCCCGCGCCGCCGCCCCGATTGAGCGCTTTGCCGGAAATCCGCCCGCCGCCCACAATCGCGATATCCTCCAGGCCTTCGCCCCAAATCAGGCTGTTGTGAAAATGGCTGTGACCGAAGTCCTGATACTTGTCCCACTGGTTAGGCTCCGGCGCATCATACGCCGCAGCGTCCGCGCTCGCTTCGAGCACTGCGCCGCGTTCCAGCTGCAGCGTCACGTGGCTACGCAGCCGTATCGAGCCTGAAACCCAAACGCCCGGCGGCACGATCACCGTCCCGCCGCCCGCGGCCGACGCCGCATCGATGGCTTTGTTGATCGCGTCGCGGTTCTGCGCTTTGCCGTCGCCCTTCGCCCCGTAGCTTGTTATGTCGAATACCGCGGCGCCCATCGCAGGCGCGGCGCACAGCAGCACGTACAGCGCGGCGTATCGTTTCATCTTCCTCATCCTGCCACAGTGCTGCGGCCTGCGTGCGGCGCCGTGTATCCTGGTTTTTGACGAAACTGCAAGGCATTTTTGTTCCGCTGCTGACGCCCGTCGATGGCGGTGGCGAACTCGCCGAAGGCGAGTTGCGGCGTCTCGTGTCCTGGGTAATCGAGCGCGGCGCGCACGGGCTTTACCCGAACGGTACCACCAGCGAATTCACGCGCTTCACGCCCGCCGAGCGCCGCCGCATCGTCGAAATCGTGACGGATGAAGCCGCTGGCCGCGTCCCGGTGATCGCCGGCGCCGCCGAAGCCAATGTGAAGGAGACGTTGGCCGCCTGCGAAGCCTATGCCCGCATGGGTGTCCGCTCCGCCGCCATCGTGGCTCCGTTTTATTACAAGCTGGAGGCCGAAGCCGTCCACGCTTACTACGCAGAAATCGCGCGCCACGCTTCCATTGACATCACCCTGTACAACATCCCCGCCTTCGCCAGCCCTATCGACGTGCCCGCCGTACGCAGTCTGGCCCACGAATTCCCGCGCATCATCGGCATCAAAGACTCCTCGGCCGACATCGCCTTCATGCTGCGTATGATCGCGGACGTACGTCCATCCCGGCCCGATTTCTTTTTTCTCACCGGCTCCGAAGCCGCGCTGGTTCCCATGCTGATTGCGGGATGCGACGGCGGCGCGCACGCATCCGCCAATGTCGTGCCTGAGCTCACGCGCCAGCTCTTCGACCTCACCCGCGCCGGCGATCTCGACGCCGCCATGCGCCTCCAGTTCCGCGTTCTCAAGCTGCTCGACTCTATGCTGGACGGTTTCGACTTCCCCGATGGTTTCCGCGCCGGCGCGGAAGTGCGTGGATTCCATATGGGCCGCGGCCGCCAGCCTCAATCGCAGGCGCAGCGCACCCGCCGCGCAAAATTGGTTGGATCGGTGCAAGCCGCGCTGGCCAAATTCGAGCTCGAACCCAACCCCCGCTAAAACTACGCCAACTACTCGGCCCGCGCCATCGCTCGCGACCCAACTTTCTGGAACGCATCCAGCGCACGCGCTCGCGCTTCCGCGTGATCGACCAGCGGATGCGGATACACGCTACTTCCATACTCCGGAACCCAGCGTTTCACGTAAGCCTCATCGGGATCGAACTTCTTCGCCTGCAGGCTCGGGTTGAACACGCGAAAGTACGGCGCGGCATCTGCCCCGCAGCCCGCCACCCACTGC